>CANRSN010000006.1 GCA_947642455.1 uncultured Clostridiaceae bacterium
CTTCTGGTGGATTCGTTTCTGATGGATCTGTTGGTCTTTCTGACGGTTGTGTTGGATTATAAGAACTTCCTCCTCCAGAGCCTGAACCTCCTGATGAACCTCCTGTCACTATTCCTGGATTTGTACCAGAATGAATTACTCTTACACCACTTGTTGTCTCTTCTGCCTCAGCACTACTTTGGCTTGGCACTGCACTTACACCACTTACTCCTTCCATAATACTTGCTTCTGTTTGCCCAGTTGTCTCTGGGATGATTGGCGGAACTGGTACTACATTTTTATTAGTTCCTGAAATTGTTGTTGTTCTTTTCGTTGTACTAGTCTTCTTTTTTGTTGTACTATTTTTCTTAACACTACTTTGTGCTTTTGTCTCCAACTCTGTCTCTGCTACAGTTGTTTCAGGTTGTTCAATACTTTCTACTTCTGTTTCAGTCTCTGAAATTGTAGTAGTTTCCGTTGTTATGACAATAGAAGTTTCTTCAGTTTCCTCCACCAAAACTTCTGTTTCTGAATTAGAAGGCATACTTGCCTCTGTGTTGTTCGACGCCTGTTCCATCATGCTACAGCTTTTTACTGATACTGCAATTAATGCACACAGTATAATAGCTACAAGCAGCAATCTCCACCGTCTGTTTTCTCTTTCCTTCATGTTGTCTCCTCCTTGATTATTAATATGATATTAATAAGATTCTTTTTCCATTCCTATTTATTTAGAAATGGAATCTCTATATAAAACATTGGGCATTTTACCCATGTGTCTTTTATTATACCATTTCTTACTATAATTGTCAATATTATGTTTCCTCTAGTTTTGGTATTTTTTGAAATACTGAAACTTAAATGCGTTCTTCCAAAAAAATAGTCTTCTATATATTATATATAGAAGAACTATAAATATTTATTATTCTAAGAAACCTTTATAATGTCTCATTACAAGTTGAGATTCTAGCTGTTGTACTGTTTCTAATGCAACACCGACCACAATAAGTATTGAAGTACCACCAAATGCAAGATTAATTGGTGTAAATCTCATAAACATTGGAAGTATAGCAATTATAGCTAAGAAAATTCCTCCAAAGATTGTTAATTTTGAAATTATTGATGATAAATAATCTGTTGTTGGTTTACCAGCTCTTATTCCTGGTATAAATCCACCATTTCTCTTAATATTGTTAGATACTTCTGCTGGATTAAATGTTGCATAAGTATAGAAGAATGTAAATCCTACTATTAGTAATAAATATACAATTGCATTAGCAACAGAATATCCCCAATCTGCTGGAGTTGAAGATGTTGCAATTGAGAAATTATATATTACATTCCAAAAACCAGTTTCATATGCTATATTACTATTAAACATTTGAATTATCATTGCTGGAAATGTCATGAAACTACTAGCAAAAATTACTGGCATTACACCTGCCATAGCAAGTTTTAGTGGTATATGAGTACTTTGTGCTCCAACCATTTTTCTTCCTACTACTTTTTTTGAATATTGAACTGGAACTCTACGTTCAGCTTGTTGTACAAATACAACCCCTGCAACTAATATTATTGCTCCAATTATTATTCCTAAAGCTATTAATAAATTTACAGTATCAAAAGCCCCTCCAAATACCAAGTTCCATACTTCTCCTACACCTTTTGGTAGACCTGCAACAATACCTACAAAGATTATTATTGAAATTCCATTTCCTATACCCTTGTTTGTAATTTGTTCTCCAAGCCACATAAGCAATGCTGTTCCTGCCATTAATGATATTACAACAGTAGCTCCTGTTAAAAATCCATCATTTATAAATATACCTGCACCTCTATATGACAAGTAAATTCCTAGTCCTTCTATAAATGCTAATACTATAGTAAGTATTTTTGTATATCTGTTTATTTTGTTTCTTCCTTCTTCTCCACCTTCTTTAGTTAATCTCTCTAGAGCAGGTATAACCATACCCAATAATTGAATTACAATTGAAGCTGTTATGTATGGACTAATTGACATCGCAAATACTGATAATCTTGAGAATGCACCTCCAGATATCATATCAATTAATGTTGAAAGACCTTGCCCTTGTAACTCTCCTACAACTTTAATAGAATCAACTCCAGGTATTGTTATATAACAACCTAATCTAAATATTACTATTAAGATTATTGTATACATTAGTTTCTTTCTAATATCAGGTGTCTTTAATGCGTTTTTTATCGTATTAAACAATTAAATCACCTCTGTCTTTCCACCTAAAGCCTCTATTGCTTCTTTAGCTCCTTTTGTAAATCTTACAGCTTTTACAGTTATTTTTTTATCTAATTTTCCTGTACCAAGCACTACTATTCCATCTTTTGCTTTTGATATTATTCCATCTGCTATTAATGTTTCAGCAGTTACTTCGTCTTTTGTTGATTTGCTTAGCATTGTTAATGTTACCTCTGTGTAGTCTTTAGCATGAATATTTGTAAATCCTCTTTTTGGTAATCTTCTATATAATGGAGTTTGACCTCCTTCAAATCCACGTCTAACTCCTCCACCTGATCTTGCTTTTTGTCCTTTATGTCCTCTTCCAGATGTTTTTCCTAGACCTGAACCTATTCCACGTCCTACTCTCTTTTTTGTCTCTGTTTTTTGAGCTGGTTTTAATTCGTCTAACTTCATTTATGCTTACACCTCCTTAATTATAAAATATCTTCTACTTTTTTACCTCTTTTAGCTGCTACTTGTTCTATTGTTTGCATTTGTTTTAAACCTTCAAGTGTTGCATATACAACGTTTCTTGGATTATTTGTTCCTATAACTTTTGTACGTATATCTCTATATCCTGCAAGCTCTATAACAGGTCTAACACTTCCTCCTGCTATAATTCCAGTACCTTCCGCTGCTGGCTTTAACATTACACTTGCACTACCAAATTTTCCAATAAATTCATGTGGTATTGTTGTTCCTACTATTGGAACTTCTATTAAATTCTTCTTTGCTTCTTCAATAGCTTTTTTTATTGCATCTGGAACTTCTGCTGCTTTTCCATTTCCTACTCCTACGTGTCCTGCACCATCTCCAACTACAACTACTGCACTAAATCTAAATGTTCTACCACCTTTTACAACTTTTGCAACTCTGTTAATTGCTACAACTTTCTCTTTTAATTCAGATGTATTTTCTTCGTGCACTTTTTTTCCCTCCTTCTTCTTTTTATATGTTAGGATACACTTCTTTGCTTGGTATTTTTAGTAACTAGATTTTTTATTATAAATACCTTAAATATGTTTCCTTTTTTATTTTAAAGTTTAGAATTTTAGTCCTGCTTCTCTTGCAGCTTCTGCTAATTCTTTTACAACTCCATGATAAATATATCCACCTCTGTCATATACAACAGTTTTTATATTTTTCTCTAAAGCTCTTTTTGCTATTAATGCTCCAACTTCTTTTGCAGCTTCTTTATTAGCATGTTTTGTTTTTATTTCTTTGTCTAGTGTAGATGCTTGAACTAAAGTATTTCCTTTAACATCATCTATTACTTGGACAAATAAATTTTTATTACTTCTATATACACATAATCTTGGACATTCTTCTGTTCCGCTTATTTTTCTACGAACTCTTTTATGTCTTCTTAATCTTTCTGCTTTTCTATCTGTTTTTGTAATCATTTTCTTCTCCTTTCTTAAATTAGATTTTGCCAATTTAAATCAGATTATATATTAAAACAAATTATTTGTTTTTTATTATTTCTTACCTGTTTTACCTTCTTTACGTCTAATATGTTCATCAGAATATTTGATACCTTTTCCATGATATACTTCTGGTGGTCTTTTTGTTCTTACAACAGCTGCTGTTTGACCAACTAATTCTTTATCTATACCTCTTACTATAATTGTGTTTGCATTTGGAACATCAAAAGTTATTCCTTCTGGAGTTTCCATCTCTACTGGATGAGAATATCCTAAATTCATTACTAATTTATTTCCTTGTTTTTGTGCTCTATATCCAACACCAACTATTTGTAATTCTTTTTTATATTCATTAACAACACCTTCTATCATGTTATGAATTAAAGTTCTTGTTAATCCATGTAAACTTCTGTTTATAGCTTCTTCATTAGGTCTTGTTACTTTTATTTCATTTCCTTCAATAGAAACTGTCATATTTTTATGAATATCTCTTTCTAATGTTCCTTTAGGTCCTTTTACTGTTAAATGTGTTCCATCTAATTTAACTTCAACACCTTCTGGTACAGTAATAGGTTTATTTCCTATTCTTGACATCTTGATTTCCCCTCCTTCTTACCAAACATAAGCTAGGACTTCTCCTCCTAGTCCTTCATTTCTTGCATCTTTATCTGTTTTTATTCCTTTTGATGTAGAAATTAAAGCAATTCCTAAACCATTTAATACACGTGGTAACTCATCTTTTGACGCATATATTCTTAATCCTGGTTTACTTATTCTTTTTATTCCATCAATTACTCTTACTCCTTTTTCATCGTATTTTAGAGTAATTCTTATAATACCTTGATTATCATTTTTTATTTCTTCAAACGCTTTTATATATCCTTCTTTAAATAATATTTCTGCTATTGCTTTTTTCATATTTGAAGCAGGGATATCAACTGTTTTATGCTTTGAACTATTAGCGTTTCTAATTCTTGTTAGCATATCTGCTATTGGATCAGTTGTATTCAATTTTCTTCCTCCTTTTCCTATTCATACTTTTTATATTACCAACTTGCTTTTCTTACTCCTGGTATTTCGCCTTTATGAGCTAATTCTCTAAAGCATACACGGCATATACCATATTTTCTAATATAGGCATGTGGTCTTCCACATATTTTACATCTATTATATTCTCTTGTCTTATATTTTTGTTCTCTTGCTTGCTTAACTTTTAAAGATTTTTTAGCCATGATTTCTCCTTTCTTATTTATATAATATTAGCTTTTAAAAGGCATTCCTAAAAGTGTTAATAATTCTCTTGCTTCTTCATCACTTTTAGCTGTTGTAACAAATATTATATCCATACCTCTTATTTTATCTACTTTGTCATATTCTATTTCTGGGAATATTAATTGTTCTTTAACACCCATTGAGTAGTTTCCTCTACCATCAAATGAATTTTTAGAAACTCCTCTAAAATCTCTAACTCTAGGAAGTGCTACATTGAATAATTTGTATGCAAAATCATACATTTTTCCTGATCTTAATGTAACTTTACATCCCATATTTACACCTTCTCTTATTTTAAAAGCAGCTATAGCTTTTTTTGCTTTTGTAATAATTGGTGCTTGCCCTGTAATTAATTTTATATCATTTATTGCATTTTCTAATGATTTTGGATTATCTTTTATATCTCCTAAACCTACATTTATAACTATTTTTTCTAGTTTTGGAACTTCCATAACTGATTTATAATTAAATTTTTTCATTAATGCTGGAATAACTTCTTTTACATATTGTTCTTTTAAACTTTCCATTACTTATTTATTCCTCCTTTCTTTTATTATTTCATTTTTGCTCCGCATTTTCTACAAACACGTACTTTTTTATCTTTTTCAATTTCATAACCTATCCTTGTAGCTTTGCCACATTTTGAACAAACTACATTTACTTTACTTGAATGAATGCTGCATTCTACTGGTATTATTCCGCCTTCTTCACCTTGTTTTCTTGGTTTTACATGTTTTTTTCTGACATTAATACCTTTTACTATTATTTTCTCAGTTTTTGGTATTACTTCTAAAACTTCGCCTGTTTTTCCTTTATCATTTCCTGATAAAACTTTTACTGTATCACCTTTTTTTATTTTCATTTTCTTATTTCACCTCTTTGTTTGGTTTATTGTTGTGCATTTTAATATGATGTAAAATGCTTTCATTAACTCTATAAAACTTCTGGAGCTAATGATAATATTTTCATGTATTCTTTATCTCTTAATTCTCTTGCAACAGGTCCAAATATACGAGTTCCTCTTGGGTTTTTATCATCTCTTATAATAACTGCTGCATTTTCATCAAATCTTATATATGAACCGTCAGCTCTTCTTATTGGTTTCTTTGTTCTAACTACAACTGCTTTTACTACGTCTCCTTTTTTTACAACGCCACCTGGTGTTGCAGTTTTAACAGAAGCAACTATAACATCTCCAACGCCTGCATATTTTCTATATGAACCACCTAAACATCTAATGCACATTATTTCTTTTGCACCAGTGTTGTCAGCAACTTTTAATATACTTTGTTGTTGTACCATTATAAGTACCCTCCTTTTTTATTTTATAATAGCCTTTTCTACTATTTCTACTACTCTAAATCTTTTATCTTTTGATAAAGGTCTTGTTTCCATAACTTTAACTTTATCTCCGATTCCACATTCGTTTTTTTCGTCGTGAGCTTTTAATGTATATGTTCTTTTTTGAATTTTTCCATATGTTTTATTTTTCTCACTTGTCTCAACTGCTACAACTACTGTTTTATCCATTTTATTAGATTTAACTGTACCTATCATAACTTTACGAAGATTTCTTTCTTCCATTTTTAAATCTCCTTTCTTTTAGTGTCAGGGAATACCTTTTGATTGACTAATTCTCAAAAAATTAATTTTTACCAATTCATGTTTTCCCTTTTTAATTTTATTTCTTATTTTTTTGCGTCTGCTATTTTTCTTTCTGTTAATATTGTATTTATTCTTGCAATGTCTTTCTTAACTTCTTTTATTCTCATAGGATTATCTAATCCATTTGTTGCTAGACTAAATCTTAGTTTAAACAATTCTGATTTTAATTCTCCTAATTCTTTTTCTAATTCTGGTGAAGACATTTCTCTTATTTTATTAATCTTCATCACTTTCACCACCTATTTCAGTTTCTTTTTTAACAAATTTACTTCTAACAGATAGTTTCATTGAAGCAAGTCTTAAAGCTTCTCTTGCTACATCTTCACTTACTCCTGCTATTTCAAACATTACTCTACCTGGTTTTACTGCTGCAACCCAATATTCTACAGCTCCTTTTCCTTTACCCATACGAGTTTCAGCTGGTTTCTTTGTTATTGGTTTGTCTGGGAAAATTTTTATCCAAACTTTTCCCCCTCTTTTTATATAACGTGTCATAGCAACACGGGCTGATTCTATTTGATTTGTTGTAATTAGACCTGCATCTATAGATTGTAGTCCATATTCTCCATCTGTTACTCTATTTCCTCTTGTTGCTTTACCTCTGTTTCTACCTTTTTGTTGTTTTCTATATTTTGTTCTTTTTGGCATTAATGGCATTATTTGTCTCCTCCTTCCACTTTCTTTTTAGCTGGAAGAACTTCTCCTTTATATATCCAAACTTTTACACCGATTTTTCCATATGTTGTGTCTGCTTCTGCAAATCCATAATCTATGTCGGCACGTAATGTTTGAAGTGGTATTGTTCCTTCTTTATAGAATTCTGTTCTTGCCATGTCTGCTCCACCTAATCTTCCAGATACTGCAGTTTTTATACCTAAAGCACCTGCTTTCATAGATTTTTGCATACATTGTTTCATTGCTCTTCTGAATGAAATTCTTCTTTCTAGTTGTCCTGCGATGTTTTCTGCTACTAATTGAGCATTTGTATCAACATCTTTAACTTCAACTATATTTAAGTTTACTTCTTTATTTATCATTTTTTGTAATTCATTTTTTAATGTTTCTGCTAAGTTTCCACCTTTTCCTATAACTAATCCAGGTTTTGCTGTGTAAACATTAACTTTAACAAATTTAGCAGTTCTTTCAATTTCTACTTTTGAAATTCCACTAATATATAATTTTTTCTTAACATATTCACGGATCTTATGGTCTTCAACTAAGTACTCAGCAAAATCTTTTTTGTTTGCATACCATTTTGAGTCCCAGTCTTTTATTACACCAACTCTTAATCCATGTGGATCCATTTTTTGTCCCATGTCTTTTATTCCCTCCTTATTTTATTAATCTCTTTCTCTTAATACTATTGTAATATGACTTGTTCTCTTACGAATTCTTACTGCTGAGCCTTTTGCAGCTGGACGTATTCTTTTTAATGTTGGTCCTTGGTTTGCATATATTTGTGCAATATATAATTTTTCATGTGCCATATTATGATTATTTTCAGCATTTGCTATTGCTGATTTTAATAATTTCTCTATTATTTCAGATGCAGCTTTTGGTGTAAATTTAACTTCGGCTAATGCTTCGTCAACATTTTTTCCTCTTATTAAATCTGCTACTATCTTTACTTTTCTACTAGATATTCTAGCATATTTTAAAGTTGCTACTGCTTCTGGTATTACAACCTCTTGGTTTTCCACATTATTTCCCTCCTTGTTTTATTTTATTTTTTTGTTGTTTTTTCTCCTGAATGACCTTTAAATGTTCTTGTTGGAGCAAATTCTCCTAATTTATGACCTATCATTTCTTCTGTTATATATACTGGTACATGTTTTCTACCATCATGAACAGCTATTGTGTGTCCAACCATTTGAGGGTATATAGTAGAAGCTCTTGACCATGTTTTTAATACTTCCTTAGCTCCTGTCTCATTCATTGCTTCTATTCTTTTCATTAATTCTGGAGCAACATATGGAACTTTTTTTGTTGATCTTGACATATCTTTTTATTCCCTCCTTACTTTCTTCTCTTTACTATTAATTTGTTTGATTTTTTATTTTTCTTTCTTGTCTTATATCCTAATGCTGGTTTACCCCAAGGTGTCATTGGTCCTGCGTGTCCTACAGGTGCTCTACCTTCACCACCACCATGAGGGTGATCTACTGGGTTCATTACAGAACCTCTTACTGTTGGTCTTATTCCCATGTGTCTTGTTCTTCCTGCTTTTCCTAATTTTACATTTTCATGGTCTGTATTTCCTACTGTTCCTATTGTAGCTCTACATCTTGTTAATACTAATCTCATTTCTCCTGATGGAAGTCTTATATGTGCATATTTTCCTTCTTTAGCCATTAATTGTGCTTCTTGACCAGCAGATCTTACTAATTTTCCTCCTTGACCTGGATTTAATTCGATATTGTGTATCATTGTTCCTACTGGTATACTTTCTATTGGCATACAGTTTCCTGGTTTTATATCAACCTTTTGTCCTGATACTACTTTGCTTCCATCTGTTAGCCCTACTGGTGCTAATATATAAGCCTTTGTTCCATCTTCATATTCTATAAGTGCTATGTTTGCACTTCTGTTTGGATCGTATTCTATTCCTATAACAGTTGCTACCATATCATCTTTATTTCTTTTGAAATCTACTATTCTATATTTTTGTCTATTTCCACCACCTTGATGTCTTACTGTTATTCTACCATATGAATTTCTTCCTGCTTTTTCTTTTTTCTTTGCTAATAAAGATTTTTCAGGTGTCTTTTTTGTTATTTCATCAAATGTAGAAACTGTCATATTTCTTAATGATGGTGTTGTTGGTCTAAAGTGTTTCATTCCCATTTTTATCGTTCCTTTCTCAAAACAATGAAAAACTATAGCTTTTGATTGTTTCTCTTATTACTAATTTTATACGGTTTCTTTTCCTGCTCCGTATTAGCAGATATTCTTTATTTTCCGAGTGCTTTCTCGATAACTTTATCTTTCTTCTTGACTATTCTTTTTATTCTTGACAAATTCATTTAATATTTTCGGAATTTCTTCTATTTGCTCTTTATAGTCTTGCTTTTCCTCTTCAGTAAGTTGTTCATAGGTCTTTTTTTTCCCTTCAAAACCTATAAAATATGACTCTCCTTCTGGTCCATTTGGAAGTATATGTTTTACATGTTCTGGTATACAATATTTATCTATAAAACCACCATCAGTGATTTTTACTTCATATTTTTTGCACCATTTTCTTCTTTTTTCATCCATATTTTTACCTACCTAATAAATTATTTTATACAGATTTATCTTAACATTTATGCTCCCATGAATTCATCTATTGAATCTTTATATTTTTTGTTCATTTTTGTAGCTTTTCCACCTTTTGCAAGATATGTTTTTGCTTCTGGATTTGTATCTATTGTAACAATAGCTTTTTTCCAATCTGGAGTTTTTCCTTCATATCTTCCAACTCTTTTATTTTTTCCTCTTACTGTCATTGTGTTTACTTTTAATACTTTTACTTCAAAAAGTTTTTCAACTGCATTTGCAATTTCAACTTTTGTAGCTTTTTTATTTACTTCGAAAGTATACTTTCCTTCTTGCATATTATCATTACTTTTTTCAGTAACAACTGGTGCAATTATAATTTCTTCTGCTTTCATCTAAGCGTACACCTCCTCTAATTTTTTAACAGTATCAAGAGTTACAACTAGATTTTTATATTTCAATAAATCATATATATTTATTGTATTTACTAATGTAGTTTTTACTCCTTCAATGTTTCTTGCTGATTTTTGTACATTTTCATTTTTCTCTGGTAATAACATTAATGTTTTACCTTCTACTTTTAAGTTGTTTAATACTTTTACCATTTCTTTAGTCTTAATTTCTTTCATTTCTAGTGTATCAACAACTATTAATTCCTTTTCTAATACTTTTGAGCTTAAAGCTGATTTAATAGCTAATCTCTTTTCTTTTTTATTTACTGTGTAGTAATATGAACGTGGTTTTGGTCCTAAAGCAATACCACCTTTTATCCATTGTGGTGCTCTTATACTACCTTGTCTTGCTCTACCTGTTCCTTTTTGTCTCCATGGTTTTCTTCCTCCACCACGAACCTCTGCTCTTGTTTTTGTACTTTGAGTACCTTGTCTTTGATTTGCTAAATAATTAACTAGTACACTATGTACTACTGCTTCATTTGGTTCTATTCCAAATACTTTTTCATTTAGCTCTATTTCTTTTACTTTTTTTCCTTCTATGCTATATACATCTATTTTTGGCATTTATCTTCTCCTCCTTCCTTACGCTTTTACACTTGATTTTATTTTTAATATTGCACCTTTTACTCCTGGTACACTACCTTTTACTAATATTACATTTTTATCCATATCTACTCTAACTACATCTAGATTTTGAATTGTAACTGTTTCAACTCCCATATGTCCTGGTAATTTTTTACCTTTGAAAACTCTACCTGGAGTTGATGTTGGTCCCATTGAACCTGGTCTTCTATGATACATAGAACCATGACCCATTGGTCCTCTTGATTGTCCATGTCTTTTTATAACACCTTGGAAACCTTTTCCTTTTGTTGTTCCTTGTACATCTACTTTGTCTCCTGCTGTAAATACATCTGCTTTTAGTTCATCTCCTACTTTTAAACCTTCTAAAGAATCTAGTCTGAATTCTCTTAAGTGTTTTTTAGGTGTTAAACTAGCTTTTTTGAAGTGACCTGTTTCTGGTTTATTTACTTTGCTTGGTTTTACTTCTCCATATCCTAGTTGAACTGCATTGTATCCATCAGTTTCAATTGTTTTTATTTGTGCTATAGTGCATGGTCCTGCTTCTATAACTGTTACTGGAATAACTTTTCCTTTTTCATCGAATATTTGTGTCATTCCTATTTTCTTTCCTATAATTGCTTTTTTCATTTATAAAATCCTCCTAACTATTGGCTGATAATTTATCAGCTTGGTTTTGAAAATTTAAAAAGTTTAATGTTTAAGCTTTTTAACTTTCTGTGTTATTAATTATTTCTTATAATTTTATTTCAATATCTACACCTGCTGGTAAATCAATTTTCATTAAGCTATCTACAGTTTTTTGTGTTGGATAAAGAATATCAATAACTCTTTTATGTGTTCTCATTTCAAATTGTTCTCTTGAATCTTTGTGTTTGTGTGGAGAACGTAAGATTGTTACTACTTCTTTTTGTGTTGGTAATGGAATAGGTCCTGATACTTTTGATCCTGTTCTTTTAGCTGTTTCTACTATATTTTTAGCAGACTGTTCTAATAGTACATGATCATAAGCTTTTATTCTTATTCTCATTCTTTCACTTCCTACTTTGTTTGATGTTGCCATTTACAATTTCCCTCCTTAAATTTTGAATTAAATTGGTCGGAAGTTTTAAACGCACCCTGGTGTTTCATGTGCCACCAACATAAAATCCCAAATTGCATGATTAGTTTGGGATAAGTGCTATTTTTTATAAAACTTACCGCCTGGTCTAAGCCATGACATACTCCATAGAAGTTCCCTCCACCCCAATACTTTACAGGGCGTAGCCACATTCTACTTCATCGCTTTTTTACATGCGCATATATTATATACCGAATTTTAGCCTAAGTCAAGGGTTATTTGGCAAAAACTTGCATTTTGCCACAAAAAGTAGTATAATTAAATTATCATTACGTAAAAAGGAGATAAACATTATGATTTACAAAGCAGTTATTAACGAAGAAAAAAAAGATGATTTTTTTGCTTATTTAAAGGAACTTCAAGTTCCAGAGGAAAATGCTGTTCTTACAAATAGCCGAGGCAATGTTCTTCTGTATGACATTATCTTAAATGTTGAAGATATAGCCAATTCTCGTGATATTTGGCATAAATTAGGCGATAAAGTCTCTTATTTTCTTTAAATCTCCACTCCCATACACAGTTATTTCGTGTATGGGAGTATACTTTTTATATCCTAGGAAATATAATAATTTATTATGCTTCTATAAAAGATTTGTAAAACGTTCAACACAAAATATTTACTATTTTTCTTCTAAAATAGATAATTTTACATATAATGTTACTGTTAACTCTGTACAGTTAATCCGTCTACAAACTTTATATGTATATATTTTTTCACTTCCCCATCTAAGAAAATGTAATTCGCTAATCGCTCAAACATTTTCTAAGAAGGTCCCCACAAAATCGTTGCAAAATATATACATATAAAGTTTATAGACTAATGTATATTTTAAAGAGCGAACAGTAACCATATAATAGCTATATCTAAAATTTTATAAGTTTTGCTGTATTATTAATATCTCAATTTTAAATATAACTATATGGGTTTATAGGTACATCCCACTTTAAAAATCTAAATATATTTTACAAGGAATGAATTTTAAAATGTTTAAAAATTATATAATTTCTCAAAAACAAAATATTATAAACTCAGTTTGTGATTTAATTACTTATCCAAGTATATCTGAAGAAACAAATAATCCAGATATGCCTTTTGGTAAAGCTTGCAATGATGCTTTAAAATACTTTTTAAATTTAGCTAATAGTTTAGGCTTCAAAACAAAAAACGTAGATGGTTTTTGCGGTTTTGCCGAATTTGGTGAAGGAAAAGAACTAATTGGAATAATTGGTCATCTAGATGTAGTTCCTGCAATTGAAGAAGACTGGAACTATTCTCCTTTTATTCCTACTATTGAAAATAACTTAATCTTTGGTAGAGGTGCTATAGATGATAAAGGACCTGTCATTAGTAGTCTTTATGCAATGAAAGCTGTAATGGATTACTGTATTAATAACAACATAAAAATAAATAAAAGAGTTCGATTGATTGTTGGACTAAATGAGGAAACCGATTGGAAATGTATTAACTATTATAAAGAACATGAAGAAATTCCAACTATTGGTTTTAGCCCTGATGCTGACTTTCCATGTATTTATGCTGAAAAAGCGGTACTTTCTCTTCTTATTAGTCAAGAGCTTATTCCTTCTGCTATAACAATAGAGGATATTAACTGTGAAAATAATGCTATTAATGTAGTACCAAAATTTTGCAGTTTAGTATTAAATTTAGATAATAGCATTTCTATTGAAAATGTATTAAACTTTTTAAAAGATTCTATCTCTAGTAAAAGTTATGAAATTGATATTTATAAAATAGATAATTCAAAAATCAAATTAACTTCATATGGTGTTGCAGCACACAGTGCTCACCCCGATTTAGGTATAAATGCTATTAATAGACTACTAATTATATTAAATGAACTATTTGAAGAATTTAAAATAAATTCCTATAGCTTAATAAATGCTTTCCATAAATATATTGGTGACAACTATTCTGGAAACAATATGAAAATAAATTTTAAAGACGAATCTGGTGCTCTTACTTTAACACCTTCTCAATTATATATAAAAAATAATTCTTTAAACCTTGCTATAAATTTAAGAATTCCTGTAAGTATTAATATAAATAGAATAGAAAATATTTTTAAAACCACTTTTGCTAGAAATACTGTCTCTACTTTAAAATCAAATCCTGCTATATATATTAGTAAAGATAACCAGCTTGTAAAAAAATTGTGCAATATTTTTAATGAAGAAACAAACCTAAACTTAACACCAATTGCAATTGGTGGAGCTACTTTTGCTAGAGCATTCCCTAACTGCATATCTTTTGGTATGAATTTTCCAAACGATAAAGATATGTGTCACCAAGTAGATGAATTTGTTGATATTGATAAATTAATTTTAGCAACTAATATTTACTCAAAAGCAATTTTTGAACTTTTAGTAAATTCATGACTCTGAGCAAGTTTCATGTTATATTTACAGCCAAAAAGAGTACAATTTGTTATAATTCATAGATATTAATTATCTATTTAGGCAATATAATATTTATTTTTAGAAGTTTTGCGCAGGGAAGTTCCCACAGTGGACATGACCCAGAGCGATTGGCGAAGCCAGTAAAAAACTTCGACAAAATAAATATTATATTGCCTATTAGCTTCTAGTTTTAAACTATGAATTGTAACAAATTGTACTCTTTTGGGCTACTATATTTAATAAAATTACACAGAATATTAATATTTATGTATGTTTTTTTATTCTAAAACTTGCTATTTAAAGAAATATCGAAACTTAAAAGTAAGCTTAGTATTGTATTATTTAGGATTTTATGTTAAACTATTATTATAACATTATAAACTAATATATATAAAGGAGGAACTTTTATGCAGTCTACCATTACTCTACCTCTCGTTTATAGTATTGAACTACACTCTGCAAATATTTATAACTCTGGTTTTATTCGGATGTTTGAAGATGGAAACATTGATGGGATTTTAACTTGTGATTATTTTTTTATAATCCCTGCCCTTGTCCCTAAAGTTTCTAACGAAATGTTTACTTTATTAAATTTATGTTCATTAAATTTAGTAAATAATGAGCCTGTTTCTTCTCTTTTTAGATTTGAATATAATAATCCATTTTCTAAACATTTTCTATATACAGAGAATGTCGCTTATTCTATTTTCTCTTCTAATATTTGCATTTCCTTAAGAATTCTTAAGGAAATTACAGACCAAAAATCTATTATCAATGTTTGCAGAGCTATTGATGTAGTAAAGGAAGAACTCTCACCATAATTGGTGGGAGTTCTTTTTGAAATTACATAATTATCATATTATAACTTTTACATTACTTTTAATAATATTCCATAAGCCACAAAATTACTTTTAAATATTTCAAAAGGACTTCATTAAATGAAGTCCCTGAATAAATTCTATTTATAATTATTCTGCTGATTCTTCTTGAGCTTCTGGAGCATCATAAGCTTCTAATATAGCTTTTTGAATTTTCTCTCTTGTTTCAGCATTGATTGGATGAGCTATATCCTTGAATTCTCCGTTTGGAGTTTTTCTGCTTGGCATAGCTATAAATAATCCATTTTGGCTTTCGATAACTTTAATATCATGTACTGCGAATTCGTTATCGAATGTTACAGAAGCAACAGCTTTCATTCTGTTTTCTGAATTTACTTTTCTTAAACGTACATCTGTTATTTGCATTTTGAGCACCTCTTTCTACTAGTATAAAATATTTTGTACATCTTGTATGTACAATAATATTATTCGTCAAAAAAATATTTTTTCCTTCTGTTTTTTACAAATTTTTAAAAATATTTTTTTCTGTTATTATAATTAACATATTTCAGAAAAAAATACATATTATTATAAAGAAGATAAAAACTTATAAAAAACTATTGAAAAAATGCCATTATAATTGTATAATGTAAAAAGTAAATTAACATAAAGGAGTGTACTTAAATTGGCAAATATTGATAATATAAAAAGATATAAAAATATACATATGATAGGAATTGGCGGTGTTAGTATGAGCGGAATTGCTGGCATACTAAAACACTGGGGTTTTAATGTTACTGGTTCAGACAGAACAAAATCTGATATAACAAACAAATTATTGCAAAAAAGAATACCTGTTACAATTGGTCATGACTTTGAAAATACAGCAAAAGCAAATTTAGTAGTATATACAGCAGCTGTAAAACAAGATGACTTAGAACTTGTAAAAGCACGCAAACTTCATATTCCAACAGTAGAAAGAGCTGACTTTTTAGGAGAAATAACAAAATCTTTTGAAAACACTATTTGTGTTTCTGGTACACATGGAAAAACTACTACTACTTCTATGGTATCTTTGTGTTTCTTAGAAGCTAACATGGATCCTTCTATTCAAGTTGGAGCTTCATTAAAGCAAATAAATGGTAATTTTAAAATTGGAAATAGCGAATATTTTATTATAGAAGCATGTGAATATGTAGAAAGTTTTCTAAAATTTCATCCTAAAGCTGAAATTATTCTTAATATCGATAATGACCATTTAGATTATTTTAAAAATATAGAAAATATAAATAATGCTTTCATAAAGTATGTTAAGTTATTACCTGATGATGGATTATTAGTTGTAAATGCAGATAATGCATATTGCCTAAAATTGCGTAATCATACTTCTGCCAAAACAGTTACATATGGTATTGAGAGTGAAAATGCTAATTTCGTAGCTAAAAATATTACTTTTAATAAAAATGGCTTTCCAATTTTTGATGTATATCATAATAATTTCTTTTATTGCACTATTGAGTTATCGGTTCCTGGAGTTCACAATGTATCAAATGCACTTGCATGTATTGCTTTATGCGACTCATATAATATCTCTAAAACAGACATAAAGTCTGGACTAAAAAAGTATACTGGTGCACACAGAAGGTTCGAATTTGTTAAAACTTATGAAGGTGTAAATATTTATGATGACTATGGTCACCATCCTACAGAAATAAAGGCTACTGCTATGGCTCTTCAAAAGAAACAATATAATCAATCTTGGGTTGTATTTCAACCACATACTTATAGCAGAACTAAAAATTTGTTAGATGATTTTGCCGATGCTTTAACTAATTTTGATAATATTATTGTTACAGACATCTATGCTGCAAGAGAAACAAATACATATAACATCTCTTCTAACGATTTAGTAAATAAAATAAAAAGTTTAGGAAAAGATGCAATTTATATTTCTAATTTTAATGATATTATATCTTACCTTAAAGAACATATTCAAAAAGATGATATTATCTTAACTTTGGGTGCAGGTGATGTTACTGAAATAGGATATAAATTTTAAAAAATAAACACGGGAAAAATCCCTTTTGTTCGATTTTTGAACAGTAACAATTCAAAGTATTATACTATCTGCAGTGTTATTAATATTTATTTTTAGAAGTTTTGCGCAGGGAAGCTCCCACAGTGGGCATGACCCAGAGCGATTGGCGAAGCCAGTAAAAAACTTCTAAAAATAAATATTAATAACACTGCAGAATATAAATTTTGTTATCTCAGAATTGTTCTGTTCAAAAATCGAACAAAAGGAATTTTTCCTAGTTGCTTGTTTTTAGCTTGCCATTTCTTTTAGCATTAAATCTGCAAATACTCCATAGCCAGTAGTAGGGTCATTTACTAATACATGTGTTACTGCTCCCACAAATTTCCCATCTTGTATTATTGGAGAACCACTCATACCTTGTACAATTCCCCCAGTTTTCTCTAAAAGTTCACTATCTGTAACCTTAATTAACATACTTTTATTATCTGAATTATTATTTGTATATACTCTTTTTATTTCTATATCATAATACTTTCTATTTCCATTTTCAATTTCACAAATAATTTGTGCTTTTCCAGTTTTTACTTTATCTCTTGATAAAACTTCCATTTCATTTTGGCTAGAAATATCTAACTTATTCGTAGAACTTAGTTTTCCAAATATACCAAAACTTGTATTATTATATACTTCTCCTAGTTTATCGCCTCCATCTATTGTTCCCCTTAATTCTCCTGGTGTTCCATTTTTCCCTTTTACTATAGATAATATATTTGCAGTAACTAATTCTCCTTTAGCTATTTTTACTAGTCCTCCTGTGTCTACATCTGTTATTCCATGACCTAATGACGCAAATCTTCCAGTTGATGGCTGGTAAAATGTAACTGTTCCTACTCCTGCTGCTGCATCTCTAACCCAAAGCCCAAGTTTGTACTCATCTTGTTTTGTTTTTGCAGGTGTCATATTTGCTACCATTGTGGTTTCATTTTCATCTTTTATATATTTTATTTTTAATTGATTTCCATTAGAGTTATTTACTGTTTGTACTAAATCTTCTGTACAAGTTATTTCTGTATCATTTATTTGTACTATTCTATCCCCTTCTTCTATTCCTGAATTTTCATATGGTTTAGTTCCTTCTATTTCTGACATTCCTACAACTAATACTCCCTTTGTGTATAATTTCATACCTATTGAATTCCCTAAGGGTATTACTGTTGTTTTTGGAATTACACTTACTTTTATATTTTTAAGTGGTATTGTATCTAAAATATTTACATCTAAGTCTATTGTACCAGACTGTTTGTCTTGGTCTATTCCTCCTGAGACTTGTTCTATTCCTAGTTTATTACTATCATATTGCCCCAAATTTGGATTTGTTGTAGCTATTTGTTTTATATTTACTCCCCATAAAGTTGATACTGATAAATTTTCCCCTTGCATTATTATAATATTTTTAGGCATTAATGTTATATTTGCAACATATAAGTATAATACTAATAAAAAAAGTAATACAATTAACTTTTTAAAAATTTTCATAATAAAAATTTCCTCCGTTAATTGTATTTTACCCATTTATGTTATATATATTACTTATTTATTACTATTTAGAATATTCATTTTATTATTATATTTAAGCTAATATTCTCTTTATATTGTAATAACTCTTAACTTCCACTAATTAGACTTATTGAATAATATAAGTCATATTTTTCTCTTGCTAATGCTGTAAAATATGCCTCTCTTACCTTTTTTAATGCATCTTTTTGTATTTTACGTATTTCTCTATCATTTTGATCCATAATAACAATCTCTCCATCTATTAATTGGTCTAAATTGTATACTTCTGCAATATTTACAATACAGTCATAGCAATATGTGTATATTGGTCCTGAAGTTGGCTCATGTGGAAAAAAGTACACTTTTGAATCATCTGAAAGATCTACTGTTTGCCTTGCTATTTGTAATTTTGTATATACTCCATCTATGTTTATGCTATTTATATTATCTATTAAATGTTTACAATTTGGTCTATGGTATGTTTTTACTCCATTTTCATCTGTTAATATGACCATTGAAGTTTTGCTTATAAATTCTTTATTTTGATTATTTGCAATTACACAATAACTATTGTAATATTTTGCTCCTATTGGTAAACCTTGTAAAAATGTTGTAAAACATACCTCTGATGTTATTTTTTCCCAATCTATTTCACTTAATTTTGGTAATACATATTCATAACCACTTGTAGTATATAAGTTATAATTTGCCATTGCTGCTATTAGACTTGTTTCTATTGTATACCTTATTACAGCCCTTCTATGTGTTTCAAATAATGCTTCTGACTTCTCAGGGTCATTATTTGAACTAAAATTAAATATTGGTTCTGCATATGTGTTATTTGTTTCAAACTTAATTTTCTCACCTTTTGCATTTATTGCATCTTCTGCTGTTATATCTCCTAAATTTTCTTTAACCCATTTTGAGAATTTATATGCTTCTACATAGTAGCTAATAGCACTTCTATTCTGCCCTACAGTATTGTTTGCATATGTTCTTGTTGCTGGATCATTTATTATAGTTTGTTGAAAATTATCATACCAGAAATAATAGTTTCCACCATCAGGATGTTTTTTATCTTTATCCCAATATACTTTTTTATTGTTATAAAAAGTATATGGATATGTTTTTGGTTTACTTGCAACTGCATTTCCATTTATATTTTCTAATATTATAAGAGTTTCTTGTAGATATTCTTTTTTTATGTCTAGTCCTTTATATTTTAAACTATCTAATTGTATATTAGCATTTATTCTTTGTGCTGATAATGTATCTATTTCGGATGGATTTATTAAAAAACCTGTTTTTGTTACATATTTACCTCTTACTGTTCCATATACTGTTATTGCATTATCTAGTGTATAATTTATTACACAGTCTGTATTACCTTTTTTATATCTACATGAATAGTATATGTAAGGTTGTAAACCATATTCATATTGATTATTGCTTTTTGTATTTGAATATTTGCTATATATATAATATCCATCATATAAAGTATTTAGTATTGCTGGTGTATATTGCCTTAAAGCATCTGAACTCATATCCATACTTGTTCCTAAGGAATTGTAAAAAGTTGATATTCCTGCTTCTATGTCTCTTATTTTAGAATTACTTACAGAAGAATACCTATTATTTACTGTATTTAATTGAAATGCTTTTATTGCATCATAAGTAGCATCCATAAGCTTTGTATTATAACTTGATTGTATTTGAATGCTGTCTATTTGTGCACCCATATACATAGACATTATGAATGTTACTGGAACTACTATTACTATAAATATAACTGTTAAGTGTTGTAATTTCATTTGTTTACCTTTCTTTTAAATAAATGGAACAGTTTTAACTTCAAACCATCTATATATTTAGATGTTAAAATTAAAAACTGCCCCCTTTGTTTACTTATTTATTACCATTTACTGTTACTAGTCCACCATGTTGTGCTGCTATTTGATATGTATCGTCTCCTCCTAGTGCATAGAAGAAGTTTCTTAATTGTTGTGCTAATGTTTTATTAGTGTTTTTTACACTTACTGATACTATATCTCCTTCTTTTAGTATAATTCTTTTATTTTTATTTAATGTTTCTTCTACTTGACTTGTGTATAAATTATAGTATATATTTTCACCTATTTTTGTTATTTCAGTTTGTGTTGTTTTTACTCCTGGGTTTTCATCTAATACTTGAATTTTTATTTCTGGCTCTACTGCTAAACCTCCTGCTGAAACTGTTCCTATGTATTTTGTCCAATCATCTAATGTTAATTTTCCTGTTGTCCTTATATTATCTACAAATTCGTCTGTTGCTGTTTGTAGAGCTAACTGAGATATATCATCATTTCTTTCAGATAAGGACATTAGTGGAAATATAAACAATAGGATTGCTGCTAAAAATATTGCTATAATTGTAACTAAACTGTCTTCCATATTATTTCCTCCTTTTTTATGATTTATCTAATATTTTATCTTTACATTAATTATTATATATTACATATTTTTTATTAATGTATATGTTATTACTCTCTTTTTGTTCTTTCGTAACAGACTTGTGGTTTCTCCATTTATTGTTATTGTTGTTGAACCAGAAGAATCTACTTTTCCTTCCTCATCTCTTTCATAGACATATTCTCCAAGTTCTTCTACAAATTTTGGATTATCTCCACATTTTTTTATAAAGCCTTCTCCATAATCTGTATCTCTACTTTTATTATTATCTGGTGAAATAAATTTTCCTCCATTTAAAAATAGGTCTAAATTTTCTTTTGTATCACTTTGCTTTCCTGACCAAGGTTCACGTCTTTTTATTTCTTCATCCATATCAAATGAGCATATTTTTTTATAATTTGGATTACTATCTGTTATATTTCCCCAATATGTTTGCCATTTATAATCTCCCCACAGTATTTTACCATCAGATTTATATTTTGAGTTAGATTCATATAATACTAAATTTTTTACATCATAAAGCCTACCATCTATATATGTGCCTTCTTTAAATACTACTGTATAATTTTCTTTATAGTATTTATATAATGTTGGTATAACTGTTTCTAATCCAACTATCCTTTTTTGATATTTAGCAGATTGCCCTTCTTCATAAGTATAATACTCATATGATGTTGCTTCATCTTCTTGTGCTAATATTATATCTGAAGTATTTTTTGCTTGTGTGAACATTGTAAATGCTATTGTTAATGCCATACTAAAGACTATGACAGCAAATGCCATTTTTAAAGCTTCTACAGCATTTTCCATATTTATCTTCCCATCTTAGCCAAGTTGGCTGATTTATTAACTATTTTGATTTATCTCTAATGTTAACTTTAATAATTAATTGTGTATTTTTGTCATATTGGAATGTTACATTATATGATTTTCCATTTTTTAAACTTGCTTTTGCATTTATTGCAGATTTAAATTTTTCATCTGAGTCATCCTCTGTAGCTGTGCCATATGCATCATCTGCAGTAATATCACTAGCTTCTGTTGTTACTAATACTTGTCTTGTAGGATCATCACTATTTTGACCATTATGTGTTCTTACTGTATCACATAAAGCCATTGCTTTTGAACCTGATATTGTTCCTTCATATGCTATAAATTTTTGATTAAATTGTGTAATTTCATATTCTGTTAAGTCACTATCTCCTGTTGAGTTTGAAGCCTGCATAAATACAGACATTCCTATACCTATAATTAATACCGCTAATATTATTGCTCCTGCGATAATTAGAGCTTTTGACGCATTCTCCATAATAAATTCCTCCCTTGTTTATGGTTACTAAAATAGTAACTCTTATTTTTATATTTTAAAATATTAATAACTAAATTTGTTCTATAAATAGGCTTTTTACCATTTTTGTTTTTTCATGATATTCTATTTTTGTACATTTAAATGTAAAACCTCCAAAGTTTTTTACAAAAGCCTCTGAGCCTTGCTTTCCTATTGCTTCCATTCTATATGTGTATATTTTGTCTTCATTTCCTTTAAATTGAATTGTTATAATTATTGAGTTAGTATCATTTTCCTTATATTCACCTTTTTCGTTTTTCTCGATACCATTTTTTTCGTTTAAGTGTATTGTTTTGTTAATTATTGAAATTACTGTAGTTCCTAAAAGCTCTGTATTGTAGTAAGATTCATAATCGCTATTTAGTTGCTGTATTTCTTTTAAATTAGATTTATAACTGTTAATAGAAAATATTATTGCAGTTATTATGGTTGTTATTACAATAACAATTATTATTAGTGGAATTACTATTTTTTTCAACATTTCCCTCCTTATATTATAACATTATTTGTGTTCTATTTCAAGTTTTTTAGACAAATTAATCTAATGCTCTTATTTTCATATATTTTATTCTATTAGTTTGTGAACTAATTACTACATCTTCAGTATACTCACATACATAACGTTTCATTTTTGCAACACTTTGACCTGTACTTCCATTAGAAGTTGTTAATACTGAATTATCTTTAATAAAATTTATATATGTATCTTGGGGTTTATCTTCAAAATTAGAAATTGTTTTGCCTTTATCTATTACATCTATTTGTATATATTTTGTTGCACTTGACTTTTTTTCTTGAGCAGTATATGTTTTATCTTCATTATAAAACCCCTGATTTATATTATTTTCTTTTGCTAAACTTGCTATAGATATTACATCATGTGCAGTTAATATAACTCTTTTTTCTTCTCTTTCTGCTGGTGGCATACTACTATTGGTATAACTTACATATTTCAAAAATTGCTCATTAAATTCTCCTATCTGTTTTGCTTCTAAATCTTTTTGTGCATTTGCTGAATATGTAGAAAATATATTAAAAAGTACTACTCCTATAGATATTATCATTACACCTATTAATATAGAGGCTGCCATTATTAATGCTTTTGATGCATTTTCCATATTTTAATTTCCTTTCTAAAAACCTATGCTAACATATTTTAAAGGTTTGGTTCTACTTCTTCAAATGTAATAGCTATCATTCTACCTGTATCATCATATTTTACATCTTTGGCTGTAAAATATTTACTTGTAAAATTTGTTTTTGTTGACTTAAGTTGTGTATACATTTTTATATCTTTTTCTACTTTATCTTTTCCACCATAATCTTTCATTTTATCATTATATTCTTTTCTTTTATTATCTGCATCTGTAGTTCTCCCAAGCCTAGTATATGCATTAATTTCATTATCATATGTTTGCTTTATTCTAATAATATTGTCAATTGGTTCTACCTTAATATAATCCTCTTCTATCTTAGCAATTTTATCATCTATATTTTTTAATATATTTTTTACTGTGTCACTAGAATCTTTTTTATCATCTAGTATTATATGTTTTTTTGCTTTTATTTCATATTTTGCTTTTTCTGAGCCTTCAACTATTGTTATGTTATTTGTTATATTTATTATCAATGTCATTGGTGTATATCCTAGTTGTTCACTTGCTTGTACATTATTATAATCTTCTGCTAAATTTATAACAGAAATAATATCACTTCCATATAACATACTTCTATTATATTGTTCAAACCTTTTGTTATATTTTTCTATTTGCATAGCTTCTTTTGCAAGTTCTGCTTCAGATTGCACATTTCCTAAATTGCTAAACATAAATACTACCAAACCGATAATAAGTATACTTATTAATATTCCACCTGCCATAATTAAGGCTTTTGATGCATTTTCCATAATTTACATTCCCTCCTAAGGCAAAATCTATTTCATTCCTGATAAAGAATTAAATGATGTATTCATACTTGTTAATCCTATAAATACTAGTGGAACAATTAAGTAACCAACAAATAGTACTACCATAGGTGCAAAACCTATACCTTTTCCTATCATTCCCTTCTTAGCAATTAACCTGTCATTAGATTCTTTACGTTTTGCTTGATAGTAGTCTCTTTCTGTATCTAGCTCATCAAATGCATCTTTTATTGGAATTTTTTCAACAGCTGCTTGAAGGCTTTCTATTATACGTATAAAATCTTGATATGTTACATCTTCTTTCATTGCTTCTAAGGCTTCCCAAGCTCCACTTTCGTAGTTATTTATACATTTGCTTAATGGATCTTTGAAAATGTTTGCATACCTTTCTAGCCATTCAAGGATAATTTCAACATTAACCCTTTCAATTCTCATAAGCATTAGTATTATTGTTTGGAATTGCATTACTTCATCTTCCATTTCTAGTTGACGCATTTTCGTTTGGAATATTAACATTAGTATTGGTGCCATATATGCAACCATTGAAATTGCTAAAGCTCCTAAAACCTCTACCCAACTTAAATATTCACTATTTATTGTTGCAATTTTTCCCATAATTCTTTCTGCTGCTGTTTCTTTTTCTGAATCGTTACTGCTTATATATGTATCATTTACTTTTCCACTAGTCATTGCATTTACTAAAGTTTCTGCTTTAAGGTTAGGTTCTGCCTTATATCTATCTATATATTCATTATCTGACTTTGTTAGTTGATCTGCCGTTTTTCGCTGTTTATCTGTCATTGTCATAATAAGGTCATAATCTGTTGTAGGGTCTGTATATACATTTTCAATTGTTATTCTATGTAATTGGCTAAATAAGAATACTGACACGAAAAATGATGTAATACAAAGTACTATTCTATTTATGTATATCCACTGAATTTTATCTTTACATGCTGCATCTTTCATACGTTTTTTCATTGTTCTATTTTCTTTTGTACCTTCTTTTGGTATGAACAAGTCTACTATTTTCTTTACAAATGGTATTTTATATAATCTTTCTTGCCATGGATTTTCTGTATTTTTTGTATTCATTGCTGTTGAACCATTATCTTTTAATTTTCTAGTTAATATGTAACATATGAAAGTTAATACTAATAACAATATTTGCACTAGCATTCCATCTTTTCCTTCATAAAAAGATGCAACAAAACTAAACTGTGATACTGCCCAATTTTTTATTGGTTCTATTGCAAGCATTGGAACTATTGATATTACTGACAAACTTTGAAATACATAATCTAGCTTGTCTCTTTTTAATATTTCTAGTTGCATTTCTTGAGTTATATTATTTAAGTTTTTTAAATATAAAGATGCACCATTTACTTTCCTATCTCCAAATTCTTTTGTAAGATATGATACTCCAGCAAACTCTTTTAAATAGCTATTTGGAGCTATATCGTAATATTTTTCAAGTTCTGATTCTGGGTCATTTGATATTAGTACTTCATATATTTTTTCTGCTTGTCTTGACATTTCTGGGTTGTCATCGTCTTGTGCAGTTTGATAAATTGCTTCTTCTACCATGTTAAATTCATTATACGCATGTCTTATTTCTGAGAAAAAGTGTATTTGTTGCTTTAATAAGTTATTATCTATTTTGTCTACCATACCATCTATAAATGTATCTACCATGAATATTTCAAATATAAGTAATATACACATTAGTAGAAAGTTTGCACTTGTTAATGCTATTATGATTATTGTTAATGGTAATATTATAAGTAATGCTCTAGATAATATTTTTGATGCCTGCATTCTTGTTAAATATTCATCATCTATATTTATTATTTCTAGTCTTCTTCTTAATTTTAGTATATATCTTTTCAAAAATGGCGTTTTTAAATAAAACATGTACAATTTTTGATAAGTTACTTCCATTGAAAACTTAGACTCTTGTGTACCTTCTCTTAGCTGATCGATATATTTTTGTTCTTTATTATTTTTACTAATTATAATATATGCTACTACGATAGCTACTAATAAGCCTGCTGCTCCAAACATCATGTATAGTAATATATCTTGTGACATGTTTTCACCTCTATTCTACATTTTTATTCTTGTACTATTGGTTTTCTTCCTCTTTTTTTAGGTTGCTCTATATCTTCCTCGTCTTCTCCTTCATACCTTGCTACTTTTGTATGCCAATTTCTTTCTACAAATTTTATAAATTCTTCTGCATCTGTATCATCCATATTATTTAGCATTTCTCTAATATTGTTGTCTGATATTTTATTTGTTATTACATATTCTCCATCATGATATTCTAAGATATTTTGATATTTGTATAACTCTCTATTAGTTGTTTTTGTGAAATAATATGTTGCATTATCCATAAATTTCTCTAGTTTTCCTTCTAATGTTTTTTCTTTTCTATGGTCAAATGTATACTCATTCTTTTCTTCTACTGGTATACATTCTGTTACTCTTTCTATGTATCTTCTTCCTCTAAAGTCTTTTACTAAGTGAATGTCAAAGTTAAGTACTTGTACAACTTGCTCTTCTGCTGTTCTTTCGTCTTTAAATACTCCTGCTCTTAGCATTGAGTTACGAAGTGCTGTTACTAAGTCTGGGAATGTTTTAGCATGGTGAGTAAATAATGTAAATTTAGATGCAACCTGTGCTGATTGAATCATCCAAGATGCTACAGGGTCTGTTGCAACCTCACCAATTATATTAACAGAACCATCTGTCTTTTTTTGAACGTCCAAACAGTCTTGTCCAGATACAGTTTCTGTTTCACGCATTGATAATATGTTTCTTGTTGGATATATTTTTCTTAAGTGTAACTCAAATGCTGTTTCTGTAATACGAAGGTTCATAGTTTCATATATATTTTCAATCATAGCCATAAGCATTGTTGTTTTTCCGACATCCTTGCTCTCCTGTAAGTGATATAATTCTTGCACCTTTTACTAAGTATTTTAATAAATCTATTGCATCCTCTTTTCCTGGGAACCTTACTATTTGCTCTAGCGTTGCACGTTTTACGTCAAATTTTCTTACGAAAAATGCCCATGTTTCTGACATACTTGGTCTTACAACAACAACACGAGATCCATCTTTCATTTCATTAATTTTAAAACCATTTGTGTCTGATAATTGCCCTGGGTTATTGTATTTATATATATTTTGACATACTCTTTTTAATTCTGCTTCTGAACCAAATGATAAAAATGCTAAACGTATTGATTTACCTTGGAACATTATCCATATACTGTCACATGCACGTGGTACCTTATGTTCCATTATTTGATCTATATAATCTCCATCTCCTTGTGCTACTTGGCTTAAGAAACTCTCTGGCAAACCTGATACTCCACCAGATATACCATCTATGTTCATATCTCTTATTTCATCTATACTACTATATCCTTTGTAGTGTTGATAAATTCTTTGTACAACTATACTTAATTTATCTTGGAATGTTAGCATAAAGTTTTCTTTTTCATATATTTCGTCTATTTCTTCACTTGTAATTACATAACATGGCTTAGCTTCTCCTGATACGTATTTTAATCTTGCTAAATCATATTTTTTCATAATTTCTGATAATGCTTCATATCCAAATTCTTGTTTATACATATATAAAATAATTTCAAATTTATCTTGACTAGTTAAAAGAGATGGAACATCAAATGATATTGCTTTTGATACATTTAACTCTGTTACACCATATTCTTTTGCTAATAAGTCATATATTAATTCTTTTATATATTTTTTATCGTTAACATCTCCATATGTACAACCTTTTAAAGCCTTTTTTAACTCATATTTCTTATTTTTCCTTCTTTTTAATTCCTCTTCTGATAACCCTATATCATAAAGATTTATTTTTGTTATTTCATCTAGTCTTTTTTTAACAAAAGCAGTCATTGTTTCTAATGTATATGTTTTATCATCTACATTTATTTCTTCTTCAACTTTTGCATCTTGCTTTTTTTTCAAATTTTTCATTATAAAAAAACCTGCTAATGCTAAAACGGCTAATATTAATACTATATTAATTAAGTTCATTTTTAGGCTCCTTTCTAAAGGTTATGTTCTCATTTGTAGTTCCTGTAATTTGTATAATATATCTGCTGACATTCTTGCAGCTTCTTTCATAAAAGTTGCATTTCTGTCATCTTCTTTTATTCTTCTTAATTTAAGCATAAGTTCTGCTACTTTTGACTCTGATGTTGCTTCAAAAAATAGTGTATTATATGGTATTGCTGTTATATCTTTTCTTTGTCTTATAAATCTTGTAATATTTTTTATATTATATTTTGAAAATTTATCATACCTTCCCACATTTAACATTATATTATTTTTCTTAAAAAAGTCATTACTTTCTCTTAAAGCTACAAAATCTTCTATTGTTGATAGTTTTTGTGTTATATTCATTACTATTATATCTGCTATTTCTAATATTCTATTTGCTTGTTCTTTTGGCATTTTCTTGGATATATCTACAAACACTAAGTCATAATCTCTATTTGCTACTTGTATTATTTGTGGATACATTGTACATATTTGTTTGTATTCTTCATAATTATTTGTATTAGAAGAACATAATATATCAAATCTGTCTTTGAAAACTACTTTTGCATAATTAGCAACTATTGAATTTGAAGTTTTGTTACTATTTATTATTTTTAGTAATCCCTCAACTCCTGACTCAAAACCAACTTGTGTAGTAGATGTTAAGTTTTTAGCAAGTGCATTTTGTTTGGCTAGATTCCAAAAACAATTTTCTAATGTTTTATTATTAAATTCTGTACTTATATCTAATATTTTATAATTATGTTCTATTGCCATATATGTTGTAAGTGCAGCCATTGATAAAGTTTGACCTGTTTCTTTTTTTTCTCTGCTCCAAAATGCTATAATAGACATTTTACACTCCTCTTTCTATCTTTTTCATAATTTTTCTTATTTCTGGGTAATGTTCCTCTCCCATCAATTGTACTACTATATACATAAGTCCTTCTTTATATTGGTTAGTTAATTTTTTTATTCGAATTTTTTCTAATTGTTGATTTTCATATATAACTGTTTGATCTCCTGCTTCAAAAGGCATATTTATTGTTTCTTGTTCATTCCATACTATTTTGCTTTCTTTTGTTAGAAAATTTATATACTCATTTTCTTTTTTTGATGCTTCTTTTGAAAATATTATTTTTGTCATATTTAATGGTTCTTGCAAAATATTTAAAGTCATAGTTCCTCTTTTTACAGAATATAAGTCAAAGGATGTTACAAAATAGTTTTTGTCACACTTTGTTATTTCAAAATTTCTTGCAATATTAGGAGAATCTACATCTATTAATATATAATCATAATTAATAGGTGAACTAAGTGGTATTCCTAAATATTGCTTTATTAAATCATAATTTTCAAATCCAATTGCTATGTCTACTCCTTCATATTGTGTAATATATACTCTTCCTGGTTTCATAGCTGGTATTGTATATCTGGATTTTTGATTTATGCTTCCATCTATAAAAAGTACTGTATTTCCTAACTCAACTAATATTTTAGATAGATATAATATAAAATCTGTTTTTTCATATCCTCCAATAAAACCTATTTTTTTCATAATATTAATTTCATTCCTTCCATGCTCTCATTAACACCCTGTATATGTATGACTTAAATATCATTAATGTTCAAAAATGTATTTTTTCTAGCCACCCAATGATTCTAAATATTTTTCTCTTTCTTCTATTGCTTTTTCTATTTCTTCTTCTACGCCTTCTTCTCTATTCTTTTGCTTGTCATCTTCTTCTATTGTATTTAATATTCCGTTTATTGTATTTGTTCTTATTGCTACATTTGGATTATAGATTGAGAATAACGCATTTTTTGCTTCTTGAACAATATTAGGGTTTGTACTTATTAATGCTTGTGTAGATGCTTTTGGTACAAATGTTAATGTAGCTGCTGTTTGCATTCCTGGTTCTATATATTTTGTTGCATATAGTTTAGAACCTTTCATTTCATATGCCTCTACTATTGCATTACTCATTATTAATGTGTCTGCTTCTGACATTTTTAACCAAACTGTATTTACTGAGTCTATTCCTGAAACTTGTGGCAATTCTACTTTCTTTTTAGATACTACTATATAATCTTCTCCTGTTGGTAGACGAAGTCTTATATCTATGTAGTCCCCAGTTTCTATTTGTGACAATAATGAAATCATGTTATATTCTTGAATTCTTACATCGTCTGTCATTTTATTATCACTATCTTGTATCATATTACTTGTTAATATGGTTCCTTCTGATAAGTCTATTTTGGCTATTGTATATATTTGTTTTGTTTCATCTGTTTGTTCTATTAATTCATCTGTACTTATTGCATTAACTGGTATAACTGAAGATGGTACTTTTACTTGTTTTAGTTGTGCTACTGATACTTGCTCCCCTGAAGGTATATCTTCTGATAATACATATACACTTTTTAGTGCCTTTTTCTCTTCTTCTCTTTCTTTATTTATATTTATTAATTGATATACTAAAAATCCTATTATTGTTCCTGTTATAAGTAATGTAACTAAAACTCCTATTAATAAATAATTATTCGCTTTTCTTTGCATTGGATTCATTGCCATATCTGTATTCCTCCTTATTATTTGACAAAATATCATTTCTTATTCTATTGTACAACACTTTTCCACTTTTCACAACATTATTTTTTAACTGTAATGTAAAATTAATATTGTTGTAATATTCTTGTAATACTTCTAAGTTATAGTATTTTTGAAAAGCATAATTTTTAGGCAATTTACTGTAATAATTCAGAGATAAGCAAAATTTATATTCTGCCTAAGTTATTAGTATTTATTTTTAAAAGTTTTGCGCAGGGAAGCTCCCTCAGTAGAAGCGACCCTAGGCGATTGGCGAAGCCAGTAAAAAACGTCTAAAAATAAATACTAATAACTTAGGCAGACAGTTTAATATCTCTGAATTATTACAGCAAATTGCCTAAAAATTGTTCTTTTGTAAAATATAGCTTTTTATATTATCTTCTATAGCAACACCAACTTGAATTATTTGACATATTGTTGCTATCTCTTACATTTACAGCTACTGTATTTGGTCTAGTATTTGAATTATTTCCACAACTACAACCTGCTTGATTTTGGCTTACTATAGTTGCTGTAGGTATTGCATTATTTGCCAAAGATACTCCATTTATACTCCAATTGCAGTTATTTCTACAGCATTTACAATTACAACATCTTCGACGGTTCTCCTCACATCTTTCAAAAAAGAATTCTGCTATAAATGCTGTTATAAAAGCTATTATTGTATATGCTATTGCAAAAACTAAAAAACTTGCATCAAATGCTGCAAATGTAACTATTAAGTATATAGCAAAAAAGGTAGCTGCTGTTAAAAAAGCACATCTTAGTATTTTTTGTAATACTATTGCCAATATTATTGTAGCTACTGGTAACGCAAAAAAGATTAATAAAGTGTTCATATTTTTCTCTTCCTTCCTAAAGCATATTTTTTTGTTACAATTCATGTACTAATTATTATATAGTCGCTTTACCTAAAATTGTAATATTTTTATGACTATTATGTTTATTATGTTTGTATATAATATGCTTTTGGTTTATTTTTGGTTACACTTTAAAATTTTGTACTCTGAATAGCTACAGTTTTTCTTACTTGTAAATGTGTTATAATTAACAGCCCAATTTCTATTTAGCAATATATAATTTTGCAAACTGCGAATTGTAATATGAATGTTATGTCTAATATTTTACTTCTACTAAATATAAAGCATATGGTGGAAGTGTTTTTCCTGCTCTTGCTCTATCTTTAGAATTTATTATGTCTTCTATTTCCTCTGGCTTTATTTTCCCAAGCCCCACATCTACTAATGTTCCTGCTATTATTCTAACCATGTTATATAAAAAACCATTTCCTGTTAATTCTATTAATATTCTTTGATTTTCCTGTTTTATCTGTGTTTTATATATTTTCCTTACACTACTTTTACTACTTGTTCCACTTGCTTTAAATCCTTTAAAGTCATGTTCTCCTTCAAAATGTTTTATAGCTTGTTTCATCGCTTCTACATCTAATTTTATTGGTATAAAGTATTCTAAGTTTCTGTATATTGCACTTCCTTGCATAGAATTATTTATTATGTACCTATATGTTTTTTCTTTACAATTATATCTACTATGAAATCTCTCTTCTACTTCTTCTGCATTTTGTATTCTTATTGATTTTTTTAATTTTGAGTTTATTGCTATTGGAAATTTTTCTATTGGTAATTTACTAGAAGTTTTAAAGTTGGCCACTTGCCCAATTGCATGTACCCCTGCATCTGTTCTTCCAGATGCTATTAATTCTACTTCTTCTCCTGTTATGTCTTTTATTGCTCTTTCTATTTCTCCTTGTATATTTAGCTTGCTTGGCTGTTTTTGCCAACCGATTGAAGTCTTTTCCATCATATTCTATTGTAAGTCTAATATTTCTCATTTCTTACTCTCCATTCATTTAGATTACTTTTCATGCCTCGTCTTTGTTCGCCTGCCAAAATTGCTTTAGCAATTTTGTGTGGAATGTTGGGCGAAGCTTTTATCTGACTTAGAAAGTATATCATTTGTTATACTTTCTAAGTCAGATAATAATAGAGTAGTAATATTTATTTTTATTGTTCTTTGCTATTGCATTTAAAGATTTCTTCAATTACATTTGGTCATTCAATAATGATAGATTCTTTGCACAGAACTTTAAAAAATAAATATTACTACTCTAATAAATAGTGAATAATGTATTTTACTGTAAATTGTAACTATTTACTCATTATTCTCTTCTTTTTTTATTTTCTCTCTTGCTTTTTTCATTTTTTTGGCTTTTATTCCTACACCTTCACCTAACCTGTTTGTTACTATGTTTTTTATTAAGATTTTCTTTAAGGTGTCTTCTCTTACATCTGCTATTAATGTACCATCTTTGGCTACTGATATTTTCCCAGTTTCTTCTGATACTACTACTGCTATTGCATCTGTTTCTTTAGATATTCCTATTGCTGCTCTATGCCTTGTTCCTAATTCTTTTGCTATATCTTTGTCACTTGAAAGTGGTAATATGCATGCTGCTGCTTGTATTTTATTTTCACTTATTATTACTGCACCATCATGTAATGGTGTATTTGGTACAAATATGTTTACTAATAATTGTGGAGATACTTCTGCATCTATTTCTACACCTGTTTCTGCAATGTCTTTTATTTTTATGTCTCTTTCTATTACTATTAACCCTCCTGTTTTGGTTTTGGCTAATTCCTCTGTTGCTATTACTATTTTGTATATGTCTTCTTTTGTTTTGGTTATTATGTCTTTATCTATCCCAAAAAATTTGGTTAATTTATTTGTTCCTAATTGCTCTAAAGCCCTTCTTAGTTCTGGTTGAAATATTACTATTATTGCAATTACTCCATATGTCATTACTGATGTTAGTATAAAGTTTAATATATCTAAACGAAGCCACCCACTTAATACTGTAGCTATTATTAATAATATTATTCCTTTTATTAACTGCCATACTCTAGAATTTTTTACTAGCTTTAATAGCTTATAACCTAAAAATATTACTATTATTAGATCTAGTATTAATGATATAATTCTTATTGGGTTTTGTACTAATTCATTAAAGTATGTTACTATGTTCATTTGCCAAAAGTTTGACAATACTACTGAAAAACTTTCTTTCATTTTTCTTTTTTCCTTTCAAAGGTATAGTTATCCTTGTATTATATTAACCATTAATGTTGCTGCTATACTTCCTACCATAAGAATTGCTAGTAAACCTGCCATAACTTTTGTAAATACTTTTCCTGCATCAAATTTTTTGTTTTTCTTTACTCCATTTGTATTTTCTTTATTTATCATTATATGACCTCCTTTGTATTTTCCTATACTTAGTTATACCACATTATTGTTACTTTTTCAATATTTTTCACCGTTTTTTTACAATATATATTTTTAGATGTTATAATTCACAGTTTGTGAAATTATATATTTTAGTAATATATTTAAGTTTCAATATTTTTTGAAATAACAAGTTTTAGACTATATTTATTAAAAATTCACATAGAATATTAATATTTATTTTTAAAAAGTTCTGCGCAGGGAAGCTCCTATAGTGGACATGACCCAGAGCGATTGGCGAAGCCAGTAAAGAACTTTGACAAAAATAAATATTAATATTCTAGTAAGAGATATTTTAAGTCTAAAACTTGTTATTTCAAAAATACTGAAACTTAAATGCAATATAATTATCTATGAATAGTAGCTTTTAGATTTCATAATACTTGGTTCCTAGCATTTTGTCTGGCAAATATTGCTGTTCTACATAGTGGTTTGGATAATTATGTGGGTATTTATACCCTTCTCCATAGCCAAATTGTCCCATTCCCTGTGCTGGTGCATTTCTTATGTGCATTGGGATTTCACCAGTATCTTTTGTTTTAACATCTTCTAATGCTTTGTTTATTGCCATATATGCTGCATTTGACTTAGGAGATGTTGCAACATATATTGCAGCTTCTGATAATATTATTCTTGCCTCTGGCATTCCAACTACATGTACTGATTGCATCGCTGCATTTGCTACAACTAGAGCATTGGGATTTGCCATTCCTACATCCTCTGATGCTGCTATTACTATTCTTCTGGCTAGAAATATAGGGTCTTCCCCACCTTCTATAGCTCTTGCTAAATAAAATACTGTGGCATCTGGGTCACTTCCTCTCATTGATTTTATAAATGCACTTATATTATCGTAGTGACTATCTCCATTTTTATCAAATATTGCTTTTCTTGATTGAACACTGTCTGCTGCTATTTGTGGCGTTATTTCTATAAAACCTTCTTTGTTCATTTTAGTGGTTAATACTGCCACTTCTAAACCATTTAAAGCTGTTCTTACATCTCCATTTGACACTTCTGCTATTTTCATTAAAGTTTCATCTTCTACTTTTATTTTGTAGCTTCCAAGCCCCTCTTGAGATATTAGTGATTTTTTTAATATTTTATATATGTTTTCTATTGTTAATGGCTCTAGTTTTACTACCATTGACCTTGATATTAACGCTTTGTTTACTTCAAAATATGGATTTTCTGTTGTTGCCCCAATTAATATTACTGTTCCATTTTCTACATATGGAAGTAATGCATCTTGTTGTAATTTGTTGAACCTGTGAATTTCGTCTATGAATAGTATACATTTTCCTGATGGATTCATAAGCATATTTTGTGCTTCTGCTATTGCATTTTTTATGTCCCCTATTCCTGCTGTTACTGCATTTATTTTGCTAAATTTGTATTTTGTTGTATTGCTTATAACTCTTGCTAAAGATGTTTTTCCACATCCTGGAGGACCCCACAATATTATACTAGATAACCTATCTGCTTTTATGGTTCTATATAATATTTTATTTTGACCTAATATATGCTCCTGCCCTACATAGTCTTCTAGTGTTTTTGGTCTCATTCTAAAGGCTAATGGCTTGCTTAAATCCATTTTTTTCATTCCTTCCCTAAATGTTATTTTTCATTAATTGTAAAAGTATAATTCTTTGTATAACTTTTCATTTTCTTATTTTGGTTTTATGCTATTTTGCTAAGTTTGCTAATCCTTTTCTTATTATGTCTTCTACTGTTAAATTTTCTTTGTCTACTTTTATTAATGCTTGCTCTATTTCTGCTTTTCTATACCCTAATACTTGTAATGCTGCTACTGCTTCTGAGATTTTGTTGTCATCTATTATTGCTTCTTTTATTTCTTCGTCTTCCTCTTCTTCCATTTCTGCTTTTTTTAGCTTATCTTTTAATTCTAGTACAAGCCTTTGTGCTGTTTTTGCCCCTATTCCTGGTAATTTTTTTAATTTTCCTATATCATTTGTTATTATTGCTAATGCAAAACTTGATGGTGCTATGTTTGATAACATTGCTATTGCTGTTTTTGCTCCTACTCCACTTACTGATATTAACATTTCAAATAACCTTAGCTCTTCGTTTGTGTTAAAACCATATAAACTCATGTCATCCTCTTGTACTTTTAAATATGTGTATACTTTTACTATTTTTCCTATTTCCCCTAAATTCTTCATTGCTGGCTCTGACATGAATATTTTATAACCTATTCCCCCAACATCTATTATAACATAACTTGTTGTTTTGATTTCTAAATTTCCTTTTATATATGCATACATTTTCTTTTCTCCCTTTTTTGTTATAGACTTATTTTATCATATTTCTTATTTTTTTCAAGTACTTTTAGCAAATTTTTGTTTGATAATTTAATTTTTTGTTACCTTTCACAATTTATAAAATTATATATTTTAGGCAATATAATATTTATTTTAACAAAGTTTTTTACTGGCTTCGTGGGTAGCTCTGGGTCATGTCCACTCTGGGAGCTTCCCTGCACAAAACTTCGTTAAAATAAATATTATATTGCCTAAATAGAAATTTGGCCATGAATTGTAACGATTGCTTCAAAAAAAAAGAATACGACTTTTTGATCATATTCCTACTTTTAACTTATTCAATTGGTAAGTTTACAACTTTATTTATGTATAAAAGTACTAGGTAATATTGTTAATTACAAACAAACCTTAACAATAAAATTTAATTTTACCCGCATGAATTGTTTTCCATTTTTCAACAATTTGAAAATAATGTAAAGAAATATCTTCACAAATAATGTTTAATTCTTTTTCAGGAATTTTACTTTTATTGTGGCAAAGAATACAACCTCCCGATTCAGTTAACCAAACTTTAGTGCTATTTGCTGTTGGATTTCCTTTTGAAATATGAACATGAATAGGTTCATCATTTTCATTTGTCCAAAAGTAAATTTTATATCCGTTTTAATTCAAAAATACTAGGCAATTTCTAATCCTCCTAAGCGTGCATACTTAAAAAAGAAGCTAGAACCATTTTTAACAATTGCACGAAATGTCCTCTTTTCTTCTTCAGAATAATTCCCATCTTCTAAAACAATATCATAGCTTGGAAGTTCAATTACATAGGTATCAAACCCATACTCCTTTGGTCTTTCAAAAGTTATACGAATATATTCTTTTCCACTTTCTTTCTTTCCAATATTAGAAAATACACCTATTGTACCATCTGGATACTTTGCAAATTCATAAGTCATTATATCCTCACTCTCCTTCATCTACACTTTCTTATTCTATATAATTTTATTCTGTTTTTATATTTAACTTCCTATAAATATTATACTCTACTTTCCTAAAAAAATCTATACAATTTATCAGATTTTTCTTTATTGGTTCATTTTCTGTTACTACTGTCAAATTTGAAATTTCAATTACTATATTTAATTATCTACTAACACTAAACTTATTAAACATTTTATTTCTTTATTTACTGTTATGTGTATTTCCCTTACTTGGCTTACTATTATTGGCACTGATTACGCCAATAATAAACATTCTTACTTTTTCTCATGCTCATTTTACCTAAAAATCACAAAAATTAGCATATATAATTATATAAGTTTCATCTAATTTTCTTTTTACTAATTCTTTTAAAGTAAATTGTTCCATTTTTTTCTCCATTTCTGCACAAAAATATAGTGTGCAATTTATTTAAAATTTACACACTATATGATACACCATCAACTCATTGACAAACTCCTGTTATTGTCTTGACAAGCTCCTCAGCTCCTGCTAGCTCTCAGGGCTACCTTATATAAAGTGTGGCACGACAACCATAGTGGCCGTGTTTGTAGGTCGGATTGTAGTCGTAACGATCACTAGCTGAACCGCTGTAAATACCGTTGTATTTAACACCACGACACCTCCTGCTGTAGGCGGAGTAAGCCTCCATTCCCCAGTCAGATACATTCCCCGCTAAATCATAGATATTATTTGCTTTCGTCTGCTCACTTGAGCCTGCTGGGATTACGCTATTACTTCCTGCTATTTTCGTTGATACACTTCCACTACTTGTTATATATTCTACTACACTATTACTGTAATTTCCCCAATCTATCGAAGTTACACACACCTGATATTTTGTCTTATTTCCACTCTCTATTAACCACATTAGTACTCTATCTTGCTCACATCCCCAGATCATTCCTGTTTCTACATTTCTATTTGCTCCTGCTAACTCCTTACATTTTTTATACATTGTATACCATGTTTGACTTGCTATATTTGTTTCTCCTTTTACTATTTTCGCTGTTCCATTTAACCCTCCTGTTTCATACCTTCCTATATAATATCCTCCATATTTCTCTATGCTTTTTATTGCTCTTGCAAACTCTCTGTTTATTTCCATATTAAACTCATTCTGTGTCTTTACTCCTAGCCCTAACGTCTTTAACTGTGAATCTTTGTCATAATCTCTTAATACATCTGGCTCTCTAGCATTAGTTGCATTATTTATTGTCATCATTCCATTACTTTCACTCCAATTGTATGGACTTGTTCCTGTTACTTCATCTCCTCCGGTTGTACTAAAACTATACAGCTTTCCCCATTTCTTTCCTTTGCTATCTGTTCCATATATTTTGCTTGCATCTGGCACTGTTACCCATACATATTGGTTTCTTGTCTTTCTTGCTTCATCTACATTTGCTTCTGTTACTGGCTCTTCTCCTTCATATATTACATAAACTGTGTTTATTCTATTTTCTTCGTTTTCTCCGCTTACACTACTTCCTACATATCCATTTGGTACTGGTACTTTTTTTCCTTCTGCATCTGTTTCTACATGCATATATTCATTATTTTCCAACACTATTTCTTTTTCTTCTGCTTTTATTTTTTCTCCTTGCTCTGTTTTATTACTCTCTTCTTTTTCATTTTCTTCTTTACTATTTAGGGTAACCTTTTCACTTTGTGATTCTTTTAATCCTGTATTTTTGTTTCTTCCTTCATTTAGGGCTATTACTAATACTACTATTGCAAATATTATTATTACTACAGTGACTCCTATTGCTATGTTCATTCCTATGCTTCCTTTATTGCCCTGTCTTTTTCTTTTCTTTTTTATGCTAATTCCTTTATTTTTCATAGTTTCCTCCTTGGTTTTATTACAGTTATGTATATATAATGTAATTAACTATTAAAAATTAATTGTAATTTATTTCATCAAAGTTATTATTTATATTATTAACAGCTTTTTGCTTAATATACTCTTTTTATTTTTATAACTATTTGTTTTAAACACATTTTATTTATATTAAAGCATTTTGTTATATTTTTGTCAATGATATTTTTTGACATTTTTCGTATTAAGCTACCTATATGTTACAATTCACAGTTCAATTTCTATTTAGGCAATATAATATTTATTTTAACGAAGTTTTGCGCAGGGAAGCTCCCAGAGTGGACATGACCCAGAGCGATTGGCGAAGCCAGTAAAAAACTTCGTTAAAATAAATATTATATTGCCTAAAATATATAATTTTATAAACTGTGAATTGTAACAAATGAAAAAATATAAAAAATAGAGAATGTAATACCACATTAATGATAAAACATTCTCTGTTTTTTAGATAGGATTTTAATTTTTAACAAATTCTTATATAAAACCCTCTTTTTATAACTTAAGAGCACCCCACAGTTATACCTAAGGATAATTATTTTTGCCCTATTATTTTTCCTACTATATGTACTATTTGTGTTGCATTACTTTTTGCTATATTTTTCCCTATTGCTTTTCCACTAACTGTAAGTGATGCAACTACTGCACTTATTATAAATTGTACATCAAACTCTATATTAAAGCTTTCTGTGATTTTCAAACTAATTAATGCTGCAATGGCTCCACTTAGTACTCCACAAATATCTCCTATAACATCTGCACAAATATTGGCTACTCTTGAGGAATTTCTTATTAGCTTTATAGATGTTTTTGAACCTTTTACTTTTTTTGTTGCTTTTGCATGAAATTCATCTTCATTTGCAACTGTTACTGCAACTCCAACTATATCAAAAAATATTCCTACAAAGATTGTTAATATTAGTATTAATATTGCTGGAAGTATTGGTAAACCTGATATTGCATTTGTTGATATGTATGAAAATACTATTGATAATATAAATGTTGTTATAAATACTGTTATAAACCATTTCAGCTCTGAATTATCTTTTTTACTTTCTTCTTTGTTTGACATTTACTTTGCTTGGTATAAACCAAGCTCCCTTCCTTTCGTGTATTTATATAATGTTTTTAGATGGTAAAAGTCTAAGTAAATTTTACGGTTTAGGTCTAGTCGAATTTCTCTATTTTCCACTAAATATTACTATTTAGCCGTTTCCGTTTAAAGAAAATATCTATGTACAATATGTAAATAGACACCAGATCGCCACTTAAATCCGTACCTTAATCCATAGACTTCTATGCTCTATATAAGCAAACATTCTAGAAGTTTTCCTTAATATATTGCTACCCAAACTAGTCTTTTTTGCAGTAATAGTTTCATATTAATAAAATTTAAAAATTTGGCCGAATTTTTAAATTCTTGTAAATAATCCCAATATTACCACTCAAGACAGGCTACTCTATGTATTTCGTGTCTTGGCACTCAACATAGGTTATACTCAAGCTTTTCGTTTAAAAGATTCATTAAACTTCTTGCCCAAGCCTCCGCGAAATAAGGGGTAAACAATATATGCCATTATATAGCTCCCTTATTCCTTACTTCCTGCATACACACAAAACTGGCATTTCGCGCATAAACAAAAAACTTCAACGATGTGCCCTTTAGTGGATTTTTAGCCCCACCCTCGTAATGGACAATATAACTAGAATAATGCACCATCTTCTTAATTATACCATATCTTGAAATTTTTTCAAGTGGATTTTTGAAAAAGTCTTGAAATTATTACTAAAATGTGTTAGTATTATTAATAGTCAATTTTATTGGCTATAGGAGGTGTATAAATAATGGCAAAATGCGAAATTTGCGAGAAAACACTATCTCATGGAAATAAAATTAGTATTGCACGTTCACACGTTAGTAGAAGAGCTTCTAGAACTTGGAGACCAAACCTAAGAACTGTAAAAGCTATTGTTGATGGTCAACCAAAAAGAATTTCTGTATGTGCAAAATGCCTACGTTCAAATAAAGTTAAAAGAGCTTAGTATATTAACAGCCTGTTATATAAAATATGGTGCATCATATTTTATTTATAATACAATTAATTTCTTAAGAAATAGTAAAAAATAAGTCAATTGGTTATCTAATTGGCTTATTTTTTATGTACATATCATGTACTATAACATTATTTTATTCCAAAAATTAATTTTACAATTCCTCTTAAACATTTAGGTACTTTTTTTACTACTATGGTCATATTTCCCACTCTCCTTCTCTCTTATTTGCAATTTTTAACCAAATAGCCATGCTATTCCCATTATTAGTATTGCTATTCCTATTAAAAACAGCCATCCTGTTACTGGAAGTAATAATACTAGTAGTACTCCTAACCCCAGTCCAATTAAACATACTCCTATAGTTTTTTTTAGTGCACACAACATAATATATTACCTCCCTTTATTTATATTATATTTCTTTTTTGTATTTTGGTTACTTACATAAGAGCAAAAGAAAAGACATAATTGATATTCTAGCCTTTAGAATACTATTTATGTCTCTTTAGCATTTAATATAGATTTAATTATGAAATTTATTTCGACTATTTAAATGTATTAAATTTTCTGTTACACTATTAATACTTATTTATTTTCATTTACTATTTCTTTAGATTTTTTATTTACTATATTTGTAAGTACTAAACCTACACCAATAATTCCAACTATTATTTTAAATATTCCACCTATACTAAAGTATGGTATTTCTCCTATTGCCCATATTGCAAATACTATTAATAATGCTATTAATACAAACTTCATTTTTCCTTCTATTTTTGCTTTATTAGTAATTATTCCTGAAATTGACATTGCAACTATTGCTTTACTTATACTAAGTAGTAAGAATAACATTACCATAAAAGTACACATTAATGGAATTCCTAAAACTGTAAATAGTAAAATTAATGAAACTATTCCTGTAACTATACATGCAATTAGACCAATTCCAAGTGATATTGCTATATCTGTTCCTGTTACTTTTTTTATTTTTTCTGTAAATTTAGGTGCTAGCCATAATGCTAATAAAATTACTACTAACGCATAAATTAGGGCTTTTGCTAAATCTCCTATATATGATAATATCGTACTTTGTACACTTTGTGTTGTTGTTATTGCTTCTGGTTTATATTTTATCTCTTTTCCAACTACTTCTTCTGGTATACTAGCTTCTGTAGATGATGTATATTCTAAATTACCTTGTATAATTGATTGTTCTGATATATTTAGTTCTCTTACATTTAGATATACATCTCTTCCTATTTTACCATCTATGTTTATAGTATCTGCTGTTGCTTTCATGTCTCTATTTATTATTCCTTTTTCTCCTATAGTTATAGTTTTGGCACTTGCATATAAATCGTATACTAAGCCATTTATTTCTATTTCGTTTGCTACAGCAAATATGCTACTATATATGTACCCTCCATCTATTATTACTTTGTCTGCAAAAACAAACACATCTCCTCCTACTTCTTCTGTTATTGTAACTGTTTGTCCCATAGCAAATACATTTCCATCAACAATTCTATTTACTACAATATCGTCATCAAATAAATAGGCATCACTATTAACCCACTCACTTCTGTCTATTTCTTCTATCTCTTCATCATCTGGAACACTTACTTCTCCTTCTTCTGATATTGGATTTCCTTCACTTTCTGATATTGGCATAATTCCTTGTTCTGTTGCAAAACATACTGTAGATATTGCAATTATTACAATTACAAGTATTAATGAAATTAATTTGATTACTCTATTTTTTTCCATATAATCCCTCCCTTTTTATAATGTTTTTAGTATATTATTTTATACTTATTTTGTCAATACGTTTTTTTATTTATATCTACAACATAATAGGCACAATTATAATTTGGAGTAACCTTCTTCTGATCTTTTATGTTTTCAAAAGAACATTTTCCATCTTTTTGATATATACAATTTGAAGAACAATTTATATTGGTCAAGCAAATCACCTCTAACAATAGTATAATAAAATATTTTTAAAATATGCAAAATTATTGTTATTCATTTTTTGCATTTTCTTTACAATACTTTTTCACACTGCATTGTTCACATTTTGGATTTCTAGCTATACAAGTGTTTCTTCCATGCCAAATAAAAATGTGATTTACATCTTTATAATACTCTTTTGGAATAATTTTCAATAAATCCATTTCTATTTTTTCTGGTTCACTTTCTTTAGAAAGCCCTATTTTATTTGCAATTCTTTTACAATGTGTATCTACTGCAATTCCCTGTGGATTATCAAATGCTTCTAACATTACTACATTTGCAGTTTTCCTTCCCACTCCTGGTAATTTCATTAACTCTTCCATTGTTTGTGGAACTTCATCATTATATTTTTCATGAATTATTTTGGCAGTTGCTTTTATATTTTTTGCTTTATTTTTATAAAACCCACAAGGATGTAATAATTCTTCTAATTCTTTTATATCTATATCTGCAAATTGTTTTGGTGTAGCACATTTTGCAAATATTGTAGGTGTAGTTTTGTTTACTCTCTCATCTGTACATTGTGCTGATAATATTACTGCTACTAAAAGCTCAAATGGAGTTGTAAAGTCTAAACTACATTTTGCATCTTTATATGTATCTTTTAAGGTTTCTACTAACTTTATTACTTCTTCTTTTTTCATATTTAATCACATTCTTTCCTCAATGCACAAATTACTATTTATTTCAAACTTAAAATTGCTTTTTTATAGTCAGTTGAATTAATTATATATGTTCCTGCAACTAAAATATTTGCACCTGCATTTTTAACATTTTCACAAGTGTTATTATCAATTCCACCATCTACTTGTATATCTATATCATATCCATTTTCATAAGCAAATATATTTAATTTATTTATTTTTTCTAAAGTATCTGGAATAAATTTTTGACCACCTTTTCCTGGTTCTACTGTCATTATTAGAACTTTATGTACATATGGTAAATATTCATAAACTTGTTCTACTGGAGTTTTTGGCTTTATGGAAATTCCAATTTTGACACCATTTTCTCTGATAAGTGATATATTTTTCATAACTTCTTTATTATTTTTACATGCCTCTAAGTGAAAAGTTATGCTATGTGGTTCAATTGCAAGGTAACTTTTTATATAGTTTTCCACATCTTTTACCATTAAGTGTACATCTAATGGCAAATTTGTTATATTTTTAGCACATTCTGAGCATTCTCTCATAAATTCTGTTGTATCTTTTTCAACAAACTTTCCATCCATAACATCTATATGTATATAATCTGTACCTGCTACTTCTATATCATATATTGTTTTTATTATTTGATCTTTTTTAGCATTTAATAATGAAGTTGATATTTCTACCATTTATATTTCTCCTTTTCTTTTAAATTTTCTCTTATTTTACAATATCTCTCATATCTTGATTTTGAAATTTCTCCTGAATTTAATGCCTGTTTTATTCCACATTTTTCTTCTTTTATATGTGTACAGCCTACAAATTCGCACTTTTCTATATGTTTTTTAAATTCTTTAAAATATTTGTCAAGATTTGTACTTTCTATTTCACTTATATCAAATACAGAAAAGCCGTGGTGTGTCTGCTATATATTCATTTTCTTGTAGCTTATATAATTTTATGTTTGTTGTAGTATTTTTTCCTCTTTTTATTTTTTGACTTATTAGTCCTTCTGTTGTTACATCTTTTCCAAAAATTGCATTTATAAGAGTAGATTTTCCTACTCCTGAATTACCTGAAAATGCTGTTATGTTATTTTCTAGTACTTGTTTTAATTCTTCTATTCCCTTTTTGTCTTTTGCAATAGTCTCTATTATATTATATCCTGCATTTTTGTATGTTTGTATTATTTCAGACTTTTGATTCTTACTTTTTTCTTGAAGGTCTATTTTATTTATACATATTACTGGATTTACTTTTATATATTCTGCATATGCTAATTGTTTATCTAATAGTAATAAGTCTGGCTTTGGCATTTTTAAGGATATTACAAATATTATTTGTGTTAAATTTGCAATTTTAGGTCTTTTAATATACATAACTCTTGGGAGTAGCACTTCTACTACTCCCTTTTTGTTCTTTTTATCTATTATTTGTATTTGCACTCTATCTCCTACAACTACGCCATCTTCTTGTTTTAATTTACCTCTTGCTGTACATTCATAAATTTCATTATCTATTTCTACATAATATAGATTTGATATGTTTTCTATTATTATTCCTTCCATTTACACCTTATTCCTCTGGCACTGTCCATATAGCATTTCCTGTATTCAAATTCATATTTGTTTGTTTTGCCATAACTTCATTTTTTCCTTTTTCTTTTATAAATACTCTTACATTTACTGTTCCTATTCCTTCTATTGTATGTGACAATTTTTCAGTATTTTCTAATATTTCGTCATTATTATATACAGTTATATCATCAACAGTTATTCTGATTGATACTTTTTCTGGTGGAATTGGTTTGTTGTCTTCATCAAATTTTTCTTTATAACCAGTAAGTTTTTTTACATTTATATTTACTGTTCCTTTTTTCAATTCTTCAATTTTGTTTACTGTTATAAGAATAGTAGTACCTTCATCTACAACTTCCCCAACTGACTTACTTTGTTTTAGTACTTCCCCACTATTTTTTGTTTTGTCTTCTTCTGTTGCAACTTCTACTTTTAATTTTGCCTTTGTTAGTTCTGCTGTTGCTTCTGCTTGGGTTTTTCCGATTACATATGGAACTGAAACTTTTTCTATTCCTGTGCCAATACTTACATGTAGTTTTACTGTATCACCAGCATTTGCTGTTGTATTTTCTGTAGGTTCTTGGCTTATAACATAACCTTCAGGCACTTTTGAACTTTTTTCTTCTATTCTTTCTGCTTTTAGTTTACTTTTTTGTAATTCATCTACCGCTTTTTGATATTCCATTCCTGCTACTTTTGGAACTACTGTAGGCTCTATGCCTTTACTTATTACAACTGTCATTTTTGTATTTTCTTTTATTGTAAAGTTCTTTCTATATGGTGGCTCTTGTGAAATTACTATTCCTGCTCCTACTTCACTATTATACTCTTCTCTTTCAATTTCATACTCTAACTTAGTATCTTTTAAAAGCTCTATAATTTCAGGTTCTGTTTTTCCAACTAATTCTGGTATTTGTATATCTTTTATAGCTGTTGCATCTGACATAATTTTAATTGTTATAGCTACTGATGCAAATATTAATATAAGTATTAATACTATTAAAGCTATTTTCATCTTTGGATGTTCTTTAAAATATTTTTTCAATTTATTTTCTTTTTTTCTTGTTTTTTGTTTGTTTTTTTCTAACATATCGTCTGTAACAGTTTGTATTCTCTGTGTTGCTGATTTATCTATTGTATTTTCTTTTACAAATTCACCTTCTGGATTTTTTGTTGCCATACTTAGATCTTTTAGCATTTCTGTTGCAGATGAATACCTTGAACTTGGCTCTTTTTGCATTGCTTTCATTATTATTTGATTAACTGCAAGTGGAATACTTGGATTTAATTTCATTGGTTCTACAGGCTTTTCTTGCATATGTTTTAATGCTATTGAAACTGGAGTGTCTGCATCAAATGGAACTCTACCTGTAAGCATTTCATACATTACAACTCCTAGAGAATATAAATCTGATTTTGCATCAGTATATCCTCCACGTGCATGTTCTGGTGAAAAATAGTGTACTGAACCTATTGTTGTTCCAAAAGCAGTAATTGTTGAATTTGAGACAGCTTTTGCTATTCCAAAGTCTGTTACTTTTGCCATTCCATCTTCTGTAATTATTATATTATGTGGCTTTATATCTCTATGTACTATATTATTTTTATGTGCAGCCTCTAATGCTGATGCTATTTGTGTTGCAATATTAATAGACCATTTCCATGGCAAACTTCCATCTTCTGAAATGATTTGTTTTAAAGTTTTTCCCTGTATTAATTCCATTACTATATAGTATATATTATCTTCATGACCTACATCATATACAGATACTATATTAGGGTGAGTTAGCCCTGCTGCTGATTGTGCTTCTATATTAAACCTTTTAATAAATTCTTCATCTGTTGTAAATTCGTCTTTTAGCACTTTTACTGCTACATATCTATTTAATACATGACACTTTGCTTTATATACTGTTGCCATTCCACCGATTACCTATTTTTTGCAAAAGTTCATATCTTCCACCTATAAATCTTCCCTCTAAATTCATAGTATTCTCTCCCTTGTTATTTAATAATTATTACTGTTATATTATCATATCCCCCAGCATCGTTTGCCTTTTTTATTAGCTCATCTACTGCTCTTTCTGGCTCCTGTTTTATTGTTTTATATATTTCATCATCTGCTAACATGTTAGTTAGTCCATCTGAACAAATAAGGATTATATCATCTTTTATAAAACCTTTTATTGTTACATCAGGTTCTACAAAAGGAGTACACCCCAATGCTTTTGTAAGCATATTCTTTTTTGGATGATGTTCTGCTTCTTCTTCTGAAATTGTACCATCCTTTACTAATTTTTGAACATAGCTATGGTCTGTTGTAAGTTTCCTTATGAATTCTTTTCGTATTCTGTATATTCTACTATCTCCTAAATGACCAATATATGCTTTATTATTATATATTAGACATACCTCTAAAGTAGTACCCATTCCTTCTAATTCTTCATTTTCTTTTGATTTTTCATATACTACCATATTAGCATATTCAATTGCACTTTTTATTAATTTTAGTATTTCGTCTTTATCAGATGAAATTTTTTCAAAATTACTCTCTATATAACTTTTTACTGTAGTTGTTGCTATTTTACTTGCAATTTCTCCACCTTTATATCCTCCCATTCCATCTGCTAGAATGTACAGATTTATTTTTTCTTCTGGTGTTGATATATAGTAATAGTCTTGGTTCATCTCTCTGGCTTTTCCAATGTCAGATTTAGCAAAAACTCTCATTCATTTCCTCCATTTATTTTTCCTTTATGTTTTTTCTTCTTAATTGACCACATGCTGCATCAATGTCTGAGCCTAATTCTCTTCTTATAGTTGCTACAATTCCTTTTTCATTCAAATAATCTCTAAATTTTATAATATTTTCGTTTGTACTTTTTACATATTTACCATTTTCTATTTTATTTATTGGTATCAAATTTACATGGCATAACATACCTTTTAGTAATTTTACTAATTGTTTTGCATCTTCTATATTATCATTATTGTCTTTTGCCAAAGCATATTCGAATGATATTCTTCTATTTGTAATTTTTATATAATCTTTGCAGGCTTGCAATAGCTCTTCAATAGGATATGTGTTATTTATAGGCATCATACTACTTCTTTTTTGGTTGTTTGTTGCATGTAATGATATTGATAATGTACATTGTATATTTTCTTTTGCTAAGTCATATATTTTTGGTACTAAGCCACTTGTTGATATACTAATATGCCTTGCTCCTATATTTAAACCTTTTTGGTTATTTATTATTCTTATTGCATTTATTACATTTTCGTAGTTGTCTAATGGTTCACCTATTCCCATAAATACTATATTTGATATTTTATCTTGTATATCTTGCTCTACTGCTAATATCTGCTCTACAATTTCGCCAGATGTTAAATTCCTTATAAATTTTATTCCTGTTGATGCACAAAACTTACAACCCATTTTACAACCTATTTGTGATGATACACATATTGTTTTTCCGTGGTGGTATTGCATTAATACTGTTTCTATTGCATTTCCATCTAGTATGTCAAATAGATACTTTTTTGTTCCATCTGATGATTCTTGCTTTTTTATTATTTTATAATTACATATTGTATAGTTTTCTTTTAATTTATTTCTTAGCTCTATAGAAAGATTTGTCATTTCGTCAAATTCTTTTATTTTTGCTTCATATATCCATTTGAAAATTTGCTCTGCCCTAAAAGGCTTTTCTCCTATGGATATTAATTCTTGTTTTAATTCCTCTAAATTATAATCTTTTATATTTTTCATTTTCTTTCCTATTTTATATCATATCTTTCTTATTTTTTCAAGACTAACATTTGTTTAAGTTTGGTATTTTTTGAAATATCAACTTTTAGGCTTTAATCTATACTATACACGAATATGAATATTTATTTTTGCAAAGTTCTTTACTGGCTTCGCCAATCGCTCTGGGTCATGTCCACTCTGGGAGCTTCCCTGCGCAGAACTTTTTAAAAATAAATATTAATATTCTGTGTAAATTTTACTACATATAGCCTAAAAGTTGATATTTGAAAAAATAACTAAACTTAAATAACATTTTATTGTACCTTTGAACTTTTAAATTCTGCAAGTCTTGCTTCATATGCTTCCATTGCTATTTTTTCAAACTTCAATTCTGGATTTTCCACACCCATAAGTTTCATTAAGTATTTAGTAAATAATGGATTAATAATTAATATTGGACCGATTATATAAGTACCTATAAAATTATTTTTTCTTATGCCTTCTAATTTACTTTCTTTATTTAAGCCAATTCCTTTTTGAGTTTCGAAAAAGTATTTATCTTCGTTGTTTCCATATAGAAAACTAAAAGTTGCCTTAAAACCAACTATTTCTATATTTTCAACTTCTCCTAATACCATTCCATTATATCTGTTTAGCATATCTCTTTTTGCATGAACATCAAAAATTCCTACTGCTTCTATTTTTGAGCCATCTTCATTTTCTATGTATTCTCCTAAAACTTCTAAAGCATTGCCTGTAAATAAAAATATTGTATTATTTTCTATTAGTTCTTGTATTCTCTCTTTGTATGGTAATAATTTTTTTATAACTTTTTCTTGAGTCCTTTCTTTCATAGGACCTAAATATATTAAGTCTACTTTTTCTTTTGCAAATACTGGTTCTTCTGCTAAAGATGTCTCTATGAATTCTGCTTCTGGCATACACTGTTTAAGATATCTCATATTTTGTGTATCTCCATATAAATTGCAAAATTCTGGAAATAGTACTTCTATTTTCATATTACTCTCTTCCTTTCACTTATTTAAGCAAGTTTTACTATATTTATATTAACCTTTTTGAATCTTTTCTTTTATTTTAGCTTTTACTTTTTCTGCTGTTTGAACTGTATATACATCATATAATATAAATATTTTATTTATTTCATCTAATTTTAAATGTTTTACTGCATCTACTTCTTTTTGTTCAAAACTTATTTTTTCTTCTGGAACTCCCGCTATAAGTAAACGCAAATAATGGTCTTTCGCTCTTACTCCACCTATAATAATTTGTTTTATACTTTCATCATTTAATAGTTCATAATCTGCATCATATATCCATGCCATGTTTTCTGTAGACTCTTTTGCATCAAAATAGTCATCTAGATTTAACATTACAGCCTTTTTTCCTTCTGCTTGTTTTATATAGTCAAATGTCCTTGAACATGCAATGGCATTTTGACCTTTTGCCAAATACATTACTACCCTTTTATCATCCATTTGTTCTTCTTTATATCTTGTTTCTACAATACTAAAGTCATAGAATACGTCTTTTATTTTACCACTAGATATTCCAAACTCTGAAAGTACTGCTATTGCAGCAACCATATTGTATATGTTAATTATATTGTTACTTATTAATTTGTAATTAGTTTTTCCATGTTTTGTTTTTACCTCTATTATACAGTTTTCTATATCTAGATTTGCACCTAAATAATCGATTTCTGGTGATTTGAACGAACAGTTTGGGCAATATGCCTTACCTATATGATGATAATGTACATATTCATATTTTAATTTAGAATCACAAATAGGGCATGTCCTTATATCTCTTGATAAGTTATTGCTTTCTTGTGTATCTGTTTTTAATTTGTCTATTCCAAAATACACCTTTTCTTTATTTTCTGGACCTATACTGCAACATATTAAGTCATCGGCATTTAATATTAGTTTAGATTCTTTTGGTATTGCTGAATTTATTATATCTACTATGAAATCTGTATGTGCATTTCTTTTTATTGAATCTCTAAAAATATTTGTACACAATATATAGTCTGGCTTAATGTATGGATATACCTTTTTAGAACTTCTTTCATCTATTTCTAATACTGCTACATTTTTTGTTGTTCTTCCTAAAAGATCTGCTCCATTTAACAAACTACTTGCTATTCCTGCATTTACATTTGAACCTATTCTATTATTTAATGTAGTATATCCACATTGTTCTAATGCATCTATTAATAAATTACTTACTGTAGTTTTTCCATTTGTTCCTGTTACAGCAATTACTTTTTCTGGCTTTTCTATCATTCCCATAAAGTCTGGGCATATTGCTAATGCAATTTTCCCTGGCATGAAAGATGCGTTTCTTTTTACTGCTGTTAATAATTCTGATATAAATTTTGCTCCCCATAGAGCTATATAAAATTTAAAAGTTTTTTTCATATTGTTCTAACTTCCCTTACTATATTTTTTTATGATTACTCTAAAATTAATATTTTTTAATTATAATTTTAGTTTAATACTTCTTTAATACTTTGTTTAATTATTTCTAAACCTTTTAGTAGTAATTCTTCTTCTATTAAAAGTGAAGGCATTATTTTTAATACTGAATCATTACTTCCTGCAAGTTCTATTATTAAATTTTTTTCAAAGCATTTATCTAATACTTCTCTTGCTAATTTTCCATTGTTAAATTCAATTCCCCAAGAAAGCCCTATCCCTCTTATTTGCATATTTTCTTTTAATAATGGTTTAATTTCTTTTTGTAGATATTCATCTACTATTTTTTCTTTTTGTTTTACTATGTTTGGTATATTTTGTTCTACTGTCATTTCTAATGCTGCTAATGCTGCTACCATTGAAAGTTGACACCCTCTAAATGTTCCATTGTGTTCTCCTGGTTTAAATATATCTAATTCCCTTTTTAAAAGTGTAACTGCAAATGGTATACCATATCCTCCTATTGATTTTGACATACATACTATGTCTGGTACTATATTTGCTCTTTCAAATGAAAAGAAAGTTCCACTTCTTGAACAACCTATTTGTACTTCATCACATATTAGTAATATTTCATATTTATCACAGAAATTTCTTAAATCTTGTAAAAATTCTTTAGAAAATACATGTATTCCACCTTCTTGTTGTACTGTTTCTATAATTATTGCTGCTGGTTTTTCATATCCTGAATGATCATCTTCTAACAGTTTTTCCATATATTTTATTGTATCAAAGTTTCCATCCATAAAGTGTGGTGCTGGTATATGTACAGAATTTGCATTTAATGATACTCCAGCTGCTTTTCTTGCCATTTCTTCTGTTGTTAATGCTAATGCTCCTAGAGTCATTCCATGAAATGCTCCTGTAAATGCCCATATGTCTTGTCTTTGTGTTACTTTTCTTGCAAGTTTTAATGCTACTTCTATTGAGTTTGTTCCTGTTGGTCCTGGAAATATGATTTTGTAATCAAGATTTCTTGGTTTTAATATTTTATTTTGAAAATAATTTATAAATTTTTCTTTTGGTAGTGCATACATATCTAATGAATGTATAATTCCATCTTCTTCTAAGTATTTTATTAGTTTTTCTTTTATATAATCTGGATTATGCCCATAGTTTAATGCTCCTGCACCATCAAAAAAATCTAAATATTCATTTCCTTCTATATCTTTATATATTGACCCTTTTGCATATACTAGCTCTATTGGCCATTTTCTACAATAACCCCTTATATTAGATTCATATTCTTCAAATACTTCTTTTCCCATTTCATTTTTTCCTTTCCTTTTTGTTATATATTACCTTTTCTTTATATTTCCGTTTATATTTTACATTTATTTTACATTTTTATCAAGTATATTTGCTATTATTTTTGTAAAATATATCAATATGTTACAATTCACAGTTTGTAAAATTATATATTTTAGACAATATAATATTGCCTAAATAGAAATCGGTCTGTGAATTATAACAAATAGAAAATAGTTACTAAAAAATTTATAAGTTTTGCCATATTCATATGAATATGGCAAATTTGTAAAAAGCTCTTTACTATGTATTAGTTAGTTTGCATTTTATTTTCTATTTTGTACAAGAAGTTTTCAATATTTGATAATCTCATTTCAAACACTTGATTTGTCATATCATCAATTTGATTATACTCTTGCAATTTCATTAGTTTTTTCATGTTTGTGGCATGATTCTTTTGTAATAGCTCTAATATGTTTTTCTGCTCTTTTCTTATTTCATTTATAACTACATTTATTTCTTCGATTTGGTATTTGATTTTACTTTCTTCATTTACTGACATAAAATCACCTCTTTCGAAACTTATATTAATAATTGTAGCACTAGAAATGAACATAGTCAATAAAAAATCGAAAACTTGTTTAGCTTTTTGTAATTATTTAGAGATATTATTCTATCTGCTGTATTTTAATATCTATTTTTAGAAGTTTTACACAGGGAAGTTCCTACAATGGACATGACCTAGAGTGAACTGTGTTATTTATATTTATTTTGACATTCAGTTATATAATCTTTCCTCCTCCTAAAACTATATTGTCTAAATAAAACACTACAGATTGCCCTGCTGTTATTGCTCTTTGTGGCTCAGCAAATTCTACTTTTGCAATACTATTTTCAATATTTAAAATAGCCTTTGCCTCTTTGGCTCTATACCTTATTTTTGCCATAATACTTATAGGCTTTGTAAAATCTAAATCTAATAAAAAATTTAATTCCTTTGCATATAATATTTTAGAATATAATTGTGTTTCTTCTCCAACAATTAGTTCATTTTTTTCTTTATTAAATCCTATAACATATAGTGGTGATTTATAGGCTACTCCTAAACCCTTTCTTTGACCTATTGTATAATACATTAGTCCATTATGTTTCCCAAGAATTGTTCCATCTTTTAATACTATATTTCCTTCTTGAGTTTCATTTTTTGTATTTTCTTGTAAGAATTTTCCGTAGTTATTGTCTGGTATAAAACAAATTTCTTGACTATCTTTTTTATTCGCTACTTTTAGTTTATATTTTTCTGCGATTTCTCTAACATCTTCTTTATTCTTAAATTTCTCTAATGGGAAAATCATTTTTGAAAGTACAGCTTTCGGAATACTATATAGGAAATATGTTTGATCTTTTGTATCTGAATCAGATTTTTTCATTACATATGAATTATATACTTCTGAATACTCTATTCTTGCATAATGACCTGTTGAAATATAGTCACATCCTAATTCTAATGCTTTATTATAAAAAGCTCCAAATTTTAGATATTTGTTGCATTCTATACATGGGTTAGGCGTTTTACAGTTTTTGTAGCATTCTATGAAGTCGTTTATTACATATTTTTTAAATTCTTTTTCACAATTTAGAACATGATGTGGAATATTTAGCTGCTCGCAAACCCTTTTTGCATCATATATTATGTTAGAAGAGCCACAAGCTCCGCTTTCTTGTATATTTTTTTTATCTTCCCATAACTTCATTGTTGCTCCAATTACTTCATACCCCATCTGTTTTAATATTATGGCAGATACTGAACTGTCTACTCCTCCACTCATTCCTAATAAAACTTTTCCTTTATTCACTACTTGCTACCTCTACTCTACTATTTTTATATGTACTTCATCTAATTGTTCTTTTGTTACTCTACTTGGTGCTCCCATTAAAACATCTCTTGCTTTTTTATTTTTCGGAAATGCTATTATTTCTCTTAAATTGTCTTCATTTGCTATAAGCATTATCATTCTATCTACTCCTGGGGCAGCTCCTGCATGTGGTGGTGTTCCATATTGGAATGCTTTATATAATGCTCCAAATCTAGTTTCTACTTCTTTTTCATCATATCCTGCTATTTCAAATGCTTTTATCATAAGCTCTGGGTCATGATTTCTAACAGCACCTGATGCTACTTCATATCCATTACATACTACATCATATTGGTATGCTAATATTTCTAATGGATCTTTTGTTGTTAATGCTTCCATTCCACCTTGTGGCATTGAAAATGGATTATGGTTAAAGTCTATTTTTCCTTCTTCTTCGTTGTATTCATACATTGGGAAGTCTACTATAAAACAAAATCTGTATACATCTTTTTCTAATAGCTCTAAACATTTTCCTAGTTCTATTCTAATTAACCCAGCTATTTTCTGTGTTTTTTCTAGTTGTTCGTCTGCTATAAAGAAAACGCTGTCTCCTGTTTTTACTCCATATTTATTAAATAATTCATTTTGTATTTGCTCTGTTATGAATTTTGCAATTCCTCCTATTGCTCCTTCTTCTGTAAATTTAACCCAGCCTAATCCTTTTGCTCCTGCTTCTTCTACTGCAAATTCTGCCATGTTGTCAAAGAATTTCCTTCCTTGTTTTGCTCCATCTTGCACTACTATTGCTTTTATTATTTTTCCTTTAAATGCGTTGAACTCTGTTTCTTTGAAAATATTTGTTACATCTTGTATTATAAGTGGATTTCTTAAATCTGGTTTGTCTATTCCGTATTTCTCCATTGCTTCTTTATATGGTATTTTTATAAATGGTCCTTCATCTACTTTCCAATTTGTAAATTTTTTGAATGTTGATGTAAATATTTCTTCTAATACTACAAATACATCTTCTTGTGTTGCAAAACTCATTTCAAAGTCTAATTGATAAAATTCGCCTGGTGCTCTATCTGCTCTAGGATCTTCATCTCTAAAACATGGTGCAATTTGAAAATATTTGTCAAAACCTGATACCATAAGTAATTGCTTAAATTGTTGTGGTGCTTGTGGTAAAGCATAAAACTCCCCTTGGTGTAGTCTACTTGGTACTAAAAAATCCCTTGCTCCTTCTGGTGATGAATTTGCAAGTATTGGTGTTTGTATTTCACTAAATCCTAATTCGTCCATTTTGTCTCTTAATGCTTTTAATATTTTTGAACGTAATAAGATGTTATTATGTATTTTGTTGTTTCTTAAGTCTAAAAATCTGTATTCTAGACGTAAATCTTCTTTAACAGATGATATATCTGCTTTTTCTGAGTTTACTTCAAATGGTAATATATTTTTACATTTTCCTAATATTTTTATACTGCTTACTTCTATTTCTATTTCTCCTGTAGGTATTTTGCTATTTTTACTTGAACGTTCTATTACTACTCCCTCTACTGATATTACACACTCTGTTACTAAGTTTTTTGCTATTTCTTGTAATTCTTCATTATTTTCTGATATTACTATTTGTGTTATTCCAAATTGATCTCTTAAGTCTATAAATTTCATTGCTCCTAAGTTTCTTATTCTTTGTACCCAACCTGATATTTTTACTGTTTCTCCTACATTTTTTATGTTTAACTCTCCACATGTATGGTTTCTATATATATTATCCATTTATATACTTCCTTTCTGTTTGTTTTCTATAAAATTATACATTCTTAATGGCTAAAAGTCAAGAACAAAAGAGGTATGACGAAAATAATAAGTACAATTTGTGTTACTGTTCACTCTTTAATATATGTATTAGTCTACAAACTTTATATGTATATATTTTGCAACGATTTTGTGGGGACCTTCTTAGAAAATGTTTGAGCGATTAGCGAATTACATTTTCTTAGATGGGGAAGTGAAAAAATATATACATATAAAGTTTGTAGACGGATTAACTCGTGCAGTATGAACATTAACCAATTTGTTATATTTCACAGATTAAAATCAGAAGCATATAAGTACTATAATATTTTTTAAGTTTCGGTATTTTTTTGATACTAAGTTTTAGTCTATATTTAATAAAATTTACACAGAATATTAATATTTATTTTTAAAAAGTTCTGCGCAGGGAAGCTCCTATAGTAGAAGCGACCCTAGGCGATTGGCGAAGCCAGTAAAGAACTTTGAAAAAATAAATATTCATATTTGTGTATGATCTAAATTAAAGCCTAAAACTTGGTGTTAAAAAATACCGAAACTTAAATGTTATAGTACTTAAGTGAATGTTATATCCGTGAAATATGACAAATTGTACTCTTTTTAATTATTATTGAATTGACATAATATAGAAGAAGTGTTATACTATTACTATATTTATATAATTGTGAAGGAAAAATATCCTTCATTGTACCTACAAACATTTTTTATATTAAACAGGAGGAAAACGTATGTACGAAAACATCTATACCTATTGGGAACACATCAATGAAAAATCTATTTACTTACTTTTTAAACCTAATTTTCAAAAAGCACTTACTATATTTGATGAAAAATATAAACTCTTATCAGATGGCAAAATAATAATTAAAAACAATAGTTGTAACAACTATGTATATGTATCAAAAAATGCATCTTGGTTATTAGAAGATGATGGTTATGGTTTTATTCTGTTTGTAACAGAAGCCACATGTAATATTTCATCTCCTTTAGGTGATGCATGGAATAAAGAATTTAATCGGATGCTGCAAAATGCGAAAAAGGATTATTATAACAAAAAAAGAAGGAAATACGCCTATATTTTTATGATTCTGATAATGATAAATTACAAATATGTCCTATGTGTATAGATTATTGTTCCAATAAGTATGCCTATGACTTAAGAAGCTTTCACTTGGATTCGTATTGTGCAATTGATAAACGATATTCTAAACCAGATAAAAGCTGCTTTATTCTTGGAAGAATTAGAAAAACGATAGGGCTGAAAAATCCTAAATTACTGAGTTTTATTGAGCCAGTTCATACAATTGACTTGGACTTTGAAAAAGATAAGTGGGATTTTGAAAACTACACTTATAACGCAAAATTAGAAGATTTGAAGAATGTTTTACTTAGCTTATTATGCTTCTATATCTCAAAGAAGTTTGATACACTTGAGGTAATGAGAATAAGGGGTTATCTCAAAAATTATAAACTATCGCCACAAGAAGTTATTTTATATTTAAAAAATAAAATCTGGGAAAACTTTAAAAAAGGAGATGTCAAAGAACTTAGAAAGCTTGATGAAGTTCTAAAAAAAGAGCAAGATTGTACAAATGTAAAATTTCAACTTAGATTTAATGGTGATATAGAATGTGTTCCAAACAAGAACTTTATTGTAACATTTGAAAATGGCGAATTAGATCTTGTAACAGCTAAATGGGTATATGATAATATTCACAATTGCACAAATGCAAAGGGAAGATATCTTGGTACTTTAAGAAATACTTACAATTTTTATTAATTTATGTATTAGTAGGTATGTCCTAAAATAGGAACTTAAAATCAAAAAAATCTAGTGACTTCTAATGGCTAATTCAATAGCCTTGATTTCTCACTGGATTTTTTTGATTCTATTTTTATGAGCACATAAGAGATTGACAATTTTATTGGTGGGCAACTTATATCTCTTTTTTCTATTTCACTATTTTTTACTCAAGCCTTATAGTATGCTATTTCATAGCTTCTTCTACTGCAACTGCAACAGATACTGTACAGCCAACCATAGGGTTATTACCCATACCAATTAATCCCATCATTTCAACATGAGCTGGTACAGAAGAGCTACCTGCAAATTGTGCATCTGAGTGCATTCTTCCCATAGTATCTGTCATACCATATGAAGCTGGACCTGCTGCCATATTGTCTGGGTGAAGAGTTCTACCAGTTCCACCACCTGAAGCAACAGAGAAATATTTTTTACCATTTTCAATTCTTTCTTTTTTATAAGTTCCTGCTACAGGATGTTGGAACCTAGTTGGATTAGTTGAATTACCTGTAATTGAAACATCAACATCTTCTAGCCACATAATAGCTACACCTTCTCTAACATCATTTGCACCATAACATCTAACTTTACTTCTTTCTCCATCTGAGTATGGAATTTCTTCTACAACTTTTACTTTTCCTGTAAAGAAATCAAAATCTGTTTTAACATATGTAAAACCATTAATTCTTGAAATTACTTGAGCAGCATCCTTTCCAAGACCATTTAAAATAACTCTTAGAGGTTCTTTTCTTACTTTATTAGCAGATTTTGCAATACCAATTGCACCTTCTGCTGCTGCAAAACTTTCATGTCCTGCTAAAAATGCAAAACATTTTGTTTCTTCCGATAATAGCATTGATGCTAAATTTCCATGTCCTAAACCTACTTTTCTGTCGTCTGCAACAGAGCCTGGTATACAAAATGCTTGTAAGCCTTCTCCTATTGCTTTTGCTGCCTCATATGCTTTTGTACAACCTTTTTTTATTGCTATTGCTGCTCCGAAGTGTATATGCCCAACATGCATTTTCAAAACAAATTGTTTGTACTCCTCTTGTTATTTCATATGGATTAAATCCTTTTTCTTTACAAATATTTAGTGCATCTTCAAAATCTTTTATTCCGTATTTCTCCATAACTGGTTTTATTTGATTAATTCTTCTTTCATAACCTTCAAATGTTACTGCCATAATTCTTATTCCTCCTTATTATATATATTATTCTTTTCTAGGATCAATTTTCTTAACAGCTTCATCAAATCTTCCATATTTTCCTGAAGCTTTTTCAATTGCTTCCATAGGTTCAATTCCTTTTTTAATGTTTTCCATCATTTTTCCTAAGTTTACATATTTGTAACCAATAATTTGATCATCTTTATCTAAGCCTATTTCAACTATGTATCCCTCTGCAAGCTCTAAATACCTAGGACCTTTTGTTAATGTAGAATAAATTGTTCCTACTTGTGAACGATGTCCTTTTCCTAAATCTTCAAGACCTGCTCCTATTGTAAGCCCTCCTTCTGAAAATGCTGATTGAGTTCTTCCATATACTATTTGTAAGAATAATTCTCTCATAGCAGTATTTATGGCATCACAAACTAAGTCTGTATTTAATGCCTCTAATATAGTTTTTCCAACTAATATTTCTCCAGCCATTGCTGCTGAATGTGTCATTCCACTACATCCTATTGTTTCTACTAAAGCCTCTTGAATAATTCCTTCTTTTACATTTAATGTTAATTTACATGCTCCTTGTTGAGGTGCACACCAACCTATACCATGTGTTAAACCTGAAATATCTTTTATTTCTTTTGCTTTAACCCATTTCCCTTCTTCTGGAATTGGTGCTGGTCCATGGTCTACTCCCTTTGCTACTTTGCACATTTCTTCTACTTCTTTTGAATAAATCATTTTCATTTCTCCTTTCAATGCTTTATATATGTTATAAAATTGAGTTACTTTTCATTTACAATTGTTAATTTACTACAAAGTTTATATGAATAGTAACAAAATTAAACTTTAATATCATTTTTAACTCTATTTAATATTTGATTTTTACTACATATTTGTTCTTCTTTTGTTTCTTCTCTTCCTTTATAATATCCTAATTTTTCTAAACCTCTTTTAAAGTAATTATCTTCTCTTTCAAAGTAATATTCTCTGTTTAGAGTTTGACCAACTATCTGATTAAGTGGAATTTCTTTTGTGTATTTATTTTGTACAAGTACAAATTCTTTAATATTTTGTGGCTTACTAATTACTTTTTGCTCTTTGTTATAATCTATAATATTATTGATTTTCTGATTATATACATTTTGCACATCTATTTTTGTCTCACTATTTCTAAATTTCCCCTCTAATATGTACTGTTCCACCATACTTCTATCTTTTTTAGAAAATCTCTCTATTGGAATTTTTAAATATTTGTTTTTCCAAATTATATGTCTATCATAGCTTGAATAGTGTGAACCTAATAAATTTTCATAATTGTATTCTATACTAAATTTGCAATTTTCAATACTTATTGTTATATTACTCCATACTTCATTTTCATTTTGTTCAAATATTTCCCTTAATTCTTTAACTGTTCCATATAACTTATCTGCTAATGCAAAATATGTTATTTCATCAATATTAAATTTGTTTGGAACTTCATATACATTTATAGGGTTTTTTCTTAATACTCCTTTTGGGAAATAATAAAAAAACATCTCACCTGTTCTTAAATTATTTATTTGATCTATTACTGAAGCATATAAGTATATTTTATCCCATTTTTCAGGTATCATATAAAATAATTGTTTTTGTATTTTTGAATACATTTCATTTAATATTGATGCATCTAACATAAAAACTACTCCTTTATTTTTCTATCAAGCTTTCTCCTGTCATTTCTTCTGGTTTTTCAAGTCCCATAATATCTAACATAGTTGGAGCTAAGTCTGCAAGTTTTCCTTGTTTTAATTTAGCATTTTCCATTCCTACTAATATTAATGGAACAGGATTTGTTGTGTGTGCTGTATGTGGGTCTCCTGTTTTATAATCTATCATTTGTTCTGCATTTCCATGGTCTGCTGTAATTATTAATATTCCATTTTGTTCTTCTACTGCTTCTACAACTTTACCAACACATTCATCTATAGTTTCTATGGCTTTTATTGCCGCTTCTAAATTTCCTGTATGACCTACCATATCTGGGTTTGCATAATTTAGAATTATACAGTCATACTTTTTATTATTTATTGCCTCTAATACCTTTTCGGTCACTTCATATGCACTCATTTCTGGTTTTAAGTCATATGTTTCTACTTTTGGTGAAGGCACTAATATTCTTTCTTCTCCTTTATATTGCTTTTCTTCTCCTCCATTGAAGAAAAATGTAACATGTGCATATTTTTCTGTTTCTGCAATTCTTAATTGAGTTAAACCTTTTTGTGCAATATATTCTCCAAATGTATTTTTTAATTCTGCTTTTTTAAATGCTATTTTTACATTAGGCATCGTTTCATCATAGCTTGTCATACATACATAATATAAATTTAAAGGCTTTGTTTCAAATTCTTTAAAATCTGGATCTACTAAAGTTCTTGTAATCTCTCTTGCTCTGTCTGGTCTATAATTGAAAAATATAACAGAATCATGTTCCCCTATTGTTGCAACTGGATTTTCTCCATTTAGTATTATTGTTGGTTCTATAAATTCATCAAAAACTTCTTTTTGATATGAACTTTCTATTGCAGATATACTTGATGTTGCTTTTTCCCCAATTCCATTTACTAATGCATCATATGCTTTTTGTATTCTTTGCCATCTTTTATCTCTATCCATTGCATAAAATCTTCCAGAAATTGAAGCTATCTTTCCAACTCCTTTTTCTTTCATTTTTTCTTCTAGTGCTGTTATATAGCTTTCCCCTGAAGCTGGTGGAGTGTCTCTTCCATCCATAAAGCAATGTACATATACATCTTCAAAGTCTTTTCTTTTGGCTAATTCTAATAGTGCATATAAATGACGTATATGACTATGAACACCTCCATCTGACAACAAACCTAATATATGCAATTTAGAATTGTATTTTTTACAGTTTTCTATTGCTTCTATAAATTCTGGTATACTAAAAAAGTCTCCATCTTCTATCGATTTAGTAATTCTTGTTAGCTCCTGATATACAACTCTTCCTGCTCCTATATTTGTATGTCCTACTTCTGAGTTACCCATTTGACCATCTGGAAGCCCTACATTTAGACCACTTGTATATATTTGTGTTGTTGGACATGTTTTCATTAGTTTATCGATATTAGGTGTATTACTAAGTTTTACTGCATTTGCCTTTTCTTCACTATTTTCGCCAAAGCCATCTAATATCATTAACATTGTTAAATTATTTTTCATTTTATTATACCTTCCCTCTACTACTGTGTAATATGGTGTTATATGCCTTTTTGAATAATAAACATCAACAAGGCTTGCCTGCACTACTTACTATTTTTTCAAATTCTTCTAATTTTAAACTTGCTCCACCTACTAATGCTCCATCTATGTCTGATGTTTCAAATAACTCTTTGCTATTTGAAGCTTTTACACTTCCACCATATTGTATTATTACTTTTTGTGCAACTTCTTCTCCATAAAGTTGTTTTATTTTATTTCTGATTTGTTTTATAGAATTATTTGCATCTTCTGATGTGGCTGTTTTTCCTGTTCCTATTGCCCATATTGGTTCATATGCTATTATTGTATTTTCTACTTCTAATTTTGTTAAACCTTCTAATGCTAGTGAAGTTTGTGTTGTTATTATTTCTTCTGCCTTTCCAGCTTCCCTTTGTTCTAAGGTTTCACCTACACACACTATTGGTTTTAATTCATGTTTAAAAGCTGCTTTTACTTTTTTATTTACTGTTTCGTCAGTTTCTGCAAAATACTGCCTTCTTTCTGAATGACCAATTATTACATATTCTACCCCTATAGATTTTAACATAGCTCCAGAAACTTCTCCTGTATATGCTCCATTTTCTTCCCAATGCATATTTTGCGCACCTATTTTTATTTTTGTATTTTGTGCTGTAAGTAAACTATAAAATAAGTCTGTATATGGGACACATAATATAACTTCTGCTTTTGCATTTTCTACCTTATTTGAAAGCCCCTCTATAAAACTTATTGCTTCATTTGGAAGCATATTCATTTTCCAGTTTCCAGCAATTACTTTTTTTCTCAAATTCTTTTCTCCTTTCCATTTGCATACAAATACTTTTTAAAAGTTTTTGTGCCTCTTAGTATGTATAATCATTTTTAAATACATCTTATCTTCAAGAGGTATTTTTTGAATTTATCTTGTAATTTGATTTTCTTTAATTTGTTCTCTGATTTTATGAAATTCTTGTATAATATTTTCAAAACCTTTCTCATTACAATTATATGGAAATCTTGTTTTTCTATCTCTTAATTTTTGAAATGCTAAAGATATATCTTCTTTAATATAAGATTCAACTTCCTTATGGTCTATTTTTATATATTTACTATTTATTTTTCCATAAAAGAATTGTATGAAAAAACCTTTTTCTTTATATCCTATTGGTAAAGGCTCCAATATTTGGGTCAAGTTGCTTATTTTATTATAATCTAAACCTAATTCTTCTTTTGCTTCTCTATATGCTGTTTGAATATATGTTTCTTCGTTTTCTACATGTCCTGAACAAAAATCAAGTTGATTTGGAGTTAATTGTGTATTTCCTCTTTGTTGCATTAATAATTTTTCATCTTCTGTTTCAAATAAAATAGTTATAGTTTTAAGCCATTTATTTTGTATTTTCTCATAACTTGGATTTATTTTTCCTACATACATTCCATCCTCATTATACATATTGTACATTGTTGGTAGTTTTAAATCTACACTTTTTACTTTTAATCCCTTTTTAAATTTATTCATATTTAACATCCTTGTTTTTATTTTATGTAAATTGTTTAAAATCCTATTGTATAGGAAAAATCGAAAATTTCCCCTATACAATAACAATAGTAACATGATTTTACACTATATTATTTGTCTTGTAAACATTCTATTCCTGGTAGTTTTTTTCCCTCTAAAAATTCAAGTGATGCTCCACCACCTGTTGATATATGAGTCATTTTATCTGCTAGACCTGCTCTTTCTATTGCTGCTGCAGAGTCTCCTCCACCTATAACAGTTATACAATCTGTTAACTCTGACAATACTTTTGCAAGTGACATTGTTCCATTTGCAAATTTTTCATATTCTGATAAACCAACAGGACCATTCCATATTATTGTTTTTGCTTTTCTTAGCTCTTCACTAAAATCCTTTATTGTTTGTGGTCCTATATCTAAACCTTCCCAGCCATCTGGAATTTGATCTGAGTCTATTTGTTTTGTATTTGCATCTGGGCTAAATTCATCTGCTATAATGTTGTCTACTGGAAGCATTAATTTTACACCTTTTTGTTTAGCCTTTTCCATTAAACTTTTTGCTAAATCTAGCTTGTCTTCTTCACAAATTGAATTTCCTACACCAAACCCCATTGATTTAAAGAAAGTGTATGCCATTCCACCTGCTATTATTAAGGTATCTACTTTTTCTAATAAACTGTCTATTACTCCTATTTTATCAGATACTTTCTTTCCTCCCAATATTGCTACAAAAGGTCTTTGTGGATTTTCTAAAGCATTTCCTAAAAAGTTTAATTCTTTTTCTATTAAGAAACCTGAAACTGCTGGTAAGAAACTAGCAACACCTGTTGTTGAACTATGAGCTCTATGAGCTGTACCAAAAGCATCATTTACAAATACTTCTGCAAGATTTGCAAATTCTTTTGACAAAGTTTCATCATTTTTTTCTTCTCTTGCATCAAATCTGACATTCTCAAGTAAAACTATTTTTCCTTCACTCATATTTGAAGTAAGTTCTATAGCAGATTTCCCTGTTACATCTTCTGCAAGTTTTACTTCTTTATTTAGTAATTTTGCCAATTCTTCTGCTACAGGTTTTAACGAAAACTCTGGTTTAACCTCTCCTTTTGGTCTTCCTAAATGTGAACATAATATTACTTTACAATTATTTTTAAGCAAATACTCGATAGTAGGAATTGCCCCTACTATTCTCCTATTATCTGTTATTTTCCCTTGTTCATCTAAAGGCACATTAAAGTCACATCTAACCAAAACTTTTTTTCCTGTTAAATCTATATCTTTAATTGTTTTTTTATTCATATAAAATTTCATTCCTTTCTGTCTTAATTAAAAGGCTTTTATAGTTTTGAAAAAAACTATATTTTTTCAAAACTATTTATCTTTTGTTTTATATATTCTATATATAATATTTATTTTAACCTTTTGAAGCCATATATACTGCTAAATCTACAAGTTTATTTGAATAACCCCATTCATTGTCATACCAAGCTATTAGTTTTACAAATGTATCTGTTAAAGATATTCCCGCTGTACTGTCAAATATTGACGTATGTGGGTCTGTTAAGAAATCTGATGATACTACTGGTTCATCTACATATTCAATAATTCCTTTAAGTTCATTTTCTGATGCTTTTTTCATTGCTTCACATATTTGTTCCATCGTTGCTGGTTTTGCTAAGTTACATGTTAAGTCTACTACTGATACATCTATTGTTGGAACTCTAAATGACATTCCTGTTAATTTTCCATTTAATTCTGGTATAACTTTTCCAACTGCTTTAGCAGCTCCTGTTGATGATGGAATAATATTTGCTGCTGCTGCTCTTCCACCTCTCCAATCTTTTTTAGATGCTCCATCTACTGTTTTTTGTGTTGCTGTAGTACTGTGTACTGTTGTCATTAATCCATCTACTATTCCAAAATTGTCGTTTATAACTTTTGCAAGTGGTGCTAAACAGTTTGTTGTACAAGATGCATTTGATACTATGTTCATGCTTGGATCATATTTTTCATTATTTACTCCCATTACAAACATTGGCGCATCTTTTGAAGGTGCACTTATTACTACCTTTTTTGCTCCTGCATCTATATGTGCTTGTGCTTTTTCTAATGTTGTAAATACTCCTGAACATTCTAAAACATATTCTACTCCATCTTTTCCCCATGGTATGTTGTGTGGATCCATTTCATTATATACTTTTATTTCTTTTCCATTTACTATTAATGTGTTTTCTTTTGATGTTACTTCTCCATCAAATCTTCCATGTGCTGTATCATATTTTACCATATATGCCATATAATCTGCTGTAATAAATGGGTCATTTATTGCAACAACCTCTACTTCTCCTTTTTTTAAAGCTGCTTGGAATGCTAAATTTCCAATTCTTCCAAATCCATTAATTCCGACTTTAATTGTCATATTAATTTCCTCCATTCTTTGCGTTTTTTTGTACGCATGTTTTTTGGCTTTTTTGTGCCAACATCATTTTATATCAATTTTGCTATATTTTCAAGTATTCTTCTATTCTTTTTTTAATATTCTCATTTTTTATATTATTATTCACACTTAAAGAATTCTATTTAGCAATATATTTCAGTTCCTGTATTTTTTGAATTATCAAGTTTTAGATTATACATATAATCTACACAGAATATTAATATTTATTTTTAAAAAGTTCTGCGCAGGGAAGTTCCCTCAGTAGAAGTGACCCTAGGCGATTGGCGAAGCCAGTAAAGAACTTTGCAAAAATAAATATTCATATTCGTGTATGCTGTTTTTTTATTCTAAAACTTGATAATTCAAAAAATACAGGAACTGAAAGGCAATATCATATTATAAGTTTAAAATACTATAGATAGAGTAAATTATAAAGATCAACTATTCCATATAATCTAAAGCAGGATCTTTTATATCATATTTTCTTTCATAATCTTTTGTATCTTCATATGCTTTATAAACTTCTGACTTATTAGACTTCAAAAAATCAATAATATTATATACATCAATCCATATTTGATTAACACCTTCTTTTTGCGATTCATCAAAAATAAGTTGCATTCCAAAATGAAGATGAGGAATATTAATATTATTCACATTTTCATTTGCACTATATCCTGTCATTCCAAGATATCCTATAACATCCCCTGCCTGAACAATTTGACCTTCCTCAAGATTTTTTGCAAATGGATGGTCTTTTCTTAAATGAGCATAATAATAGTATCTTCTTCCATCTAAACTTCTAATTCCAACTCTCCAACCACCATACTGATTCCATCCTGTTGCTTCTACAATTCCAGTTTCTACTGCTATTATTGGGGTTCCTATAGACCCCATTAAATCATTACCTAAATGATTTCTTTTATATCCATATGATCTAGCAGCACCAAAATCATTGTAATGGCTAAAACCATAATTTTTAGCTATTGGTAAAAATGCCTTTATTCCATACTTTTTCTTAAAAGATTTTGTTCCATCTTCATTTAAAGTTTCAATTTCATATTCTCCAATAAATTGATTTAAAATTGCATCATAACTTTCATAATAGTATTGGTATAATTTCATTTTCTCTGTAATATCTTCTATTTTTTCCCCATTTTTTAATCTTTCTACTAATTTGTCTAAATCTTGTTGCTTAAATAAATCAAAATTACCTCCATATTTTGCTCCTAAATATGCAAGTAATTCTATCCAGTTTAATTTTACTTCTTCATTTTTAGTGTGTGAATCTATATCTAACTTTGACGTCTTCTTCATTATATCTAGCGTTACATTATATTCTACCCATTTTATATACTTTTTTTCTTCTTTTTCCTCCTCTTCTTCATTATTTGCCAATACATAATATATACAAACAGAAAGTAATAGTATAACTATTAAAGCTATTGCTATTACTTTTATTTTATTTTCCTTTATATTTATTGCTTTTACTAGCACTTTACTTCACCTCATTTATATATATGTATATTTTTAATTTTTTATTCAATAACAATAATGTTATGTATGAAATATATGAACTTACAAATTAGTTAACAATATCCTTAGCATAACCTAAAAATGCACCTATTTAGTGTAAACTAAATAAGTGCATTCCTATATGAATTCATATAATATATACTAACTCACAAATTATTTTTTATTTACTAAATCTTTTAAAGCTTTTCCTGCTTTGAATACTGGAGCTTTAGAAGCTGGTATTTTTATTTCTTCTTTAGTTTGTGGGTTTCTTCCTTTTCTAGCTGCTCTTTTTCTTACTTCGAAAGAACCAAATCCAACTAGTTGAACTTTGTCTCCTTTTACTAAAGTTTCTGTTACAACATCAACAAAAGCGTTTAATGCTGCTTCAGCATCTTTTTTTGTTTCTCCTGTTTTAGCTGCGATAGCTGCGATTAATTCAGATTTGTTCATTTTATTTACCTCCTATAAGATTCATATGTAGACATTTCTCATCTACTACTAACAATATTCGCCAATATTTTTCAAAATCCTTCTTTTTTTTATTTTTTTCTTTTTCTCAAACCTTTACCACTGTATGTTTTCATACTTTCCGTTCCTTGTAGCCCTCTATTTTACTGTATTTTATTGTTTTTAATATATTTTTATTTTTTCTAAAAATTTGCAAACTTTACTCCCATAAGGCATCGTATATATTTCCTCTTTCGTAAAAATCTTTAATAAAAATATTACTACTATATAAATTATAATTGCTACAATAATTGCTATTATTATAGACAAAGTTTCTGTTTCTATACAATAATTTAATATTATAAATGTTGTATATGAACATACTCCCATAACAAATGTTGCAATTAATGGTTTTAACATAAATTTAGAAAAACTTAATTTTAGTTTCAAATTAGATTTTAAAATCTTAAAACCTATTATAAATGATATCATATGGCATGCTATAGTTCCTATTGATGCACCTATTATTCCAATTTTCTCAATTGGAATTAATGTTAAATTTAATACCAGTTTAACACTCACTCCTATAGCTAAAGAAATTGCTGGAGTTAAAATTTTCCCTATTCCTTGAAGTGCACCATTTACAGTTTGTTCTAATATCATAAAAATTATTCCTATAGCACTTACAATAAAAACTATCTCTCCATCAGGTGCATTTGGAAATAATAATTGTAAAATAGGTTTTGCAAAAATCATCATTCCAACCATACATGGCAGACCTATTAATATTGTAGTTAATAAAGAAAATAAAATTCTTTTTTCTACTACCTCATTATTTCCAACAGCCCTTGCTGCTGTTATTGAAGGAACTAATGCTGTAGCAAAAGCTATATTAAATGATAAAGGTAACGATATTAATGTATCAACTTTTCCACTTAATATTCCATATTGCTTTATTGCCTTTTCTTCTTCCATAAATTTTTTTAGACCTCTTACTACTGTCATCGAATCTATATTTCTATTAATAGATCCTAATATTGCACTTAATGACATTGGAATAGAAACAAATAATATATTTTTTACTGTACCTATTAAACTTCTAGTACTATAATTTGTAGATGTAACAATTTCTTTTGCTAAATCTTTTCTTCTTATAGAATAATATATATATAAATATAGAAAACTTGTTAGTATTGCAAATGTAGTTGCTAAATTTGCACCAGCTGCCATTATTACTGTACTTGCACCAGAACATATTGCTATAAATTCTACTATAATTATTGTAAATACTGTTTTAAAAATTTGCTCAATTACTTGTGAATTCGCAGTTGCCTTCATATTTTGTCTTCCATTAAAAAATCCCCTAAATACTGATATTATTGTTACAAAAAATATTGCTGGAGAAAGTGCTACTAAACTTAATTCTGCTTCTGGTATTTGTAACATCTCTGTAGAAATATACTTTGCACCACAAAATAAAATTAAAGTTCCTATTAGTCCTATAATTGCAAATGTTCCAAAAGCAATTTTAAAAATCCTATGTGCTCCTCTATAATCCATTTTTGCAGTTCTTGCTGAAACTAACTTAGCTACAGCGTTTGGAACTCCTGTTGATGACAAAGTTAGTAATAAAGCATATATTGAAAATCCAGCACTGTATATTGCATTTCCTTTATCTCCAAACCCCTCTTTATTTGTTAAATACCACTTATATACCAACCCTATTATTTTTATTAACACTTGTGAAAACATTAAGGTTAATACACCTTTCATAAATCCTTCTTTTTTTATTTTTTTGCTTTTCATAGAATTTTTAATTACCTCCTTTAAGACGGTCTCTACATGTTATAATTCACAGCTCAATTTCTATTCAGGTAATATACTATTTATTTTTAGAAGTTTTGCGCAGAGAAGCTATCACAGTGGACATGACCCAGAGCGATTGGCGAATCCAGTAAAAAACTTCGCTAAAATAAATAGTATATTACCTAAAATATATAATTTTACAAGCTGTGAATTGTAACCTCTATGTTCACTTTTTTAAGAAATTTGCTTAAATCTCTTGTTTTTTTTACAAATTTATAAGATAATATATATGTATAATTATAATTTTGAAAGTGGTGAAAACTTTGAAATATATAGATAAATTTCTAAAATTTTTAAAAACTGATAGAAATACATTTTTTACATATATATTAACTTTACTTTCTATTTATTTTGTAGTAGATAGATTAGTTGAAGTTTTATTTATGATTTTTACAGGAATATCAATATCATATTGGCATCCTATAATGTATACTGTGGCTCTTGCATGTCCTGTATTTGCCTTTTTATTTTGTTATGGTTCAAAATTTATAAAATCAAATACAGATAAATTAGCCTTTTTTAATTTATATGTAATTGCACTTTATATAATTACTGTTTCTATGGTAATCCAATATATAAATGCTGCACTTTGGATTGGGCTTATGTCTGTTCCAAACTATAGAACCATAGTTATGGACTTCCCAGAATTAATAAGACCTGCATTTTCTGCAATAGCATTTTACTTACCTCTTATAACCGTTCCAGCAGTATTTAAATTTTTACATAGTAAAGTTGGAGATACAAGGCTTTTACAAGAATCAATCTGGGATTATGGTGGAATTAAATTAACTACTTCAAAAGAAGGTATTGGCGCTTATTCTTGTGAAATGTATCTTACCTTAGATAAAGAAACTGGCAAAAAAGCCATTATTCCTGAGAATAGTAGATTTTATCAACTTCTTGTTGTTGGTCCATCTGGTAGTGGTAAAACTTCACTTATATTTGAACCTATGATTGCAAGAGATATTGATAAAAAATTCTTCTTTAGAAATATTGCCAAAGAAATGGGATATACAGCTGTAAAAACTGGAATTGCTACTTTAAATTGTCCATATACAAATGAATATATAAATGAAAATTTCAATTTAAATATGATTACACCTGTAGATTCAAAACTTGACTTGTACAAAGCCTATATGAAAAACATGATTCTAAATTCTTCTGGTACAAGTTATACATATAAAAACTTAGGACTTACATATGTTTCTCCAGATTATGAAACAATTTCTCGTATGCTTGATGTAGCAAAATGTTACAATATGCACTATAACTTAGTAGACCCAAATAATCCAAATTCCATAGGTTTAAATCCTTTTGCATATGATAATCCACTTCAAACAGCTGGTGTAATAACTTCTGTTTTAAAGTCAATGTATCAATCTACTGTTGAAAATGTGGAAAAAGTATATATGGAAAATGCAGCTGTTAATGCTATAGAGAATTTATGTGTATTCTTAAAAGGCATATTTCCTACTCTACATTCTGGAGATAAAGATTACTTACCTAACTTAGAAGATTTATTAAATATTTTTAGTAATTTCGATATTCTTGAAGAAATGTGTAATAAAATAGAACAAGAAAACCCTAACTTATTAGAAAAATATAAATCACAAGTTTTTTATTTCAAAAATCATTTCTTTAAAGATGGTAAAAAAAGAACTGAAACAGAAAAATATGTACAATATGCTACAAATACTATTAATAGTTTATTAGAAGTACCTGGTGTAAAAACTATATTGTGTAATAGAACTGAAAATGTAAATTATGATAATGCTTTAGCAAATGGTGAAATTACTTTTGTATGTACTAGAAGAGGTGACTTAGGTGGCACAGTTCATAAGTCTTTTGGCTTATTCTTCTTATTATTAATGCAAAATGCTGTTTTACGTCGTCCTGGCAGTGAAAGTACAAGAGTTCCTCATTTCTTATATATAGACGAGTTTCCAGAGTTTTTATCAACTTCTACAGAAGCAATATTTACTTTATATAGAAAATATCGTGTTGGTACTACTATTTCTTCACAAACTTTGGCACAGCTTGGAAATGTTAATGAGAAATATAAACAAACTATTTTATCTAACTGTATTAATAAAGTTGCATTTGGTAATAATACTATTGAAGAAAATGAATGGTGGTCTAAGGAGTTTGGTAACGTTAGATACTGGAAATTTAGTAATACATATGATACTGCAAAAGGTGAATATGACTCTAAATATGGTGGTATTGAATGGGCATGGAAATCTAAGTATGCACCAGATAAAATTCGTTCTATTACTTTTAAAAACTGTGCATTCAAATATAGAACTAATACTGGAGGTATTTTCGTAGGTGAAGGTAAATTAGACTTTTTACAACCTAAGTATAAAGAGAAGAAACAAGAAAAATTCTATAATTTTGATAAAATAACTAAAGGTATCTCTCATGAAGAAATTTCTAATAAGAAGTCTAAATCTTCTCATCTTTCTCATGACTCTGGTGAAGAATCAAACCCAATTATGACAGATACCTCAGACTTAAATTTATTTGATAATGATGATGCTATTATATTTAATTTGAAAAAGAATAAAAATAATTAATATAGATTTTGTTCGCCCGCATATATAACAAAAGAGAATATTTTACTTAAATGTACCCTTGTTTAGGACATTTGGTAAAATATTCTTTTTGCAGAACAAAAACTGTGAATTATAATAAAATAACTCTCTTTTCAGATTGTTAATTATATTCCTAAAAGTTTTATTTCAACATCTTCCATTTTATATTTTTTAGTTGTTTCATCTAATTTAAATTCTGTTAAAGTTTTATCTAAAGTATCTTTGTTTTGTCTTAAATCTGTAGAAAAATATAATTTTATTTTTGAAATTTCTACTCTATTCATAACTATTGTTTTAAAAGTTTCTGCCATATGTTTATCATCTTCACATATAAAAATTAATTGTGGCATTGCTAAAAAATTTGAGTCTCCTGCCATAAAATTATCATAAAAGTCTTGATATAATTTCATTTTATCTACTAACTTTTTCTCCCAGTCTTCTTCACGTCTGACAACCTCAAAAAGAAATTGTATTGTTCTTTTATTTTTAGTAAGTTTTACACTTCCACCTGTAGCTTTAAATACCTTTCCCGCTTGTTTTGCATTTATCGCTGGTTTTGGTATATATGAGTCAAAGGCTTTTACTTTTCTTAAATATGCAATTATTGTTTGATTTCCAGCTAACCTTTTTTTAATCATAGCAACTGGTTTTGTATTATCTGTAGGTTGCCATTTACATTCTACTTCTTTTGAATTTAGTAAATATTTTCCCATTTTCTCTAAACAATATATTCTATATATTCCTTTTCCCTCTTCTGAAGTAAAGTAATACCTTGTTAAAATTTTTGATTTTACTAATTGATCTAATTTATTGTTTAATTTATCTTGAGACTTTATATCTTCACCTTTCCATTGTAATAATTGAAATATTTGTCTTGAAGTAATAAATTCAAATTCATTTACTAATTCTAATATTTTAAAATGAATATCTGTTATGTGCCCTATGTTTATTTTGTGTATTATTTGATTCATAGAAACATATCCATCTTTACCATCAAATGTTTTTATTTCCCCTTCTCTAATTGCAAATGGTGACACATCTGCTTTTATTTGATTATCTTCTACCATAATTCTACCTCCTATAAGATAATTATCTTAAATTTACTCTCTAGCAAAGCTTTATCATAAATACTAGACATTATTAAAAATTAAACTATTATTAGTTTTATTTTCTTTTTTTCTGGAATTATTTTTCTTACAAATACATTGACTTTTTGACCATAATTAATTTTTTCTTTATACTCTGCAAGTCCCACTAAATTTGGCGTAAGCTCTACAAATATTCCATTTTTTCCTTTTTCTATTTCTCTTGCTATACCTACTACAACAGAACCTTCTTCAAAGCCTTTTACATTTTCCTCCCAAGTTCCTAAAAGTTCTTTATATGAAAGTATAATTCTTTCGTTCTTCCTATCTATTGATTTTATCATAATTTTTATCTTTTGTCCAATTTTTAATCTTTCAGATGGACTTTTTATTCTAGCAACAGAAATATCTTCTATATGAAGTAGACCTACTATGCCCCCACCTATTTCTATAAATGCTCCATATGGTTGTATGCTTTTTACAATTCCATTAACAACTTGTCCTTCTTTTAATGTATTTTTAACCCAGTTTAAAGCCTCATTCCCTACTTTTTTTCTTGATAAAATGAATTTGTCATTTTCAGTTATATCTGTTACTTTGAATTGAACATATTTGTTTACTTTACTTACACATATATTTGGCTTTGGAAAACCTGTTTCATCTATATTTACAGCTTCAACTTCATCTCTTGGAATTACTCCTGTAATATTGTTTCCAAAATCAATATGTAAATTATAATTGTTGTCACACTTTTTTACTAACCCTTGCAATGTTACTCCCTGATTCATTGCATTTATTAAATATTCTTTAGACACTGGTCTATAATTTTCTTCCCATCCCTCTGGAATAAAGTTTTGATATTCCAATTTATTTTCTCCTTTTCTTTCGTTTATTTTATTATATATTTATTTTTTTTCATTGTAAATAGTTTTTAACTTCTTTTTCTTTCAAAAATCTCCATTTTCCCAATTCCAAGTCTTTTACTCCTAAATTACCTATTTTACTCCTATGTAATGCTATAACTTTTCTTCCTATTGATTCACACATTTTTCTTACTTGTCTATTTTTACCTTCATGTATTATAATTTCTAGTCTTGATAAATCTTTTTCAATATCTGTTTTTAGTATTTTAACTTTTGCTTTTCTTGTTATATATTCTTCTTCACCATTTTTTATTGTTACACCATTTCTTAGTTTTTCTACTTCTTCTTGAGTAACAATTCCTTTAATTGTTACAGTATATGTTTTTTCTATTTCATGTTTTGGATGTGTTACTTTATACACAAAATTTCCATCATTTGTTAATATTAAAGCACCAGATGTATACATATCTAGTCTTCCTACAGGAACAATTCTTTGCTTTACTTTTACTAAATCTAAAACTGAATTTCTATTAAATTGATCTTTTGCTGTTGTTACATACCCTATTGGTTTATTTAATAATATATATACTAACTCTTCCTCTAATTTTATTTCTCTACCTTGATATTCTACTTTATCTTTATGTGGTATTACTTTAGTTCCTAAAGTTGTTACTATTTGCCCATTTACTTTAATTTTTCCCTGAGTTATTAATTCTTCCGATTTCCTTCGTGATGCAATCCCTGCTTCTGCTATATATTTTTGTAACCTTATCTCTTCCAAGTATATCTCTCCTTATTAAAATTTGCTTACATCTTCGGTAACTTTTAATTGTTCTAATATATCTTTAAAATATTTTGGTAAATCTGCCTCTAAAAATAATTGCTTTTGTGTTATTGGATGTTTAAATTCCAAACTTTTAGCATGCAAACATTGTCCTTCAATTCCCCATTCGTTTTTTCCATTTGAATATGTTATATCTCCTATTATAGGATACCCTATTTGTGCTAAATGTACTCTTATTTGATGTGTTCTACCAGTTTCAATTTTTACTTCTAATAATGTATATTTATCATATCTTTTTAACACTTTAAAATGAGTTATAGCTTCTTTTCCATTTTTAGTTACAGCCATCTTTTTTCTATCTGACATACTTCTTCCTATTGGCATGTTTATAGTTGCTTCATTTTCGTTTATTACACCTCTAACTAATGCAATGTATGTTTTCTTTACTTGTCTATTTTTTATTTGTTCACTCATATTTATATGTGCTTTATCATTTTTAGCAATTATTAATAAACCTGATGTATCTTTATCTAGCCTATGTACTATACCTGGTCTTATTTCTCCACCAATTCCAGAAAGACTATTTTTACATATTGCCATTATTGCATTTACTAATGTCCCATCTGGGTTTCCATTTGCAGGATGTACTACTAGACCTTTTGGCTTGTTTACAACTATTATATCTTTATCTTCATAAATAACTTCTATTGGTATCTCTTGTGCTTGCAGTGATATTTGTTTTGGTGGTTCTACTTCAATTTCTATTTTGTCTGCATATTTTACTTTATATGAAGATTTTTGTAGTTTTCCATTTACAGTTATTTTTTTCTCATCTATTAAACGTTGTACCGTAGTTCTTGAAAATTCTTTATCTATTTTGCTTATAAAGGCATCTAATCTTAAATTTTCTTCATCTTCTACTATTAATTCTTTTTTCATTTTAAGCCCTTCCCTATTATTCATTTATTCTACTGTGGTATTAATAACACAGCAAAATATAAATTTTGCTTACATCTGATAGTTATCATTTATATGACTTTTATTCCTCAAACTTTTTCCTTTGTTCTTCCATAAATCTTCCACTTTTTATATTTGTAAATTCTCTAAATGTAAATATTACAAACAAGATTAAGCCTATTACTATTAAACAGTCTGAAAAATTAAATATTGGAAATTTAGGTATTATATTTCCTATATTTATATAATCTATAACTCCACCCCAAAATATTCTATCTATTAAATTTCCAATTCCACCTGATAAAATCATTGAAATTATTATACTTGTTTTTATATCTATATTTTTTAATTGTCTAATAAAAAATGCTACAATTAATGCTATTACTATTATTCCTGTTAATATTATTGTGTTTGTATTATCTTTTGCAAGCCCAAATGCAATACCTATATTTTGACTATACTCTAAACTTATAAGACCTATATTTACATTTTTATCTTGTAAATTACTTTTTACATATATTTTTATTATTTGATCTATTCCAACTAATAGTATTGTTAATATAAGTAATAAAATTATTTTTTTCTTCATAATACCTACCAATTTATTCTAATCTTTCATATATTACAAAATTATTATCTTTATATAATTCTTTATATTTTATATCTCTTGCTAAAAACATGTTTAACTTTGCATTTGTTACACACATTACATGAGTTATTCCATATTCTCCAAATTTAGTATCATAGTATGTTCCAATTGATGATATATTAATATAATCTGAGAATATATCTCTTCTTATTTCTTCTCCATCTTCATCTATAAATTTGTTAAATTCTGGTGTATACAAGTCTGCTCTTGAATCTATAAACACTGGAATGCCTCTAAATAGTAAATAACTTCCATAATTATATTCATTATACAGTTTCATATTTCTTATATCTAGATTTTCTAAAATATATGTTGCTGCATCTTCTGGATATGATGCTGTATTTATGAATTTATTTCCTTTTTTAGGTGAAAATACCATTAATGAAAGTGTACATATAATTGCAATAATAAGTAATCTACCCAGTATTGAACTAAAGTATTCTGATAGTTTTCTAAAATTCACTTTATCATATTTGTTAATTAACTCACATACTAGTTTTTGGAATACTAATCCACCTATAATTAGTAATAATGATATTTGCCTTCTTGACATAAATGACATAAATACTAACCCTGCTAACATGAATAGATCACTTAGTTTTATTTTAGTATCTGTAAATATTAGTATAAGTAAAAATAATGTTAAAACTACCATTGTTGGCTTATCATTAAATAAAGTTAATGGTAAATGTTCACTTATACTTTGTGTTGTGTTTCCTGCCATTGTTTTTGATAAATATGTATATGGTGTATCGCCTAGAGGTGTGAGTAAACCTGTAAATGTACATATTAGCATTACAAGTATTAACCATAATACTGCTTTATTTTTTGTTACTCTTATTTTATATGGCTCTTTCCTTATTTGCTCTGTCTTATTTTTTATTTTATCTAACTTTTCTATTGCTTCTTCTACTGTTTTTTGTTGCTTTTGTATTTTTTCTTGTTCTATGTTTTTAGTTTTCATCCTTTTTAATTTTGATTTTTTTCTACTTATTGATATATGTGAATTTAAATGTAAGTCCATAAAGCATACTATTAAGTATTCTGCTATATATGGTAAAAATAGTACAAAGAAAAATGGCCATACAGCAACATGTAGATTTGCTAATATTATTGATATTATTATTAAACCTACTAAATATCTCTTCTTCTTACTTTGCATAAAATTTTCTATAAATAGTATTGTTAGTGCAAATAATATGAATGAAACTAATTGTGCTCTTGCTGCTATAAAGTCTTTTAATAAATACATTACCCCTAATGTTATTATAAATGATACTAAATTGTTTTTAGTTAATTTCCTTCCTATATTGTATATTAAAACTCCTAATATTGAAGCAAATATTACAGTTGATAAATATATGAATAACATTCCAAAGTCTGCATTATTTATTGTTTTGGCTATTGCTGCTACAAATGCGTTTTCTTGTACTACTTCCCCAGTTTCATATCCTGTTTCTAATATTTCATTTACATCAGTATTTTCTTCTAATTTATTATATTCTTCTTGCTTTTTCCTTTCTTCTTTTACAAAGTCTATATCTTTTAATGTTTGTCCTACTTTGTTTCCACCTTCATATATTAAATACATCCCTACATCATATGCCCAATGTGGATATGTATATGGTAAGTCTTCATGCCAAGAAAAATGATCTTTCATGTCTATTCCATTTTCTAGTATTAATTCTCCTATTTTTATTGTATAATATGTATCGTTTTGCAATGTTATTGGAGATAATGCAAAACTAAATATTATTATTGATATTATGGCTAATATGTTGAATTTTATATTTATTTTTTTTTGTTCTTTCTCCATATTTTCTCTTTCCTTACTTAAAATTTAGGTTTTTTGTATAAAGGTATTACCTATAAACCTTTTTCCATAATAGATTTTTTCATATTATACTATATTTTCTTTATTATAGCAATAATAGATCTATTTTTGGGTTTCGTTATTTTGAAATACCGAAGCTTAAATAGATCTATGTTATTATTTTATATCTTAGTAATTATATTACTTTTTCTTTTTAGTGGTTTTTGCTTTTGTTGTAGATTTCTTCTTTGTTGTTTTTCTTTTTCTAGTAGTTTTTTTCGTTTCTCCTACATTAGTATTTTGAGTAGGATCCCACTTTTCTCCTACCTTTGGTTTGTCCCAAGAAATATAATTACAACTCTTAGGATTATTTTCGCAAATGTAATAATTTCTTCTTCTTCTTGTTTTCCTTACTTGAACCTTGCTACCACATACTGGGCAAGGAACATCTATAGTTTCATAAATTGGCTTTGCATTTCTACACTCTGGATAACCTGGACATGCTAAAAACTTTCCATATTTGCCATACTTAATAACCATCATTCTACCACATTTTTCGCAAGGTACATCTGATACTTCATATTCAAGTTTAACATGTTCTAATTCCTTTTCCACTTTATCTAAAGTTACTTTAAAAGGTCCATAAAATTCATTTATAACATTTTTCCATTGTTGTTTACCTTCTGCCACATCATCAAATTCTTCTTCTATTTTAGCTGTGAATTGTACGTTTACTACATCTCCAAAATTTTCTACTAATAGCTTATTCACAATTTTCCCCAATTCTGTTGGTCTTAATTGTTTTTGTTCTTTTTCTATGTATCTTCTTTCCAATATAGTAGTAATTGTTGGAGAATATGTACTTGGTCTACCTATTCCTTTTTCTTCTAATGCCTTTACCAAACTTGCTTCTGTATACCTTGGTGGTGGCTCTGTAAAACTCTGTTTTGCATCTATTTTTTGCTCTTTTACTTCTTGATTAATTGTTAATTCTGGAAGTGTTGTATCTACTTCTACTTTTTTGCTTTTCTTAGTCTCCTGCTTTTGGTCATCTGATTCAACATATAATGTCATAAATCCTGCAAATTTAAGAGTTTGACCATTTGCTTTAAAATTGTATTCATTTGCTTTAATATCTACTGCTACAGTGTCATATACTGCTGCTGACATCTGACTTGCTATAAACCTATTGTATATTAATTTATATAATTTATATTGATCTGGTGTTAATGAATCTTTAATTTTATCTGGTTCTAATTCTACATATGTTGGTCTTATGCCTTCATGAGCATCTTGAGCATCTTTTTTTGTTTTATAATATCTATTTTCGTAATACTTTTCCCCATATTCTCCTATAATGTGTTTTTTAGCTGCTGCTCTTGCTTCTTCTGAAATTCTTGTTGAGTCTGTTCTCATATATGTTATTAGTCCAACAAAGCCTTTTTCTTGCACTTTTACTCCTTCATATAATCCCTGTGCAACAGACATTGTTTTCTTTAATGTAAAACCTAATTTTCTTGATGCTTCTTGTTGCATTGTACTTGTTGTAAATGGTGGAGCTGGCGTCCTCTTTTTCTCACTTTTTTTTATGTCTTTTACTATGTATTTTGCTTTTTTTACTCCTTTTAATATTACATCTAATTCTTCCTTTGAATGAATTTCTAATTTTTTATCATCTTTTCCATAAAAATGTGCTTCAAATGTAGTTTTTGATTTTTCATCTAAAAGTATTGCATATATGTTCCAATACTCTTCTGGTATAAATTTTTCTATTTCATCTTCTCTATCTGCTATTAATTTTACAGCCACAGACTGTACCCTTCCTGCAGATAGTCCTCTTTTTACTTTTTTCCATAGAAGTGGACTTATTTTGTAACCTACAATTCTATCTAGTACACGCCTTGCTTGCTGTGCATCTGTGACATTCATATTTATTTTCCTTGGATGTTTTATTGACTCTTGTACAGTTTCTTTTGTTATTTCATTAAATGTTACTCTACATACAGAATCTTCTGGTATCCCTAATATATATGCTAAATGCCAAGCAATTGCTTCTCCTTCACGGTCAGGGTCAGTTGCAAGATATACTTGTTTTGCATTTGCTGCTTCTTTTTTTAATGATTTTATTAAATCCCCTTTTCCTCTGATATTTATATATTCTGGTTCAAAATTATTTTCTACATCTACTCCTAATTTTGATTTTGGTAAATCTCTAATATGTCCCATTGAAGCAACAACCTTTGTATTTCCTCCAAGAAATTTTTTTATTGTGTTGGCTTTTGCTGGTGACTCAACTATAATTAATTTATCTGCCATTGTATACTCCTTCGTTTATATTTTCATTATGCTTATTATTACTATATTTTACTTTGTAACTTACATTTTACTATTGTAGTCTATTTTTTTTAATTTTGCAATACCTTAATATTAATTATTTCCTTGTATATTCTATTTTGTACATCATTTACTGCTACTTTATTTGCATTATTCCCCATTTCTAACATAAGCTGTGGATTGTTTACAATATTTTTTATTTGTGTATCTAAATTTTCTGCATTTAAATTTTTATCTAATATAATTTTGGCTGCATTTACATTTTCTAGTACTTTTGCATTATATTCTTGATGATTTTCTGTTGCAAATGGAAATGGAATAAATATTGCTGGTTTCCCTACATTTGATATTTCTGTTATTGTCATAGCTCCACTTCTACATACTAATAAATCTGCTGTATTTAGTATTTCCTCCATATTGTATATATATGGTACTATTTTAGCATTGCTTATATTATTTATACTAATTTGCTCTTTTTCAAATTCTTCTTTTATTTGATCATACCCACTATTCCCTGTTGCCCATAAAATGTTGTATTCTTTGTTTTTCTTTTCTTTTATTATTTTTACTAAGCTTTCATTTATACTTTTTGCGCCTTGACTTCCACCATATGCGAATATTAATGGTAATTCTTCTTTAAAGCCTAAATTATTCTTTACTTTTAATTTTTCTCTTTGTGTTAAATTAAGTTTTTGTACCTTTGTTGGAGTTCCTGTAACTACTACCTTTTTAGCTTTTGTTAGTCTTTGTTTTGCTTCTTTAAAACCTGTAAGAACTACATCTGCTTTTTTTGATAAAATTTTTACTGCCATTCCTGGAAATGCGTTGCTTTCATGTAATATAAGTGGTATATTACTCTTCTTGGCAGCTATTCCTACAGATATACATATATATCCACCTGTACCTATAACTACATCTGGCTTAAATTCTTTTATTATTTTTTTTGCCTCTCCTATAGATTTTATTGTTTTGTAAAGTCTTTTTATATTGTCTATACTTATACTTCTATTAATTCCATATGAGTCTATATTTTTTAGTTCATAACCTGCTCTAGGAACTAAATCGTTTTCTAACCCTCTATTTGTTCCTATAAATATTATTTTTGAGTCTGGTTCTTCTTCTTTTATTTTGTTTGCTATTGCTATGCCTGGATTAATATGACCTCCAGTTCCAGCTGCTGCAATAATTACTCTCATACGTTACCTCCCTATATATTTTCAACTAAGGCTAAACAGTGGGGATAGTCATTTTGTTTGCTTTCTTACAAGAAGATGTGTTGCTCACTTTCCAAACTAAAATGATTATTCCCCAATGTTCGTTTTGTATTTTATTTAAACCTTTGAGCCTGACCTTGAAACATTTAATAATACACCCACACTACATAATAGTATAACAAGTGCTGTTCCCCCATAGCTAAAGAATGGTAAAGACATTCCTGTTGCTGGCATTGATGATGTTACAACTGCAATATTTATAATTGCCTGTATTCCTACAAGCGATGTTATTCCAACTGCCAGTAAACTACCAAAAGTGTCTGTTGCTTTCATTGCAGCTATTATTCCTCTCCAAATAAATATTGCAAACAGTACTATTACTACTGTACAACCTATGAAACCTAGTTCTTCAGCTATTATTGCAAATATGAAGTCATTATGTGGTTCTGGAAGATATAAGTATTTTTGTTTACTTTCACCTAATCCAACACCAAATAACCCCCCTGAACCTATTGCATATAAACTCTGTACTACTTGCCAGCCATCTCCTTGCTTATCTGCAAAAGGATCCATAAAAGTTGTAATTCTTGCTAACCTGAAATCTCCCTTTCCTGTTACTTGTGCTAGTATAAGCATTCCTGCTACTAAAATTATAACTCCTGTTACTCCAACAGTTAAAAAATGTCTTAATTTACTTCCTGCCATTAACATCATTATACAAACTATTGCGCCAATTACAACAATTGCACTTAAATGGTCTTGCACAAAAAATAGTATTGCTACTGGTGGTACTAATAATGCCAAAGGTTTAACAAACCCTCCTACAAAAGTACCTAATTCACTCTTATGGTCTGATAAATATGCTGCATAAAAAACTATTAACCCTATTTTTGCAAGTTCTGATGGTTGAAATTGACCAAATCCTAAGTTAATCCATCTTGTGGCACCTTTTACTTCTACTCCTATTACTGGAATAGCAACTGAAAGCAAAGCTACAATTGATGCTATATATGCAAATTTATATAACTTTTTATAGTAACGATAATCTATTTTTGAGATAAAAAACATTAAAAAAACTCCAACTACTGCAAAAGTTAGCTGTTTTATTACATATTCATAACTGTTACCAAAAGTCGATAAAGCCGATGGTGCACTTGCTGAAAGTACCATCACTATTCCTAATGATAGTAATAAAAATATTGTAATACATAGTATAAAGTCAAATGGTTTTTTCTTTGTATCTAATATGCTTTTAATATTACTTTTTGCCATTTTCTCCTCCAAATATTGCTTATTGCAACTAATAAACTTCTTTTGTATACTAAAACTTGAAGTTAAATTGATATTACCCCAATTATACATGCAATTAATGTAATTATGCTAAATACTGATACTACTTTATTTTCTTTCCATCCTTTTAGTTCAAAATGATGATGTAGTGGTGCCATTTTAAATAATCTATTTCCTGTTCTTTTAAAATGAGCTACTTGCATAATAACAGATAAAGTTTCTATAACAGGAATTATTGCTATTATTAATAATAGTATTGGCATTTTTAGATATAGTGCCATTCCTGCAACTGCTCCTCCTAGTAAAAGAGAGCCTGTGTCACCCATCATTATTTTTGATGGGTATAAGTTAAATAGTAAAAATCCTAAACATGTACCTGCCAATGCACTTCCAAATATGGTTACTTCTTTTACTTCTAATATAATTGCTATAACTGTTAATGCTGTAAGTATTATTGTTGTAACACTACTAGATAAGCCATCTATTCCATCTGTTAAATTTATTGCATTTGTAGCAGCAAGCATTACTACTATTGCAAATGGTATATATAACCAAACTGGAAGTGTTATATTTATTTTTGCAAAAGGTATATAAATGTCTGTTCCTATATCTAAATACATTGTAAGAAATAATGTATATGCTACAGATATTATTAATAAACCAAACATTTTAGCTGCTGGCTTTAAGCCTTTGGTATTTTTTAATACTAATTTTTTAAAATCATCTATAAATCCTATAGCTCCAAAACCTATTGATAAAAATAGCATTGGTAATATATTTTTAGCAACATCTGGTTCTTTTGTCCTATAATACATAAATACCCCTACACATACAATAACCATACTCATAATTATTATAATTCCACCCATTGTAGGTGTTCCTTGTTTCTTTAAATGTGATTCTGGTCCATCATCTCTTTCTACTTGACCAACCTTTAATTTTCTTAAAATTGGTATAACTACAAATGAAATTAGTACTGTTATTGCAAAACTTATTAATAATACTTTAACTTGAAACTCCATTATTTCCCCCTATTCGTTACTACTATAGTAGTAACTAAATTTCTTCTATTTTTATTTACTCTCTCCATTTATTATATCATTTACTATTATTCTTTCATCAAAAGGATATTTTTTACCATTTATTTCTTGATATGGCTCATGACCTTTTCCAGCTAGAACTATAATGTCTTTTTTATCTGCCATATTTATTGCATATTTAATTGCCTCTATTCTATCTACTATACATGTATATTTGCCTTTTGTCTTTTTTATTCCTTCTTCTATTTGTTCTACAATTTTATTTGGATCTTCAGTACGAGGATTATCTGAAGTTATTATTGTATAGTCTGCTATTCTTCCAGATATTTCGCCCATTGTTGCACGTTTTGATGTATCTCTGTCTCCCCCACATCCAAACAAACATATAACTTTTCCTCTAGTATAAGATTTTACTGCACTTAAAATATTTTCTAAACTTTCTGGTGAATGTGCATAATCTATCATTATTGTTAATTCTTTTTTATTGTTTATAAGTTCAGATCTACCTGGTACTCTAACTTCTAATAAGGCATCTTTTATATTATCTACTGTTGCTCCTAAAGATGTTCCTATACATATTGCAGCTAATGAATTATATACACTAAACCTTCCTGGAATACATGTTTTTACTCTTTCATTTTTGGTACCTAATTTTACTTTAAAATCTACATATGAATTTGTTATTGTTATATCTTTTGCTAATGTACTACAAGAATTGTCTATTCCATATGTTGAAATTTCGCAGTTTGGTACTAATTTCGCTACTTTTGCACTATATAAGTCATCTGCATTTATAAAACCTTTTTTACACATTTTAAATAGTTTAACTTTTGAATTAAAGTAGTCTTGCATATCTGGATGTTCTTTTTGACTTATATGGTCTTCTGAAAAGTTTGTGAAAACCCCTATGTCAAAATCACAGCCCGCTACCCTGTGCAATTTTAGACTTTGTGATGAAACTTCCATTACTACTACATCACAGCCTTCTTTTTCCATTTGTGCAAATATTGATTGTAATTTGTTGCTTTCTGGTGTTGTTCTGTCACTATCCTCTAATTTTTTGTTTCCTATGTATATTGCTATAGTACCAATTAACCCAACTTTATGACCTGCCTTTTCTAAAATTGCCTTTGTCATAAATGCTGTTGTTGTTTTTCCTTTAGTTCCTGTAATTCCTATTAATTTGAATTTTTTTGAAGGATTTTTGTAAAAGTTACAAGAACATATTGCTAGTGCATACCTTGTGTCTTTTGCAACAACTATTGTTACATTTGCTGGAATTTGTTTTATTATTTCTAAATTTACTCCTTCTTGTGCCATTACAACTGAAGCTCCTTGCTCTACTGCCTTTAATATGTATTCATGACCATCTGCTTCAAACCCTTTTATTGCAATAAACATACTTCCTTCTTTTATATTTCTTGAATCCTTTTCTATATTTTGTACTTCCACTTCCAAATTTCCTCTAACTTTTAGCCCTTCTAGTCCTGCTAATATTTCCTTTAATATCATATTTTTCTTTCCTTTCAATATAAAAATAAAACTTTAATTAATATAATTATATTTTAACATGATAATTATATAACTAAAGTTTTATTTTGTAAATGCCTATTTGTTTATTTCTTTATCTATTATGAAAGAAATGTGATAATGTCTTAAGTAAAGAAATGAGAAAATGTCCCAACA
>CANRSN010000007.1 GCA_947642455.1 uncultured Clostridiaceae bacterium
GGACCCACCGGTTATGAGCCGGTTGCTCTGACCAACTGAGCTAAGGGAGCATTTCCTAAGACATTTTTAATTATATATAATTTTTTTCTTCTTGTCAATAGTTTATGCAATATTTTTTAAAAAATTTATCAAATAAAGTAAAATCTATGAAAACCTTTTGTATGTAAGCATTTCGACTTTAATAAAATATTAATCGTGAACTTTTTTAAGATTTTTCTTAAGAAAGTTCACGATCAATTTATATCTAATTTTGTGACTCTCTTCCTTCTGGTAATGTTGGCAAATCTAAAACCACTCTTATTTTTAAAGCATATGATATTGCTCTCGCAAATTTTGTTTGTTTAAATCTTTGCCATAATGATGGTTTAACTTCAAATGTTGTTTGTTCTACATATTCATTTGTAACACTATCTGTTCCAGATTGAACTGTTGTAGTAGTGGTTTGAATTGGAGTTACTGTTTGACCAACTTGAGTATTTGCTGTTTGTGTCTGTATTTCTGCTACATTTATATCTTCTGGCGTTGGTATTAATTTTAATGCATCTGCTACTTCTATTCCTATATAGCTTAAAGCCTTTGATCTATCTTCAATTCTTTCCATATCTATTTCAATATGTAAGTTAGATTCTAAGTTAAGAACTCTAGCATTTATTAGCTTTACTGCATCTTGATAATTTTCTGTTTGAATATCTTTTGATTTTCCAATCATTTGCAAAGTTTCTATTATATCTTCTGGGAATCTATCTTCTATTTCTTTTACAGAACCTTTCCATCCATCTACTTTATTTTCAACTATTTCTAAGGTTTCCTTTAATATTCTAGCAGATGTAATGTTGGCTTCTCTTTGTCTAATTAATTCCTCTATTTGTTTTGTATTTTCTTCAAATTGATTCGTTGCGAATTCAACTAATTCATATGCTGCCTTATATACACTTGATGGAAAATTTTTCTTTTTTGGATATTCTACCAAATATGTTTTAATTGATTCAATTAAATCTTTAAAGTAAGAGTCATCTTCTAGCTGTATAATTTGTTTCTTACTTTTTGGATTTATCATTCTTTGTACCTTATCTATATTAGATAGGATTTTTTCTTCTGTGATTACCATTCTCACATTTACTATGCCAGATCTAGACATGTAAACTCTCCTCCTTTTTTCCTATGTATTTATATATTGCTTTTTTTACAAAAAGTTACATTAGGATTCATAATACTTTTTTTATTTGACTTCTACTTTATTTTAATACAAAATAAATATAGTTGTCAATAGCCAAAGTACTATTTCCGTAAATTGTAACACAATTGTAATATTTGTTTAAATTATGTTTCCTTATTTATTTCTACATATCTTTTTATTTTCATTGTTGTTGTTTTTACAAATTCATCTTTCTTTATTTCTAGTTTCTTTATTGCTTTATATGATGTTAATTTTCTATTTACTATTTTTATTTGTTCCCATATTATATCATGTATTTGTTCATCTGTTAAATCCTTACCATGTTTTGTTTCTATTTCTTCAAAGTTTGGAATTACTTTTACAGAAATGGTTAGTTCTTTTTCTCCTTTTTCTGGTTTTCCATATACCATACATTCTTTTATCTCTGATATTTCTCCTAACATTAGTTCTATTTCTTCTGGATATATGTTCTTTCCATTCTGAGTTACTATAACATTTTTTATTCTTCCTGTTATAAATAAATATCCATCCTCATCTAAATATCCTACATCCCCTGAGTGAAACCATCTATCTCCATTTTCATCTACTTCTATGACTTCATTTGTAGCTTCTTCATCTTCATAATATCCAAGCATTAAAGTTTTACTCTTTATTAATACTTCACCTTCACCATTTTCATTAGGTTGATCTATTTTTAATTCTGCACAATTAACTGCTTTTCCTGCTGAGCCTACTTTTGGATTATATTCTGGAGTTAAAGCTGCAATTGGTGCTGTTTCTGTTAATCCATATCCTTGTAAGAATGATATTCCTAAATCCTGAACCCATTTCCCAACCTTTGGATCTATTGGAGCTGCTGCTGAAACTATTATTCTTAAATTTCCACCTAAATTTGCATATATTTCTGAAAATACTTTCCTTTTTATATCTACTCCTACACTCTTTAAAGCATTTGTTATATGTAACATAGAATTTACTAAGCCTGCTTTTCCACTCTTTTCTATAGTTTTATTTATTTTTTTATATAAATTCTCTATTAGTAATGGAACTGCAAGTAATGCTGTAGGTTTTGTTTCTTGCAAATCTGGCACAATATATTTTAACCCCTGACAAACTGCTATAGAACAACCATTTGCCATTGGTAACAGAAAACCTATTGATGATTCATATGTATGATGTAAAGGTAATACTGAAAATAACCTATCAGCTTGTGTTAATTTTACATATGTACTTACTGCATTTACGTTTTCTGCTAAATTTCTATTACAAATCATAACTCCTTTTGCATTTGAAGTTGTTCCTGATGTAAATATAAGAACTTTGAATTCGTCTGGATCTATTTCTATGTCAATAAATGAATTATCTCCATTTTCTATAAGTTGTGCTCCTTGTTTTAATAAAGTATTAAAACCAACATTTCTTCCTTCTAACTCTTCATCTGAGTTCATCTGTATGAAATATTTTACTGTTGGTAATTTATCTTCTATTTTGTTTATAATATCTTTCTTCTTAGTTGAAAATATTACAGCAGATGCTTTTGATCTATTTATTACATTCTCTATTTCATTAGCTGGTAATTCTTTGTCTACTGGTACAGCTATACCTACTCCACAAAGCATTGCCATATATGATACATACCAATTATATGTATTTTCTCCTATTATAACTATTCTTTCGTTTTTCAAATTGTATTTTTTAGTTAATGCTGTTCCTAAGTCTATTACATCTTTTGCAAATTGTCTATATGTTATTTTTTCAAATTGCCCCTTTGGATTAAATTTTTCTAATATAAATAAATCATCTGCAAATTTTTCTTTTGCCATTATAAATATTTCTTTTATTGTTTTGTAATTTGTTTTTATATAATTTTTATTTCTATCTTTGTTTGTATTTTCATTTTTCTTTTTTAGTTCTTCATAATCTACTTTTACTTCTTCTATATTTTCTATATCTTTCATTTTTAATTTTGGAAACTTGAAGTTTGGTATTTTAAAATCTTTTAATATCCTCATTTTAAAATTCATTCCTTTCTGACTTTGCTGGAAGGTATATGAATATTTAATTATTTTTAAATTATATCCTTCCATATTTAGTAAATTTTTTATTTTTTTAATTTCTTTATAAATGTTTTATCTATTTCTAAATATAATTCTGGTATTTCTATATTCTTCTCTCTCCTTAACTTATATATCATACTTGAACATGCAAAGCCAAATATCCCTGAAGCTATTACATTTGGATCTGCTTGTATTATTTCTCCTTTTTCCATTCCTTTTTCAACTATTTCCTGAATCATTTGGATATATTCAAAAACATAGTCTCTACATATTATACTTCTAGAACCTGTTCCCCATATTTGACTTAATATTATTGTCATAAAACTTTCATATTTTACTAATACCTTTAACTCTATTAATATTATAGCTCTTAGTTTATCTATTGAATTAGTCAATTTGTCTGTTTTTATTGCTATACTGTTTTTTAATAGCTTTACTCCTTCTTCAACTAAAAACTTAAATATTTCTTCTTTACTTGAAAAGTGATAATATAACGTTCCCTTTGCTACTCCTACTGTTGCTGTAATTTCTTCTATGCTTGTTGCATCATATCCTTTTTCTGCAAATAGTCTCATTGATGTTTCAAATATTTTCCTCTTTGTTTTATTCATCTATTCCACCTTTTTAAGACAATTTGACGGACACTTGTCTTTAAATATATTTTCTTTTGTTATGAAAGATATTTTCTCCGCCTTATATACCTTTTATACTATATTAATTATTACTTTTATATTTTATTAATTAGTTTATCTTCTTGACTTTGCATCCAAACTGTCTAGATTATCTAATGCTTTTCCTGTCCCTAACGCTACACATGATACTGCATCTTGTGCTATCATTACATTTATACCTGTTTTTTCTTGTAGTAGTTTATCTAAGCCATCTACTAAACAACCGCCACCTGTCATGTATATACCTCTGTCACTTATGTCGGCTGCTAACTCTGGTGGTGTCTTTTCTAATACTGAATGTACAGCATCTACTATCATTAATGCTGGTTCCATTAAGGCCTCTAGCATTTCACTTGAATATACTTTTATTGTTTTTGGTAACCCTGTTGATAAATCTCTTCCTCTCATTTCCATTTCTGAATCTTGTACTTTTGGGAATACACAACCTATATTTACTTTTAATTCTTCTGCTGTTCTTTCCCCTATTATTATGTTATATTTTCTTTTTATATATTTTACTATAGCTTCATCAAATTTGTCTCCTGCTACTTTAAGAGAATTGCTTACAACAGACCCACCTAATGATATAACTGCTATATCAGTTGTTCCCCCACCAATATCTACTACCATATTCCCACATGGTTTTGATATATCTATTCCTGCTCCAATAGCTGCTGCTATTGGTTCTTCTATTAAATATACTTTTCTTGCTCCTGCTTGTGAAGCAGCATCTATTACTGCTTTTTTTTCTACTTCTGTGACCTGCGATGGTATACATATCATAATTCTAGGTGAAAACATAAATTTACCACATACTTTATTTATGAAATACTTTAACATTTTTTCTGTTACAGTATAATTTGATATTACTCCCTCTCTTAATGGTCTTGTTGCAACTATATTTCCTGGTGTCCTTCCTAACATTCTTCTAGCCTCTTTTCCAACTGCTAATACATTACTTGTGTTGTTGTCTACAGCTACTACAGAAGGCTCTCTTAACACAATACCTTTCCCTTTTACATATGCTATTACTGTAGCTGTTCCTAGATCTATACCAATGTCTTGTCCTAATCCAAACATTTGCATCTTCCTTTCAAGTATATTAAATTATGGTTTCCCATTTTATCTTAATTAAATATAAAATTATCTGCTTTTAAATTTTATATAGCTAACTAGTCTTATTATTACATTTATTTTTCTTTTTTATTACATTTCTGTTGCGATTATATTACATCTTTTTAAAAATTTCAATCCTTATTTGCATTTTTTTATAAATTTAGGTAACATTCACAGGTATTGTACTATCTGCTTCATTATTAATATTTATTTTTAGAAGTTTTATGCAGGTAAACTCCTAAAGTAGATATGACCCAGAGTTACCTACGAAGACAGTAAAAAACTTCTAAAAATAAATATTAATGACACAATAGAATATAAATTTTTCTTATATCTGAGCTGTTACAAATTTTGCTTGTTTCTCAATAATTACTATTATTTTATGCAAAGACAAGCTGTTTTATAACAACTTGTCTTTATTATTTCAAAATATTTCTTTATTATCTACTATGTCTATTTTTACACTTTTTATTCTTTCATACTGAAAGCTTATTTCATATTCTTTTTCTTCTTTAGCTCCAATTTCACCTGTTTCTATATAATCTATTCCTAATAAGTTATTGTTTTTTGAATAATATTCTAATTTTATATATTTATTTTTTAATTCTGTTTCTTTTGGATTTTTAACTGTAATTTTTACATAACCTGATATCTTTTTTGCTTTAGCTTCTCCTATTATTATGTATTCTTCTGAAATATCTTCTAATGTTATAGGACTATATGAGGTTATTATACTTAAATATATTAGTATTTGAGAAATTATAAAAAATCCTATTACTAGAATTAGATATTTAAAAAAGGTTTTCATTCTCGCCATACTTTTCTCCTTTTATTTCTCATATTCACCAGTATATCTGGCTACTTGTTATGTTTTTTGTAATAATAAATAAAATATAAATTTTGCTTATCTCTGAATTTTTACTATATTTCATTTTCCTATTGGCTATATCTAGCATTTCTATTGAGTACATTTATCTTATTTTTCTGAATACCCCTGCTACTTTCCCTAATATTTCACAATTTGGTACTATTATTGGATCCATTGTACTATTTTCTGGTTGCAATCTTATATGGTCACTTTCTTTGTAAAATGTTTTTACAGTTGCTTCTTCTCCAATTAATGCTACTACTATTTGACCATTATTAGCTGTATTTTGTTTTTTTACTAATATGTAGTCACCATCTAATATTCCTGCTTCTATCATACTTTCACCACTAACTGTTAACATGAAGCTTTCACTGTTTCCTACAAAGTCGATTGGTATTGGGAATGTGTCTGTTACATTTTCTACAGCTAAAATAGGTTCTCCTGCTGTAATTTTTCCTATTACAGGAACTTCTACCATCTCTTTACCTGTATAAAAATTTTTATTTTCCTCTTCTTTTGGCTTATTTGTTCTTTTTAATAACCTTAAAGTTCTTCCTTTTTGGTCTTCTTTTTTTATATACCCTTTATTTACAAGTTTTGCCAAATAGCCATGTACTGTTGCTGTTGATTTTAAGCCTACTGCTTTTCCTATTTCTCTTACTGATGGTGGATATCCATTTTTGTCTATCTGATTTTCGATAAATTTTAATATCGCTTTCTCTTTTTTATTTAATTCCATTGGGTCACTTTTTGCTCTCATTTACATCACTCCTCATTTAATTTTATAATATAATATCATACAAACAAAAGAATGTCAAACAAAAGTTTTAACTTTTTTATAAATTTCTAGTTGCGTTTTTCTCGCTAAAAATTAATCCTATTATTCCTATTATAAATAGAATGACAGAAAAAATTGCTGAAACTCTAATATTCCCTAGCATAAGACTGTCTGTTCTAAGTTGCTCTATAAAAAATCTGAAAAAGCAATATATTATTAAATATATATATGTTATTTTTCCTTCTAACCTCTTACTGTTTCTAAAGAGATATAATATGATAAATATTGCAAAATCTATTATACTTTCATATAAAAAAGTAGGGTGTACTTCCATGTATGTTGCTTCTTTAAATATTCCCATCCTAAAAAAACTTGTTGTCTGTGTACCATATGCTTCAACATTTACAAAATTTCCCCATCTTCCTATAGCTTGACCTAAAGCTAAATATGGTATTATATAGTCTAAAAAACTTATAAATTTTATTTTTTTCTTTTTACAATATATATATATAGTTATTACTCCTCCAATAATTCCTCCATATATTGCAAGTCCTCCATTTCTTAAATCAAACATCTTTATTGGATTTTGAACATAATAGTTTAAATTAAATACTATATAGTATATTCTTGCACATACTATTGCTATTGGTATTACAAATATTGCTGCCTCTAAAATATTTTCAAATTTTATACCATATTTATCATCATCTTTTTTAAAAAAGAAAATTGCTAATACTATTGCTAAAACAATAAAAATTGCATACCAATAAATTTTTATCCCAAATAATTCAAATGCAACTCTATTTATTTGTAAATTTAAATTAAGTGCTGGAAAGCTAATACTTTGCATATTTTGCCTTATACCTCCATATTAAGATTTAGTCATACCACTCTAATTCCCAATCGACAACTCTAACAGTATCGCCTTCTTTAACTCCTGCCTTTTTTAATTTTTCATTTACTCCTAGTTCCTCTAAACATTTTTGGAAATAGTACATTGATTCATTATCTTCTAAATTTACACGTCTCATAATTCTTTGAACTGCTGGGCCGTCTACTACAAATATTCCATCTTCTTTTGTAATATTATAGCCATCTTTTTCCTCCTCTAGTACATATACTTTCTTTTCAACTATTTGAACTAGTTCTTCTTTTGGAAGTTCTTTTAGTACTTCTACTACTCTATCTAAAAGCTCTTTTACACCTTCACCAGTTACTGCTGATATTTTAAATATCTCTATTTTATTTTCTTTAGCCAACTTTTCTAAGTCTTTTAATAAAGTTTCATTTTGCATACTATCTATTTTATTTGCTACTATTATTTGTTTTCTTGTTGCTAGTTTTTCACTATATTTTTTGAGTTCTTTATTTATTATTTTAAAATCTTCTACTGGATTCCTTCCTTCTGTACCTGATATATCTATTACATGTAATAATAACCTTGTTCTTTCTACATGTCTTAAAAATTGAAGTCCTAATCCAGTACCTTCACTTGCACCTTCAATTATTCCTGGTATATCTGCTATTACAAAACTTGCTCCATATTCTGATTTTACAACTCCTAAATTTGGCTCTAATGTTGTAAAATGATAATCCGCAATTTTAGGTGTTGCAGATGTTACTCTTGATAGGAATGTTGATTTTCCCACATTTGGAAAACCTAAAAGCCCTACATCTGCTAATAGTTTAAGCTCTAAAATCAACTCCTTTTCGATTCCCTTTTCTCCATCTTGTGAAAACCTAGGTGCTTGCCTTGTAGATGTTGCAAAATGTGTATTTCCTTTTCCTCCCCTTCCGCCTGGTATTACAAGCTCTTTTTGTCCTTTTTCGGATAAATCGGCAAGTATTCTATTTGTTGACTCTTCTTTAATTATTGTTCCTATTGGTACTCCTATATAAAGATCTTCTCCTCCTTTTCCATAACGTCTGCCACCTTCTCCATTTTTTCCACTCTCTGCTTTAAATTTCTTTTTATATCTAAAGTCAATTAGAGTATTTGCATCAGGATCTACAAAAAAATATATGTCGCCCCCTTTTCCTCCATCTCCGCCATCTGGTCCTCCAGATGCTACATATTTTTCCCTTCTGAAAGAAACTGCTCCATTTCCTCCATCTCCTGATTTTACTATTATTTTCACATAATCTGTAAACATGTTTTCTCCTCCTATTGTTAATAATCTAGTCTCATTGCTTTTTTTACTTTTTTCATTGTCTGTTTTGCAACCTCTTGTGCCTTCTTAGTTCCATCCATTAATATTTTATCCACTATTTCTGGGTTTTCTTCATAATATTTTCTTTTTTCTCTAATTGGTTTTAAAGTATTTATTATATTATTTGCAAGTTGTTTTTTACAAGCTACACAACCTCTTTGCCCTTGTCTACATTCTTCACATACTATTTTACATTCTTCCTTTGTACTAAATAAGTTATGATAATATGAAACCATACATATTTCTGGATTTCCTTTATCGTCTTTTCTTATTCTTGATGGATCTGTTACTGCTCCCATTACTTTTTTAGTTATTTCTTCTTCACTATCTGACAAATATATAGCGTTTCCAAGTGATTTGCCCATTTTCTCATTTCCATCTAACCCTTTTATTCTTTTTCCACTTGATAATACTGCTTGTGGCTCTACTAATACCTCTCCATATATTGAATTAAATTTCCTTACTATTTCTCTACATTGTTCTATTAATGGTAATTGATCTTCTCCTACTGGTACAACTTCACCTTCAAAAGCTGTTATATCTGCTGCTTGACTCACTGGATAACCTAAAAATCCATATGTTACACTTTCACCAAATAAATCCTTTTTTTGTGCTATTTCCGTTTTTACTGTGGGATTCCTTTGTAGTCTTGCGATTGTTACTAAATTTGAATAAAATACTGTTAATTCTGCAACTTCTGGTATCATTGATTGTATATATATTGTTGATTTCTCAGGATCTATTCCACATGATAAATAATCTATTGCAACTTCTCTTACATTTTTTCTTACTTTTTCTGGATTATTGAAATTATCTGTTAATGCTTGAACATCTGCTATTAATATATATGGTTCATATAGTCCTGAATTTTGTAACTCTACTCTTTTTTTTAAAGAGCCAAAATAGTGACCAATATGTAACCTACCTGTTGGTCTATCTCCTGTTAATATTCTCTTCTTTTCTCCCATTTTCCTCACTTCTCCTTCTCATTCCTACTGTTTTATATTATACATAATTTTTCCATTTTTTACAATACATTTACAAATTTAAGTTTTGCTATTTTTTGAAATATATGTTTTAGGCTACAGTTATTAGAAGTTCACAGGAATATTAATATTTATTTTTGAAAAGTTCTGCGCAGGGAAGCTCCCAAAGTGGACATGACCCAGAGCGATTGGCGAAGCCAGTAAAGAACTTTGAAAAAATAAATATTAATATTCCTGCAAAAGATACTTTAAGCCTAAAACATATATTTCAAAAAATAGCAAAACTTAAAATTACAAACATTAACAAACAAAGATGAGGCATAAAAAGTATTCTAAAAGATTTAAATACTTTATCATGCCTCTTATGCTTTAGTATAGCAAAAATCGAATATTTCCCCTATACTAGAAGACTTCACTAAACGTTTATTATTCAAAAAATTTATCAAATTGTTCTTCTGTTATGACTTCTTGCTTTAATAATGTTTGAGCAACTTCATGTAATTTATCCATATGAGCTGACAATATTGATTGAGCTTTTAAATATGCACCATCTAATAACAATTTTACCTCTGCACCTATTGCATCTGCATATCTATCGCCTAATAATTGTAATTCATAAGGATCTTTTTCAGTATTAATTGATATTGTTCCAACAACATCACTCATTCCATATACAGTAACCATATCTTTAGCAATATTAGTTGCAACTTCTATATCATTACTTGCACCAGTTGAAATATCATTTAGCACCAATTTCTCTGCTGCACGTCCCCCAAATAGAGCTACTAATCTTTCTTGCATTTCTGTTTTTGAAATATAACTTTTATCTTCATTTGTCTTATACATTGTATATCCGCCAGCCACACCTCTAGGAATTATTGAAATTTCCTTCACAGGCTCTTGAGTTGCAAGATATCTACTAACTATAGCATGTCCTGCTTCATGATATGCTGTAGTTTTTTTATCTTTTTCAGATATAACTCTACTTGTTTTTTGAAGTCCTACTGTTACTTTTTTAACTGCTTCATCTAAGTCTGATTGTTCAATTTGCTTATGTTTATTTACAGTTGCAACAATTGCTGCTTCATTTAAGATGTTTGAAAGTTCAGCTCCTGTAAAACCTGCTGTATCTTCTGCAATACTTTTTAGGCTTACATTTTCAGCAAACTTTTTGTCTTTTGCATGAATTTTCAATATTTCCTCTCTTCCTTTTAAATCTGGAACAGCTATTGTTATTTGTCTATCAAATCTTCCTGGTCTTAATAGTGCTTTATCTAACATTTCTGGTCTATTTGTAGCAGCTAATACAATAATAGTTTCGTCAGTTTCAAAACCATCCATTTCAACTAAAAGTTGATTTAAAGTTTGATTATTTTCTGTTTCTGCTCCACTTCCTGATGAACGTCTTGAACCTATTGCATCAATCTCATCTATAAAAACAATACATGGAGCCATTTTTCTAGCCTTTTCAAATAATTTTCTAACTCTTGAAGCTCCTAAACCTGCAAACATTTCAATAAATTCTGAACCACTCATTGATATAAATGGTACGCCTGCTTCTCCTGCAATTGCTTTTGCAATTAAAGTTTTTCCTGTTCCTGGCTTTCCATATAATAAAATTCCTCTTGGAATTTTAGCTCCCATTTGAGTAAATTTTTCTGGTTCTTTCAAAAACTGTACAGTTTCTATCATTTCTTGTTTTTCTTCATCAAGACCTGCTACATCATCAAATTTAACTTTGACCTTTGTAGTGGTTTCATCATATACTTTTCCTTTTTCACCTAGCCCTTGCATTTTAAACACTAAAATAAATAATGCAACTATCATAAGAGTTGGAAGTAATGCAAATAATGTTTCTGATATTGAAAACAGTACATTTCTTGGTACTTGTATCAATTTTATATCATTTTCTTTTTCTACTTTTTCCTTTTGAATAAGCTCAATAAAGGCTTGTGTACTTGGTACAATTGCTGTTTTTGTTTCTTCTATGTCTCTTAATTTAACTTTTAGTACTGTACTTCCTGTTGTCATCTCTATTTCTTCAACTTCACCATCTACTACCTTTTTTATTAAATCTGTATATGATATTTCTTTATCTTCTGACTTATTAGTTGTCATCATATAAATAACTACACCTGCTATTGCAATTAATATAACTGTTATTATTGTTATTAGTACTATTTGTTTATTATTTTTTTCTTTTCTATTATGTTGCTCTTTACTCATTCTTATTTTCCTTCCTGTTACTATATAGTAACTGCTTCATATATTATTCATACAATAAATACTTAATTTATTGTTTATATTTATTAGATACACTATCATTCATTAAACATATTCCCCTGTGGTTCTGGGTCTGTACCTCCTAATTCATCTTCTTTTTTATCTTTTGAGTCTTCTTTTTCTTTTTTCTTTTCTTTTTTATCTTTTGACTCTTCTTCCTTTTCTTCTCTTTTTTCTTCTTCTGCTACTTTTTTCTGTTCTTGAACTATTTTTATCAATTCTTGTTGCCTTTTCATTAAGTCAGATTTTAGTATTAGTATTGCTGTAATTATATAAATATAGGCAACTCCAACATACATAACATCAAAATATATAATTTCCATTCCTGTGAACATATTAATAACTATATATATTAAAAACAAAATTGTTGGCAGAGTAAATGCGTGAACTGACATATTAAACATAGCATAAATTTTCATTCTCATTTTCATTATTGCTGCGGTAAAATAACCTAACATAGTAAGTAACACTATATACATTAATACCCCTATTAAATAAGTCATAAATGAATATATAAAGTTTACTATAAATATAGCTATAAGTATTGAAATCAAACTTCCTCCAGAAAGATAATCTAATAAATTTTGTTTAGTTAATGTAAAATCTTCCTTCATTAGACTTTTATACGAATACTCTACATATCCTAATTGTGAATTTGCCAATACAATTACCTTATCATTTAAAAGTATTATTCCAGTTTCAGTATCATTTAATTTTTCTTTATATTCATTTAGTAGTTCTTCGTTTATACTGTTTACATCTATTATAACAGTTCCGAAAATTAAATCTTTATTTTTTTCTATTATAGGTTCTGTTAAATCTATATTTAAGGTATTGTTTTCAAAAGAAAAATCTGGTATTTTACTTTCTATAAAATTCTTTGTATTATTTAATACATTTACACTTTTGTAAGTAGATACCGCTACAATTATTAAAGTAAATATTGCTATTAACTTTAATAGATATTTCAAAGTGGCAACTACTCTTTGTGTTGCCATCTCTGGATATCTTTCAAAATCTTTAATACTGCTTACTACTTTTTTAAAAAATGACATTTCCGTTATTTTAGTCATCCTCTCGCTCCTTTATTTTTAACATATATAAGTTTACAAAGTTATATTTCACAGTTGATTTTTTCCTTAAGCAATATTAAAATTAGACTTTCTCAACCGTCATCCCTTCTTTTGAGTCTTTAACATTATATCCCATTTGCTTCAATTCATCTCTTATTTTATCAGACAAAGACCAATCTTTATTTTCTCTTGCTAGAGTTCTCTGTTTTATTAGATCTTCAACTTCTTCTGGCAATTCTATTTTTTTCTGTTGTGATATATATTTGTCTGAATTCTTTATATCTAATCCTAATACTTCGTCAAATTCTTCTATTAATTTAGCTATTTTTTCTGACTTAATATCATTTCTGACTAACTCCCATATAATCCCCATTGCAAGAGGCATATTTAAGTCATCATTAATTGCCTCTATAAATCTACTTTTGTATTGTTGTATTGCTTCATTAGATATTTCTTCTTTACTGTTTACATGTTTTAAATATCCTTCGCGTAATCTGTTTAGCGCCTTTTGTGAAGATATAGCACTTTCAAATGTAAAATTTAACTTTGTTCTATAGTGGGCTGTATAGCAAAATAGTTTATATGCAAGTGGTTCTATTTCATGTTTTTCAAGTTCATCTAAAGTATATGTATTTCCTAGACTTTTTGACATTTTTCCACCATCTACTTGTAAAAATTCCACATGCATCCATCTTTTAGCTGGTATTTTTCCTGTAACACCCTTACTTTGGGCTATTTCATTTTCATGATGTGTTGGAATATGATCTACCCCACCTGTATGAATATCAAATTCATCACCTAAATACTTTCTTCCCATCGCTGAACATTCTATGTGCCACCCTGGATAAGATAATCCCCAAGGGCTCTCCCATTTCATAATATGATTTTCTGGTGCTTTAATCCATAGTGCAAAATCATATGGATTTCTTTTTTCTGTATCTACATCAACTCTAGCACCTGCTATTTGATCATCTATATTTCTATTTGATAATACTGGATATCTATCTAGTTTTGATATATCAAAATAAATTCCTCTTGAAGTTTCATAAGCATATCCATTTTCTAATAATTTTTTTACAAATTCTAACATTTCTGAAATATGTTCTGTTGCTTTTGCTATAATTTCTGGTTTTCCTATATTTAGTCTACCCATATCTCTAAAAAATATTTCAGTATAGTAATTTGCTATTTCATAAGGATTCTTATTTTCTTTTCTTGCTGCTTTTTCCATTTTGTCTTCACCTTCATCTGCATCTGATTCCAAATGTCCTACATCTGTTATGTTCATAACATGTTTTAATTTATATCCATTATATTTTAGAACTCTTCTCAAATTATCCATAAACACATATGCTCTAAAATTGCCTATATGTGCATAACTATATACTGTTGGACCACAAGAATATATTCTAACTTCTTTGCCATCTAATGGCTCAAACTCTTCTTTTTTTCTAGTTAATGTATTATATAATTTTAATTGCATATTACTTGTTGTTATTATTCAACCTTTATATAGTATAAAGGTTGAATAATAAACTTCCTTTCTTTTTAATTTTTAATCTATAATATTACTCGTTTGTGAATTCGTTACTGTATTAGTTGTAGTTTGAGTATTGTTCACTACTGTGCTATTTGTATTTGTAGTATTTGTTTTATTTCCTCCTACCTCATTAGTATTATTTGAAGAATTTTGTCTTTTATTTATTGTTAATGTTATTGTTGTTCCTTTAGTTACTTTTTGACCTCCATCTACACTTTGTTTTAATACTACACCATTATCTTTATTTTTATCTTCTGTATGATATTTTATTTCAACTTTTAAACCTTTATCTTCAAGCTCTTTTTTTGCTACTTCTACCTTTTTCCCAACTACATTTGTTACTTCTATTTGTTCTGGCTCTTTATGTTCAGTACAATTTTCTGTTGGTACATTATATTTTTCGCTGCCTGATGTACTCCATTGTTTTGTATCTTCTTTTTGTGGTTTTGCCAAAAATGTTTTTTCTTCTTTGTTTGGACAATATTCATTTGCTATTTTTCCAGTATCTACACATATTGTTAATTTTTTGTGTCCCTCACATGCTTTTGGTACTGTTCCTATAACAAAACTTTCTCTTTCTGTTCTAGCACATGAAGATGTAGCAACACATCCTGTATCTAAGCAAATTGTTTCTGTAACTATTCCATCTGGTCTTGTAAAACTTGCATTTGGTAACCCAACATGTATATCTTTCATTATAGCTCCCCATATAGTACGTGCATTATTGTTTCCATTTGGCTTTTCTGGTCTATCAAACCCAAACCAAGTTGCAGCTGCATAATATGGAGTAAATCCACAAAGCCATCTGTCTTTGTATTCTTCTGTTGAACCAGTTTTTGCTGCTACTTCTATTCCAGAAATTCTACAACTACTTCCTACTGTTCCATTTGGTCCAGTTACTGGAGATGTAAGTATTGACTTTAATATATACGCATTTTGAACAGATAATACTCTCTTTTGCTCTTGTTTTGGTTCTAATACAACTTTTCCATGTTCATCTTCAATTTTTGTATAAAATGTTGGCGTTATATATACACCATCATTTGCTATTGCTGCATATGCTGCTGCCATTTCTAATGGACTTACTGATGCTGTTCCTAATGCCATTGGTAAACTTTCATGTACTGAGTCTATGTTAATATCCATATTTTTCAAATATTCTATGGATTTTCTTGGTGTTAATTCTGCCATTATTTTTACACTTACAACATTAGATGACCTTTCTATTGCATGCCTTACTGTAAGTAAACCTGCAAAACTTCCAGAGTTACGTGGAGAATACTTGCCTCCAAAATTTGTAAGAGAGTCGTCATATACTGTTGATGCTGTTATAATTCCTTCTTCTAAGGCTGGTGCTATTACTCCAATTGGCTTAAATGATGAACCTGGTTGTATTGTACCTTGTGTTGCTCTATTTGTTCCAGTTACATCTGCATCTTTTCCAAGCCCTCCCATAACACCTACTACTCTACCTGTTTTATGATCTATAATAGCCATGGCAGATTGTGAATGACCACTATTTAGTAAGTTTCCATCTTTGTCTTTTGCTTTTGGTTGGAAAATATATTTGTCTTTTGCATATTCTTCTTCCATTCTTGCTTGTATTTTTGTATCTACTGTGGAATATATTATATATCCATTATTATATAACTTTGTTCTTGCAACATCTCTATTTATTCCTTCTTCTTCCATAAGTTGTTTAATTACTTGCTCTAATAATGCTGCTGTATGATATGAATAGCTTGAACCTGTTGATACTTGACCTTGATTAAATGGCAAGCCATTATCTACTTCTGCTACTGCTGCATTATATGCTTCTTCATCTTGAATATATCCTTGTTCTTTCATCTCTGATAATACAGTTTTTGTTCTTGTTTTTATTTTTTCTGTATTATCTTTTTCTTCATTAAATGGATTATACGCATTTGGAGAATGGTTTATTCCTGCCAAAAATGCAGCTTCTGCTAAGGTTAATTGTTCTACTGGCTTATTAAAGTAATATATTGATGCTGTATATACTCCATTATTTTTTCCACCCATAAATATTATATTTAAGTATAATTCTAATATTTCATCTTTTGAAAGTACTTGTTCTACATTATATGCACGTGCCATTTCTCTGACTTTTCTCTCTACCCCTGCAATTCCTTCATCATCTTTATCGTCATAATAGTTTTTAATTAATTGCTGTGTTATTGTACTTCCTCCATATGAAGAATCTCCTTTTTTTATTACAAAATTTAGAGTAGCTGATAAGGTTCTAGTTATATCTATACCTTTATGATCATAAAATCTTTTATCTTCTATTGCTACAAATGCTTTTGGTAGATAACTTGGCATTTTATCTAAGTCTACCCATTTCCTATTTTCATCTGCACTTAATACTGCTATTGTTTCGCCTGTAGTGGCTGATCTTATTTCACTATTTGTATTACTTAATTTTATTTCTTCTTTACTAACTTTGTATTTATCACTTGTAAAGATTCCTACTACTATTCCTGCCACAACCATTGCAGCTATTAACATTAATAATATTATTCCTATTATTATTCTTTTTAATATTTTGTGTTTTTTCTTTACTTTTCCTTTTTTAGTTATTTTTAGGGCTTTTGTTTCTTCATTGTTACTTTTTTTCTTTTTCTTTTTTGTCTTGCTTTCTTTTGATTCTTCTATTTTGTATTTTTTTGTTTTTTCATTATTACTTTTATCTTTTCCCATAATTACCCTCCTTGGTATTATATAGTATTCTCCTATGCTTACATATTATATTATATTTGTCTTAAAATTTAAAGGGGTTTAATAAAATTTTAAGAGATTTTAAATATAATGACCCATTGCGATTGGCAAAGCCAGTAAAAAACTTTGATAAAATAAATATTAATATTCGTGTAGAGCTTAATTGTAAGTCTAAAAATTATTATTTTAAAAAAACGGAACCTACAAAAAGAGGAGCTTGACTTTTATACTAAAGTCATTTATTATGTTATATAGTTACATTTAATTATAAAAATTGCTATTTAAAAAGGAGGATTTTTAGTATGAAATACAACATCAATCTTAGTGAATATCTTAAAGAAATGGCTGGAAATCCAAATAGGACATTATATTCTGATTCTATGTATTATAGAAAAAATAAGATGCCTGTTTCTTTAAAAGCACCCAAAAGAAAATATATTCCAGATTCTACTAAAGAAGCAAATAAATAGCAACCAATATTTTTTTAAGCAGTACAATATAACTAGATTGTACTGCTTATATTTATGTGGTTTAATTATACAAAAATAGATGAAATTCAAAATAAACTTGAATTTCATCTATTTATATTTAATTATTTAGCATATTCTACGACTCTTGTTTCTCTTATAATATTTACTTTTATTTGACCTGGATAATCCATTTCACTTTCAATTTTCTTAGCAACATCTCTTGCCATCAAAGTCATTTGACTGTCACTAATTTTTTCTGGTTTTACAATTAGTCTAACTTCTCGACCTGCTTGTATTGCAAAAGATTTTTCTACTCCATCGAAAGAATCTGCAATACCTTCTAATTGTTGTAATCTCTTTATGTATGCCTCTAAAGTTTCCCTTCTTGCTCCTGGTCTTGAAGCTGAAATCGCATCAGCAGCTTGGACTAAAACTGCCTCTATTGATTTTGGTTCCACATCACCATGATGTGCTTCTACTGCATTAATTACAATTTCATTTTCTTTATATTTTCTTAATACATCTACACCAATTTCAACATGTGTTCCTTCCATATCATGATCTAGAGCTTTGCCTATGTCATGAAGTAAACCTGCTCTTCTTGCAACTTTAGGATCTAATCCTAACTCTTCTGCCATTATCCTTGCTAAATTAGAAACTTCTATTGAATGATTTAAAACATTTTGCCCATAACTTGTCCTATATTTTAGTTTTCCTAATAGTTTTATGATATCTGCATGAAGCCCTATTACACCAGCTTCCATTGCTGCTCTTTCTCCTTCTTCTTTAATAATAGTTTCTAATTCTTCTCTTGATTTTTCGACCATTTCTTCAATCTTGGCTGGATGAATTCTTCCATCTTCAATCAATTTTTCAAGAGACATTTTAGCAATTTCTCTTCTTAGTGGGTCAAACCCTGAAATTACTACTGCCTCTGGAGTATCGTCTATTATTAAATCTATTCCAGTTAAAGTCTCTAAAGTTTTTATATTTCTACCCTCTCTACCAATTATTCTTCCTTTCATATCATCATTAGGAAGAGATACTATTGATACAGTTGTTTCTGAAGTATGATCTGCTGCACATTTTTGTATAGCATAGCTTATTACCTCTTTTGCATTTTTGTCTGCTGTTTCTTTTGCTTTTTGTTCTAACTCCTTAATTAATGTTGCCTTTTCTACTGTAATTTGCTTTTCTACTTCAGATAAAAGCTGAGTTTTCGCATCTTCTATAGTTAATCTTGAAATTCTTTGTAATTCTTCTATTTGTTTGTTTTGTAGTTCTTCTGCCTCTTGTCTTTTTTGTTCTACCTGTTTTGTTTCCTGTTCTAAATTCTTCTCCCTTTTTTCAAGATTTTCCATTTTATTTTCTAGATTCTCCTCTTTTTGTATTAAACGTTCTTCTTGTTTTTGTATTTCGCCTCTTCTTTCTCTAATCTCTTGATCTAACTCTTTTCTACTAGTCATTATTTCTTCTTTTGCCTTAAAAATTTCTTCTTTTTTCTTATTTTCTGCTTCTTTATTGGCTAATTCAAGTATTCTTTTTGCTTCACTTTCTGCGTTTTTTATTTTTGTTTCTGCTATTCTTTTTCTTATCGCTACACCTAAAAATACTCCTAATATTATTGAGATTAGAAAAATGGCAATATAGATTATTATTTCACCCATAATCATACACCTCTTTCTATTTAATTTTCAATGTACAAATATATAATTTTTTAATTTTTCTTAAAATATATTTTTGTCTCCACTTCTATTTTATCTTTATTATACTAAACTGTCAATAGTTTTTTTTCAAAATCTTCGTTTTCACTGTAACAATAAATTACAATTCGCAGTTTGTAAAATTATATATTTTAGGCAATATAATATTTATTTTAACGGAGTTTTTTACTGGCTTCGTGGGTAGCTCTGGGTCATGTCCACTCTAGGAGCTTCCCTGCGCAAAACTTCGTTAAAATAAATATTATATTGCCTAAATAGAAATTAGACTGTGCATTGTATCAACAATAATAACAGGAATAAGCAAAATAGACTTTGCCTCATGCAAAATCTATTTTTACTTTATGCCCTTGGGTGAGCTTTTTTATATACATTTTTTAATCCTTCATCTTGAAATTGCATATATACTTGTGTTGATGAAATATCTGAATGTCCTAACATTGTTTGTATTGCTTTTAAATCTGCACCATTTTGAATAAGATGTGTTGCAAAAGAATGCCTTAATACATGTGGTGTAATATCTTTAGTAATGTGTGCTTGTTCTTTATAATATTTTACTATTTTCCAAAATCCTTGTCTAGTTAATCTTTGACCATTTATATTTACAAATAATGCTGGTTCTTCTTCTGTTTTTATTAATACTGGCCTTGCTTCTTCCATATATTCTTTTAATGCCTTTAAAGACATTGTTCCAAGAGGAATACTTCTTTGTTTATTTGCACTATGACAATTTACATATCCTTTTTCTAAATCAATATCTTGAGCATTTAAAGATATTATTTCTGTTACTCTCATACCTGTTGCATATGCAAACTCTAGCATTGCCTTATCCCTAGTTCCTTTTAAATCAACATCTTTGGGTTGATTTAACAATAGTTCTACCTCTTTTGATGTCAACACACTAGGTGCTTTTTTCTCAATTTTTGGTGATTGGATACCTGCAGTTGGATCTTTTTTTACTTTTTTATTTTTTACTAAAAATTGATAAAAAGATCTAATTGAAGCTAAATTTCTTGATATAGTTGAAGTTTTTTTTCCTATAGATTTTAGATATTCTAAATAATTATTTATATCCTTTTCTTGTACCTTTGTAAAATTTAATTTGTACATCTCTGTGTACTTACTATAATATACAATATCTCTTCTATATGATTGTAATGTATTTTCTGACACTTTCTTATCATTTTGAAGAAATTCTAAAAAAAGTTTGAATTGTTTTTCCATTTTAGCTCCCCTATTCCTAATATATTTGTTTTGCCTATGCAGAATTAACATAAACTACATATGTTATATCAAATTACTTTTAAATTGTAAAGACTTTTTACAAAATTCCACAATTTTTTTTGTATATGTGTCAATGATGTGAAACAAACTTTTATAAAAAACTTATACAAGTAGTCAATAAATTTGATGATATATACACTTCCACAAAAGCCGATATAATTAGACAAATTGCCATTATTGCAGAAAAAATTGTATGTCTATATATCTCAGTTTTTATGTTTTCTTTCCTTTTATCCTTTAAAATAGATTTGTATAATTTCATTCCACTAACTGCTAATGCTAAAATGCAAGGAATGAATATTATGTTCTGGAAAAATAATGTAACAATTCCAAAACAAATTCCTTTCCAAGTTCCTAATGTAGCTACTATAGCTGCTATAGTATATCCCAGACTAAAACCCCTTACTCCTATTATTCCATATACAATTGGTATTCCTACTACTGTAGAACCTATAAACCATAATGCAACTGCAATTATTACATTATTAATAATTGTACTTTTTAATAATACGTTTGTATCTATTGTATAATCACTTTTTAAAGCATTTATAAAATTATTTATATATTCACTTATCTCTTTTTGTTCATTTGTATTTACATTATTTACAAATATAACTCCTAACAATATGCCTATTATAAAAATTATAGATATTATTAAATATTGTTTTAAATTTTTCTGTATATGTTCCTTTATTATATCTATTATTTTAAGTGACCTTTTCTCTTGTTTCTTCATTTTTTTATCTCCTTTAAAAATAATATTTATACATAATATTATTCACATTTTATTAATTTAGAACATAAACATAATAACTGCTGAGCTTTTATATGACTCAGAAAGCATAACAATTCGTTATGCTTTCTGAATCATATAAAAAATAGAAAATGTAACACCATTTTATGAAAAAACATTTTCTATTTTTTATAAGGTTTTGATTTTAAAAAATTCTCTATTTGCCACTCTCTTGCTTCATTTTACTATTAATTTATAAATTATAAATTTTTACCTTATCCTTCTTCAATTTCAAATTGGCTATTATATAAACTTGCATAAAAGCCATTTCTTTCTAATAATTGATTATGCGTACCTTGTTCAACTATATCTCCATGATCCATTACCAATATTAAATCTGCATTTTTAATAGTAGATAATCTATGTGCAATTATAAAGCTTGTTCTTCCTTTCATTAAATTATCCATTGCCGATTGAATTTGAATTTCAGTTCTTGTATCAATTGAACTTGTAGCTTCATCTAATATTAAAATTTTTGGCTGTGCTAAAATAACTCTTGCTATTGTAATTAATTGTTTTTGTCCTGCTGATACATTACTTGATTCTTCATCTAATATCATATCATATGAGTTTGGTAATGTTTTTATAAAATGATGTACATGTGCTGCTTTTGCCGCTTCAATAACTTCTGCATCTGTAGCTTCAGGTCTTCCATATCTTATATTTTCTTTTATAGTTCCTCCAAATAGCCAAGTATCTTGCAAAACCATTCCAAACATCTTACGAAGGTCACCTCTATTGAATTCTTGTACATTTATTCCATCTACATAAATTCCACCACTATTTACATCATAAAATCTCATAAGTAATTTTACCATTGTTGTTTTCCCTGCACCTGTTGGACCTACTATTGCTATTTTCTGACCATCTTTTACATTTGCACTAAAATCATTTATTATTGTTTTATCTTCGTCATAGCCAAAGTTTACATGATCAAATTTTACATTTCCATTTAAGTTCTCTGTAGATTTTGGATTTTCTATTGTTTGTATTTCTTCATTTTCATCTATAAATTCTAATACTCTTTCTGCTGCTGCAAGCATTGACTGTAACATTCCTGATACTTGAGCTATTTGACCTATTGGCTGTGTAAACTGTTTATTATATTGTATAAATGATTGTATATTTCCTACTGTAATTTTCCCTTGCACCGCAAAATATCCTCCTATTATTGCTACAGCAACATATCCAACATTTCCTAAAAAGTTCATTATTGGATGCATTAAACCTGATAGAAATTGTGACCTCCAGCCTGAATGATATAATTCCTCATTTTGCTTTCTAAATTCATTTAATGCTTTTTCTTCTCCATTAAAAACTTTTACTATATTATGGCCTCCATATATTTCCTCTACTTGACCGTTTACATGACCTAAATATTCCTGTTGCCTTTCAAAGTATTTTTGAGATTTTCCTACTATTTTCTTCACAATAATCGCTGCTATTGGAAGGATTATTATTGATACTAATGTCATTTCCCAACTAATTGTAAGCATCATTATAAGTATTCCAAACAATGTACAAATTGCAGTTATTATTTGTGTAATACTTTGATTTAAGTTTTGAGAAAGTGTATCAATATCATTTGTTAATATTGATAAAACTTCTCCATTAGTTTTTTTATCAAAATACCTCATTGGCAATTTGCTTATTTTTTTTATCATATCATTACGAAGTCTAAATGTAAGTTTTTGTGATATTCCAGTCATTGTAAAACCTTGTATTAGAGAGAAAAATGCACTTATTAAATATAATCCCAAAAGAGTTAATAATATACTTGCTATTTTTCCAAAATCAATTCCTGTTCCTCCTGACAACTTGCTAACAATTCCATTAAATATCTCTGTTGTTGCATTCCCTAGAATTTTTGGTCCTACTATTGAAAATATTGTACTCCCTATTGCAAATATAAGTACTATAATTAATTGTAATCTATATTCTTTCATATATCTACTAAACAATTTTTTTATTGTTCCTTTAGAATCTTTTGCTTTTTGAACTTTTGCTCCTGCTGGCCCTCTTCCATGGCCTCCCATTGGTCCTGGCATATTATTCCTCCTTTCCTTTTAATTCTTCTTCAGACAATTGTGACAATGCTATTTGTTTATATGTTTCGCAATTTTCCATCAATTCTTCATGTGTTCCTTTTCCAACAATTTTTCCTTCTTCTAACACTATTATTTGTTCTGCATTCATTATCGTACTAATTCTTTGTGCTACAATAATCATTGTTTTTCCTACAGTTTTCTCTGCTAGAGCTTCTCTTAGCTTTTTATCTGTTTTTAAATCTAATGCAGAAAAACTGTCATCAAATATAAATATTTCTGGATCTATTGCTAAAGCTCTTGCTATTGAAAGACGTTGTTTTTGACCACCAGATACATTGTTCCCTCCTTGTGCTATTGGAGATAAATATTTTTCTTCTTTTCCTTCTATAAATTCTGTTGCTTGTGCTATATCTGCTACAAATTCCATTTGCTTATCTTCCATATTCTCATTTCCATATTTAATATTTGACTCGATTGTCCCTGAAAATAGTATTCCTTTTTGAGGAATGTATCCTATTCTTTTTCTTAATTCTTTTTGTGAAACTTCTTTTATATTAACACCATCTACCAAAATTTCTCCACCAGTTACATCATAAAAACGTGGTATTAAATTTATTACTGTTGATTTTCCACTTCCTGTACTTCCTATAATTGCTGTTGTTTCTCCTGGTTTTGCTGTAAAATCTATATCAGTAATTATTTCTGTGTCTGCATCTGGATATCTAAAAGATACATTTTTAAACTCTACCAAGCCTTTTTTATTTTCATTAAATGATTTTGGATTTTCTATATCTTTAATATTTGGTTCAGTTTCCAATACTTCATTTATTCTCTTTGCTGAAACTTGAGCTCTAGGTAGCATAATTGAAATCATTGAAATCATTAAGAAACTCATTACTATTTGCATTGTATATTGTATAAATGCCATCATATCTCCAACTTGCATAACTCCTTGATCTACATTATGACCTCCAACCCAAATAATTAATAACATTATTGAGTTCATAACAAACATCATCATAGGCATCATTATACTCATTGCTCTATTTACAAATATACTATTTTTCATAACATCTTTATTTGCAACTTCAAATCTGTCTTCTTCACGTTTTTGTGTATTAAAGGCTCTTATTACTGGCACTCCGGTTAATATCTCTCTTGATACTTTGTTTATTTTGTCTATTAATTCTTGACCTTTTCTAAATTTAGGCATTGCTACTATAAACAGTACAAGTACTATTGTAATAATCAAAAATATTGCCAAACCTATAATCCAAGCCATAGATAAGTCACTTGTTCTAATTACTCTAAATAGCCCTCCAATACCTATTATTGGAGCATATACAACAACTCTAAACAACATAGACATAAGCATTTGTATTTGTTGAATATCATTTGTGCTTCTTGTAATTAATGAAGCTGTTGAAAATTCTCTAAACTCTTTTGTTGAAAATTTTAATACTTTACTAAATACCTTTTCTCTTAATACCTTTCCAAGTTTTGCTGCTACTCTTGATGATAAAAGCATTATTATAACAGCTGCCATCATACTAATTAGCGCAACACCCAACATTTGTAAACCTGCAATTAATATGTAATTATTTTGTATCTTATTTGTGTCTATTCCTATTTCTTTATACATTTGTTTAACCGTTGCTGTTGCTGCTTGCGATAGTGTACTTCCTTGTAGTGTTTCTAATTGTTTATCATATTCTTCTAATATTTTATCTAACTGTTGCTCTGGCATTTGTTTTATAATATCTATTAAACTCACGCCTTCAAATCCTTGTTTTTGCATTTCTGGTATTTGTGCCTCATTTGTAACATATGAAGTAATCATTAGAGGTTTTGCTATAATATTCTGCAACTCTTCATTTTCTAGTTCTTTTTTGTCATTAATAATATATATTTGTTCAATTTCTTTTTCTTTGCCAAATAAATTATTTACTATGTCTGCTTGTTTTGCATTTAACTCTTCTCTATTTTGTACTAATGTATAATGTTCTAATATTTTTTCATCTTCTTTTGTAAATAGTAATATACTTTCCATTTGCTTACCAGACAATACTTCTGGTACTGGATTTTCTATTCCTCCTGCTTGTATTCCAACATTTACTATTTTTGATGTATAATCTGGTAGTGCTAAATCTGTTGCAGCTTGTAAACATAACAGCATTACTATTATTATTACTGATACTGCTGATTTTTTCAAATTTTTTAATACTTTTAACATTTCCTCTCCTTTCTGTGCAAAAAGAAGCATCCCATTTCGGCACACTTTCTACTAAATATTATGTAATTAGCAATTTACACCATGTTATGAATTATATGCAACAAAATTTTATTTGTCAATTGTTTTTATGTAACTTTTTTGTGAACAAATCACTATTTGTTACAATTCACAGCCCCATTTTTATTTAGGCAATATTATATTTATTTCTAGAAGTTTTGCTTAATAGTAGCTTCCAGAGCTGTTCACTCTATAAAAGTTAATTAGTCTACAAACTTTATATATATATATCTTTTCATATAAAGTTTGTAGACTAAACATATTTTAAAGTGTAAATAGTAACAACTTAGTTAGTCTTTGCTTTTATATATTTTAATCATATCTTTTAAGCTAATTTTACTACCATAATTTAATATTGCAGAAGAATATATTTTTATAGAAACTTTAGCTATTACAAATATAGTAGCCAACAAAATCGCTATAGAAATTAAAATATCTGTAATATTAGCTATTCCCATCATTACTCTAAAAGGCATGCAAAATGGTGACGATATTGGAAACATTGAAGCAAAAGAATTTAGTTCACTTGTTGGGTTCATCATTGTAAAATATGATAGATAAAATCCTATAACTGCAAGTATTGCAACAGGTCCATTTGCAGATTGAATATCTTCTGGTTTACTCACAGTTGAACCTGTTAGTGCATACAATAAGGCAAATAATGAATAGCCTAAAATATAATAAATAATTGTTGTTATTGCAAGCATAGGTGTCATATTTGATAAATCTAGTACTGCACTTAACATTTCAGATGTTAAAAATATATTTGCGCAAATTATTGCAACAATAACCACAATTGCAGTTTGCATAATTCCTGCCAAACCTATTCCAATAGTTTTACCTAACACTATAGTTCTTGGAGAGGTTGAAGTTACTAATGTTTCTATAATTTTTGATGTTTTTTCTGTAGTAATTGATGTTGAAACTTGATATGCATAAAAATAAATTGCATAAAATAGTATTAAAGACATTATCATCATTACTGGAACATTTCCTGTAGCCTCTGTTTCTTCAACTTGTGTCATCTGAGTTTCAAAAGGTATATTAAAACTTGCTATTTGCTCTTGAGTTAGACCTGCTTTTTTCATTTGGACATCTTTATAAATTCCCTGTAGCATAGACACAAGATTATCTGGAATTGTAGTATATGTACTTATAGATTTAAGAATATATTTTACTTCAATTTTATTTTCTTGTTTTGCTATAAGTAAAACTTCATCAATCTCTTCTTTCTTTAGTTTTTCCTCAATTTCTTTATCTGAAATATTGTTAATTTCTATTTTATAGCCTATATCTGCTTGTTTTAATAATTCTAAATTATCTTCAAATAAATTATTTCTATCTACTATAACCAGTTTTCTTTCGCCAAAATCTTCATCATTATTTTTAAAACTATTAATAATATTAGGTATATTAAATCCTATAATAACAATTAGTAATATTACAATATTTGATATGATAAAAGATTTCCTTTTTATTAATTCTTCAAAAGTATATTTTGCTACTATAAATAAATCTTTCATTTTATTCTCCCACCTTTTCTATAAAAATGTCATGTAGACTTGGTTTTTTTATTTCAAACTTATTAACCTTTATATTATTTTTAGCAAGTATCTCAAACAACTTATATCCGTCTTCTTCCTGCGAAATTTTAATTTCATAATTATTATCTTTTTGAAGTAAAATTTCTAGTCCTTGACTTTTTATATAATCTTTTACATTTTCTTTTTTAGTATCTTCTTCATTTATAGAAATATCTAATCTATTTGCTTTATAACCATTTTTTATATCATCTAGATTGCCTTGCAACACAGTTTTCCCTTTGTTTAGTATAAGAATATCTGTACAAAATTCTTCAACTACACTCATTTGATGTGCAGACATTATTATATATTTACCTTCTTTTACAAGTTCTAAAATAACATTTCTAATAATTTCAGTATTTACAGGGTCTAAACCACTAAAAGGTTCATCTAGTACTATTAATTCTGGATTATGCACAATTGCTGTTATAAATTGTATTTTTTGTTGGTTCCCTTTAGATAATTTTTCTGCTGTCATATCCATATATTCTTCAACTTCTAACTTTTTCATCCAATATTTTATTTTTTCATCTGCTAATTGTTCTGTCATTCCCTTTAATTTCGCAAAATACATTAATTGTGTATATATTTTTGTTTTTGGATATATTCCTCTTTCTTCTGGCAAATAACCAAAATTGACACTTTTTCTTTCTACTTCTTTGCCATTCCAACTTATTTTTCCTTCATCTTTTTTTAATATCCCTAAAATCATTCTTATTGTGGTAGTTTTTCCTGCTCCATTTGTTCCAAGTAATCCAAAAGCTCCAGGTTTATTTAGCTCTAAATTAATGTTATCTACTACTTTTTTAGTACCATAGCTCTTACTAACATTTTCTATTTTTAGTCCCATGCTCCTAACTCTCCTATCTTTTTTATTTGTGACAATTTTACCACAACTTTTTATAGCATACAATAGTTATCATTTTTTTTCGCAAAAAAACAGTTCAATTTATTACATTTCACGGATTAAAATCAGAATTATATAAGTACTATAATATTTATTTTAACAAAGTTTCTTACTGGCTTCGCCAATCGCTCTGGGTCATGTCCACTCTGGGAGCTTCCCTGCGCAAAACTTTGTTAAAATAAATATTGTAGTACTTAAATGAATGTTAGATCCGTGAAATGTAACAAATTGTACTCTTTTTTGCTGATTTTTTTATCAAATTTTAGGGGTAAAATACAAGACTATATGATATTTTTCCAAAAAATATTTTAGATGTTTTTTGTTGATATATACGGGTTTAGATACAAAATGTCGAAAAAAGGCGATGAAAAGTTCTTGAAAAAAATGGAAAAATGTGTTATAACAGAAATAAGTAAAAATATCGAATTCGATTAATATTTTCAAAATAACTTTGTATCAATTTAATAATAAATGAAAAATTAAATCAAGAAATTGAAATTCAAAATAGAGTTTAAGTTAAAATCATAATATTATATCTAATTAAAATTTAGAGTCTATGAACTTCAAAAATCAAGTAGATTAAAAATCTAAAAAACTTCCAATAAATTTAATGAATATGTAGTTCTATTGTTACAATTTTATAAAACTTATAAGTTAATATTGACAGTATTTAAAAAATCAAATATAATGAGAGGAGGAATTCTATTGGAGGAAATAACCATTAAAGACTATTATAAATATCGTAGTACTGTTGGTACATTAAGCGAATTTATAATAAACGAAGAAGAAACCCTTTATAATCCTACTGTAAATAATAAACATGACAAGCTATTTAGAGATTTACTTTTAAATAGAAAAGAAATAGCTCAAATATTAAATAAATTTTTTAGTTTTAGAAAAGAGGTGATATTATCAGATTTAGAACTATATAATAGTAGTTTTGTAACACAAACATATCAAAGTCAAGAATCAGATGTTGTATATAAATTAAAAGATAGAAACATATTTTTTTTAATCGAACATCAATCTTATGTAGATTATTCAATGTCATATAGAATACTAAAGTATAGCTTAGAAATCATAAGAAATGCAATAGACCTAGAAGAATTACAAAAAGAAGATTATAAATACCCTAAAGTAATTCCAATCGTAATATATACAGGAAGCAAAAAATGGAATTCTGCAATAGAATATCAAACTATTGAAGATAAAATTATGGGCTATCAAGAAAATAATATAAATTCAAAATATAATCTAATAGATGTAAATAATTATACTAAAAAAGAATTATTAGAAGATAAAAGTATGATATCAAAAATGTTGGCTATAGAAAAATGTAATTCTAAACAAGAATTAATAGAATCATTAGAATATATAATTGATAACTTAGAATATGAAAATGATAAAAGAAAAATGAAAAGAATAGTACAATATATCTTAGGTCAAATCATTGGAAAAGAAGAAGTTCAAAGATTTTTAAAAATGTTAGAAAATAAAGAGGAGGTAATTGGAATGTTAGCAGAAAATTTAATGAAAGAAAAAATGGAAATTATAAGAAGGGCAAAAATAGATGGAAAAAAAGAAGGTCTAAAAGAAGGACGTGAAGAAGCAAAAGCTGAAATGTTGTGTATACTTATCAAAAATATGCTAAAAGCGAATGAAACTGAAGAAAAAATCCTAAACTACTTAGAAATTTCTAAACAACAATTTGAAGAAATAAAGAACTCCATAAAAAATCAATAATTTTATTTTTAAAAGTTTCTTACTGGTTTCAATTGTAATAAATTTTTATAAATACTAAAATACATAATTCATCTGTTGAAAATTATGTATACTTGTGTTATAATTATAGTTAGACTTATTTGTAATACAAAATAATATTAAAAGGAGATTGCAAAATGAAAGAATTCTACAAGGATAATAGTATTGTTATTTACAACGAGGACAACTTAAATGTATTACAGAATATCCCTGACGAGTCTGTAAATCTTATATACTGTGATATATTATATAACACAGGTAAAGTTTTTGAAGATTATAATGATAACTTAGGAAATCCTTATCAGGCTCTTGCATGGTATCGTCGGAGAATAGCACACATGCATAAAGTTTTGTGTGCAAATGGTAGTATATTCCTACATTGTAATTGGAGACTTGATTCATACATTCGTATTCTTATGGACGAAATCTTTGGTGCAGAATGTTTCCGAAACAGAATTTATCGGAAACATAGTAATGAACGTGGTTTTTATAAAAACTTCGATTCACAAATCGATACAATATTATATTATGTTAAAGATCCTAATAATTTCATCTTCAATGAAATTATTGAAGATAGAAAACATATTGTTCCTCTTTATGAAAATGGTTTTCTTGAAGGAAGAAGTGAAACACGTTATACTAAAGACGGCACAGCCATTGACTTAAAGGCTCAACATAAACATTGGCTTATTTTTCCAAAAGATTTTGAAGCTCTCATTCAAAAAAATGAACTTCGTTTAGTTAATGGGCTTCCATACAGAGTTAGTAATATAAAACCTTTAGGTAATTTGTGGTGTGATTCTGATATGCTTGATGCTTATAGTAGAACAGCTATTGCTGATGCATATGATACACCAAAACCAGAAGCTATTCTAAATAACATCATTTCTATATGCAGCAATGAAGGGGATACTGTTGCTGATTTCTTTTTAGGAGGAGGAACCACTGCAGTAGTTACTAAAAAGTTAAATCGTAAAGGTATATTCTGCGATATTAGTCAAAAGGCTTGTACAGTAACAGTACAAAAATTAAAAGCACTTTGAATCTCTTTTGTTTTAAAAGTATTCTATTATTCATAGAAAAAAGTTGTGGCATGATAATATTCTAATATTTTAGATATTTATCATGCCACATTATCAGTAAAATAGACATAAAAATTAATTAATTTTTAAAGCCTTAAATATCTCAACAATTACAAGAGGTGAAATAACTAATAAAGCAATTTCTACTATATTTTCTATTGGTAAAATTGGTATACTAAATATTGACCTTAATGCTGGAATAAATAAAATAACAAACATTAAAGCTGCAGAAGCTGTGATTGCCAATATCAACTTTTTATTACTCAATATCCCTGTTTTGAATATTGATTTTTTATTATTTCTGATGTTAAATACATGTACTAATTCTGATAATGCTAGAACTGTAAATGCCATTGTTTGCCCTATTTCTACCTTTAGTTCTTCATTCGATAATTTGTTTATAGTTATAGCCTCTTTACTAGCTGGGTTATTATTCGCATTTGCACGAAGGCTTTCTATTTTACTATCTGGTGTTGCTATACCTATTATAAAAGCTACTAATGTAATAATTCCAATCATAACTCCCTGATAAACAATTCTCCAAGTCATGCCTTTTGTAAATATTCCTTTTTGCTTTTTAGGTTTTTTATTCATAATATCTTTTTCTGCTGGGTCTACTGCTAAAGCAAGTGCTGGAAGTGAATCTGTTACTAAATTAATCCATAATATATGAATTGGTAGTAGTGGTTCTATAAGGTTTATATTTATACCAAATTGACCTGCTAACCATGGTGTTATTAGCATAGCAACAAATATTACAACTATTTCTCCTACATTACTAGATAATAGAAACTGAATTGCCTTTAATATATTATCATAAATTCTACGACCTTCCTCTACTGCTGATACTACTGTTGCAAAATTGTCATCTGTTAGTATTACATCTGCTGCTTCTTTTGCAACATCTGTACCAACTTTTCCCATTGCACAACCTATATCTGCTGTTTTTAGTGCTGGTGCATCATTTACACCATCACCTGTCATTGCAACTACTTCTCCATTTTTTTGCCAAGCTTTTACTATTCTTACTTTATGTTCTGGACTAACCCTTGCATAAACACTATAATTTCGTATATTTTTTTCTAATTCTTCTTGTGACATTTTTTCTAATTCATTACCTGTAATTGCTTCACTCTCATTTTGCAAAATTCCTAATTCTTTAGCTATTGCAATTGCTGTTATTTTATGATCTCCTGTAATCATAACAGTTTTTATTCCTGCTGTTTTACATTTTTCTACAGCAAGTTTTACTTCTTCTCTTGGTGGATCTATCATTCCAACTAGTCCTACAAAAGTAAGTTCTTTCTCTATTTGTTTCATTTCTTCTTTTGATGGAATATGGTCAATTTTTTTATATGCTGATGCTAGTACTCTTAAAGCATTTTTTGCCATATCTTCATTTTTCTCCATAATTACAGGAATATATTGTTGTAAATTGTTTTTTATTTCCCCTTTTAAAATATAATTTTTACAACACTTTAATAACTCATCAACTCCACCTTTAGTATATACTACATACTCATTTTGATTAATTTCATGAACTGTTGTCATTAATTTTCTTTCTGAGTCAAATGGTAGTTCTTCTACTCTAGGGTAATTTTGCCATATAGCTGGCTGAAAACCAAAATTAAATCCCATGTCTATTAAAGCTGTTTCTGTAGGATCACCAGTTAGTTCTTTATCTTCTGAAATTTTTGTATCATTACATAACATATTAATATATACTAGAGTTTTTAAATCTTCGTCTTTTTCTATTTCTAGCAATTTTTGAATATCTTGCGTTTCACCATTTATGAATATTTTCTGTACTGTCATCTTATTTTGTGTTAATGTTCCTGTTTTATCTGAACATATAACAGTTGCACTTCCTAGTGTCTCAACAGCTGGTAATTTTTTAACTATTGCGTTTTTCTTTACCATTCTTTGGACTCCTATTGCAAGTACTATTGTTGAAACTGCTGCTAATCCTTCTGGTATTGCTGCAACAGCTAAACTAACTGCTGTCATAAACATTTCCATCGCATCTTTTTGATATGCAAGACCTATTAAGAAAATTACTATACATATAACTATTGCTACTATTCCTAAAGTTTTTCCTAACTTATTTAATTTTGCTTGAAGTGGTGTTTGAGTATCTATAGTTTCATTAATTATTTCTGCGATCTTGCCCACTTCTGTCTTCATTCCAGTTTCTACTACAATTCCTTTTCCTCTACCGTAAGTTACTAAACTAGAAGAAAATAACATATTATGCCTATCTCCAATTCCTACTTCTTTTTCTCTAATAACTTCTATACTCTTTTCTACTGGAACTGACTCTCCAGTTAAAGATGCTTCTTGTACTTTTAAATTTGCACTTTCTATTAACCTTAAGTCTGCTGGAATATAATCCCCTGTATCTAATATTACAATATCTCCAGCTACTAACTCCCTTGATGGAATAACCTCTAACTTTTCATTTCTTAATACTTTTGTTGCATGACTACTCAATTTTTGTAATGCCTCTAAAGACTTTTCAGCTTTATTTTCCTGTGCTACTCCAATTACTGCATTTACTACTACTACTATTAATATGATAATTGTATCTGTTATTCCTTCTCCATGTGAAACACCTATTATTCCTGAAATAATAGCTGCTATTATTAGTATTATAATCATAAAATCTTTAAATTGTTCTAAAAATTTAATTATTAAACTTTTTTTCTTTTTGACTCTTAATTCATTATAACCATATTTTTCTCTATTTTCTTTTACTTGATTATCTTCTAAACCTTTTTTATCATTGACATTAAATTGTTTTTCTATATCTTCTATAGTTTTATTATACCAATTTTCTTCCATAGTTTTTTACTCCTTTTTCTTATTTTTAATACTAAGATGTGTTTTTATACATAATTTTTCCAAAATTTTATATATAATAATAAAATTATATATTACTTTATATCCTTTTTCAATACATTCTATTTAAGTTTCGGTATTTTTTTAATAGCAAGTTCTAGGCTTAAAATATCTTCTACACGAATATGAATATTTATTTTTGCAAAGTTCTTTACTGGCTTCGCCAATCGCCTAGGGTCATTTCTACTGTGGGAGCTTCCCTGCGCAGAACTTTTTAAAAATAAATATTAATATTCTATGTAAATTTTTAATAAATATAGCTTAGAACTTGCTATTAAAAAAATACCGAAACTTAAAATATTTATTTTTTACATATAAATTAGTAATAATTCAAAGGTAAGCAAAATTTGTATATAGTTTAAAATAGAGAATATTATATCAATATCCTCCTTCAATATATAATATTATATTTTCAATACTCCACCAATAGTTCTATTCATTACATTATCATGATGTGCAAGAACTGAAGCACCACCTGCAAGTACTACTATATCACCCTTTTGTACATAACCTCTTCTTTTTGCTTCTTCTATTCCTTCTGAAATTACATCATTTGCGTTATCTTTTTCTTTTACTAATATAGGTATAGTATTCCATGCTAATGCCAACTGTCTATATGTTTTTTCATTTGATGTGATTGCATATATTGGACATCTTGGTAAAAAGCTTGATACCATTCTTGGTGTATCTCCTGTATTTGTATAAGCAAAAATTGCCTTTGCACTCATTTCCATTGCTGTTGAAGTTACAGAGCGACATAAACTAAATTCATAATCTAAATTTGTTAAATCTAATTCTCTTCTTTTATATCTTTTCCAGTATTTTATACTATCTTCTACTGCATTTGCTATTTTAGACATTATTTTTACACATTCTACTGGGTGTTTTCCCATAGCACTTTCTCCTGAAAGCATTATTGCACCTGTTACATCAAATATTGCATTTGCAACATCACTTATTTCTGCTCTTGTTGGTCTTGGATTAACTGTCATTGATTCTAGCATTTGTGTAGCTGTTATAACAAATTTACCAGCATTATTGCATTCTTGTATAAATTTCTTTTGCATGATAGGAACTTCTTCAAAAGGTATTTCTACACCTAAATCTCCACGTGCTATCATAACTCCATCAGAAACATCCAATATTTCCTTAAAGTTATCTATTCCTTCTTGATTTTCTATTTTAGATATAATTTTTATATCTTTTCCTCCATTATCATCTAATACTTTACGAATTGCTAAGATGTCGTTTTTATTTCTAATAAAAGATGCTGCTACATAATCAAAATCCTCATTACAACCATCTTTTAAATCTTGTATATCCTTTTCTTTTAATGATGGTAAGTTTACATGTGTTCCTGGTAAGTTTATACTTTTTCTATTTCCAAGTTCTCCTCCATTGGTAACTTTGCAAATAACATCTTTTCCTTCTATTTTTGTTACTTCAAGCTCTATTTTTCCATCATCTATTAAAATAACTGCTCCTTCTTTTACATCTTTGTATAGTTCTTTATAACTTACACTTGTTTTTGTTTTATCTCCTATTATATCTTCATTTACTAAAGTAAATATTTCATCTGCATTTAACATTACTGGTGCTTGTTCTAATTTACCTGTTCTTATTTCTGGACCTTGTGTATCTAATAATAGAGCTACTGGCATGTTAACTTCTTCTCTTGCCTTTTTTACGGCATCTATATATTTTCTTTGCTCTTCTATTCCACCATGTGAAAAGTTTATTCTTGCTACATTCATTCCTTCTAATATTAGTTCTTTTAAAGTTTCAACTTTTTCTGTTGCTGGACCTATTGTACATACTATTTTTGTCTTTTTCATATTTTCTCCCCCACTCATTATTTCTATATTATTCTACATTTTTATTATTGTTACAATGTTTTTTATTATAACATTATTTTTCTCATTCTTCAATAGTTTAGCAAAACTTCTAAAAATAAATATCTTTGTCATTACTTTTTTCATAGCAAAAAATAACAACCAAAGTTTTGTACTCAATACCATACTAAAAGGAAATCTAAAAAGATTTCCTTTATTTTAATTTTTATATTATTAAATCCCCACCTTAGCCGTAAGATGAATGAAATTTTTATACCTGTTTTCACAGGTGGGTGTCTTGTTGAATGCTTCTGGGTTTCTTACATAAATGCAAGCATACACGCCACATCCAAAGGCGGACTCCCTTTTATTATTTGTTGGTAATAAAATTCCAGTCTACACGCACCACGCAGGGAAAATTGATAACTTGTATTTGTATTTATATATTAACACATATAATTTAGTATTTCAATTTTCTAAAATTGCCGATTTTTTTATTCTATAGCTAATCTAGATTAAATATCTCTCTTTTTCTTCATTTTTATAATTAATTATCAATTTTTATTATTTGCAGTTTTATATAAAATATGCTATACTATTAAAAAGTATGTTTTAAAATTATATCTCTTTTCAAGCAATATTTGTCAATTACACCAATACCAATGTATTGGTCATTTTCATTATATATATTATAAATTCCATCAACATAATCTTTATAATTTAAACTTACTCCGTTTAAAAATCTTTGCAATTGTTTGTTAGTTAATCTAATACTTTCTTTATCTTTAAAAAATTTTTGTATAGTAATTAATTTTTCAGATACTATATTTTCTTTTCCAATATCCTCTAAGGAAATTGCATCTTCTATATTAAAAACTCCTACATTAACTCTATTTAGTTCTTTCATATAACCTATTGTTCCAATTTTATTTGCTATATCTTCACATAAACTTCGAATATATGTACCTTTTGAACAACTAACTTTAAAACTTATTTCTGTATTATTTATATTAATTACTTGAATATCATATATCTCTATTTTTCTAGGCTTAACTTCTACACTTTGACCTGCTCTAGCATATTCATATAATTTTCTACCATTTACTTTTATTGCAGAATACATTGGTGGCTTTTGTTCTTGTATTCCTTTAAATGAGTTCATAATATTTATGATAAAATTATTATCATTTATAGTAACTGGTTTTTCTTCAATTACTTTTCCTTCTGCATCTGCTGTATCTGTTTTTACTCCTAGCTTTAAAACAACCTCATATTGTTTATCATGATTAATTAAATATTTAGAAAGTTTTGTTGCTTCTCCAATAAGCAAAGGTAAGACACCTGTTGCATTAGGATCTAGCGTTCCAGTATGTCCTACCTTTCTTGTGTTAAAATTTTTTCTTATTATATTTACAATATCATGTGATGTATAATTTTTAGGTTTATTAATAATTATTATTCCATCCATTCTTTACCTCTTATGCAAAAATTTATTTCAAATACATTTTTGTTTGATTTATAATTTTTTCTTTTGCCTGTTCTAGTGGCATTTGTATATTACAACCTGCAGCATGAACATGTCCACCACCACCAAACATTAGACATATATCTGAAACATTTACATATTCATTAGAACGAAGAGATGCCTTAAAGCCTTTATCTGTTTCTCTTAAAAATATTGACACTTCTACACCTTCTATATTTCTGCCTTCTTCAACAATTCCTTCATGATCTCCTGATTCTGAAATTACTTCTTCAAAGTCTTTTTTAGTGATGTAGGTAAATGATATTTTTCCATCTTCCAAAAATTCCATTCTATCTATTGCTCTTTTTCTTAATTCAAAGTTTGATTTTGATTTTGTATTCATCACTTTCTTATAAATTTCTGAAACATTTACTCCTTTTCTGAGCAAACCTGCAGCAAAGTCAAAAGTCTCTGCTGTTGTTGATTGATACTGAAAACCTCCTGTGTCTGTTATGATCCCTGTTAATATACATGTGCCTATTTCTTTTGTGATTTCTACTTTAAAATATTCAAAAATTGTAATTAGAATTTGTGCACATGCTGGAGCTGCTGGATTGATATAATTATAATCTCCAAACATTGTATTAGTTCCATGATGATCTATTGTTACCTTAACCTTTGCTTCTTCATAACACTTAGCAAATCCATTTAACATTTTTAAAGTTGCTGCATCTAATGCTATTGCTAAATCGTATTGCTCTACTCTAGCTTCCTTTATAATTTTATCTGTTTCAGGTAAAAACTCATATATTCTTGGCATTTCTGGAATAATTATATCTGGATTTTTCCCCATTGTCTTTAGTGCAATATACATTGCTAAACTACTTCCTACTGCATCTCCATCTGGATTTTCGTGTGTTAATATTGCTATTGAATCTGCTTTTTCTATTTCTTCTAATATATTATCTAAAGTCATTTTTTTGATATCCCTTCCTTTTTCTCAACCATTCGTATTTTTCTTTAAATCTTTTAATATAGAATCTATTTTCATTCCATATTCTAATGAATCGTCTTTTTCAAAAACTAATTCTGGAGTTACTCTTAAATTTACTGACTTTGCAATCATACTTCTAATAAAACCAGCTGATTTTTTCAATGCCTCAACAGTTTTTGTTTCATTTTTAGAATCTAAAATACTAACATATACTTTTGCATATTTTAAATCTGGTGTTACTTTTACTTTTGTAACACTAATTAATCCTGTTGCATCTGGATTTTTAAGTTCAAAAGAAATAATATTACTTATTTCTTTTCTTAATTCTTCATTTATGCGATTTAATCTATTTTCGTTTGTTGCCATTCTAGTCCTCCTTAAAAATACTCAAAGACATAGTTATAGATTTTTTTCATTTAATTATAATATATAAACTATGTCTTTATTGCTTTTCTTATCTTTTAACTTCTTCCATTACATATACCTCTATAATGTCTCCTTCTTTTAAGTCATTGTAATTTTCTATTTGCATACCACATTCATAACCTTTTGCAACTTCTTTTACGTCATCTTTAAAACGCTTTAAAGATACTAATTTTCCTTCATGTATTACAACATCCTCACGAATTACTCTTACACCTGCATTTCTTTCTATTTTACCTTCTAGCACATAAGCTCCTGCAATTGTTCCTACATTTGACACTTTAAATACTTGTCTTACTTCAACATTTCCAATTACTTTTTCTTCAAATATTGGGTCTAGCATTCCTTTCATAGCTAATTTTATATCATCTATAGCTTGATAAATTACAGAATATTGCTTTATTTCAATTTCTTCTTTTTCTGCAACTTCTTTTGCTGTTGCTACTGGTCTTACATTAAATGCTATAACTATAGCATTTGCAACTTTTGCTAAATTTATGTCTGATTCTGTAACTGCCCCTGCAACTGCATGTATAACTTTTACTTTTACTTCATTGTCAGATAGCTTTTCTAGTGATTGTTTTAATGCCTCTGCTGAACCTTGAACATCTGCTTTTACTATAATATTTAATTGTTTTAAATTACCTTGTTCCATTTGACTAAATAAGTTATCTAAGGTTACTTTTTGCATGTTATTTATTGATTTTTCTCTTGCTTGGCGTTTTCTTCTTTCTATTAAGTGTTTTGCCATTTTTTCATCTTTTACTTCGTAGAAAGTGTCCCCAGCTGTAGGTACCTCTGTTAGACCCATTATTTCAACTGGTGTTGATGGTCCTGCCTTTTTAACTTTTTGACCTTTATCATTTTTCATTGCTCTTATTCTACCTATTGATGAACCTACAACTATTGTGTCCCCTATATCTAACGTTCCTCTTTGTACTAACATTGATGCAATTGGCCCTCTTGATTTGTCAAGCCTTGCTTCTATTACAACACCTTTAGATTGTTTGTTTGGATTTGCTTTTAATTCTAATACATCTGCTTCTAATAGTACCATTTCTAATAAGTCATCTATATTCATACGTTTTTTAGCTGAAATTGGTACAAAAATTGTATCTCCACCCCATTCTTCTGGTACTAATTCATATTTCATTAATTCTTGTTTTACTTTATCTACATTTGCTTCTGGTAAATCTATTTTATTTACTGCAACTATGATTGGTATATTTGCTGCTTTTGCATGATTTATTGCTTCTATTGTTTGAGGCATTACTCCATCATTTGCTGCAACTACTAATATTGCTATATCTGTAATTTGAGCTCCCCTTGCACGCATACTTGTAAATGCTTCATGACCTGGTGTATCTAAGAAAGTTATTTCTCTTCCATTTATTTCTACTTTGTATGCTCCTATTGCTTGTGTAATTCCTCCTGCTTCTCCTTCTATTACATTAGTACTTCTTATTGCATCTAAAAGTGAAGTTTTTCCATGATCTACGTGTCCCATTACAACAACTACTGGTGGTCTTGTTTCTAATTCTTCTGCTTTATCTTCTGACTCGTCAAATAATATGTCTTCTTCTTTTATTTCTTCTTTTTTATTTGCTGTAACGCCAAATTCGCTTGCCACTAAAAATGCTGTGTCAAAATCAACATCATTATTTATTGTTGCCATTATTCCTAATTCTAATAATTTTTTCATAACTTCACCTGAAGTCTTTTTAAGCTCTGTTGCTAAGTCTTTTACTGTTATTGATGATGGTATGGTAATTTCTGTTAATTTAAATATTTTTTGAGTTCTTTCTTTATCGTTTTTATTAGCCTTTTTCTTATTTCTTTTTCCTCTTGCTGTTGTTAAATCATAATAATCTAACATTCCTCCATCTTGATCTTCAAACATATTTGATAAACGATCTACTTGTTTTAAATCTTTTAGTTTTTCATCATCAAACTCTTCACTGAATCTTCCACCTTTTTTATTTTTAGTAGCCTTTTTAGTTTTTTCTTCATATCTTTCACTTTTTGCTTTATCTATTGCTCTACTACTATAATCTCTTTGGGTTTCCTTTTCTTGTACATCCATTGACATTATATCTTTTATATTTCTGTCAATTCCCTTTTCATCAAGTGGTCTTTTTCCAAAATTATTCTGGCGATTTTGATTATTTCTAAAATTGTCTCTATTTTGAAAATTGCCATTCCTATTTTGGAAGTTTCCATTTCTATTTTGAAAATTGCCATCTTTATTTTGAAAGTTTCCATTTCTATTTTGGTAATTACCATTTCTATTTTGATTATTTGCATTCTTATTTTGAAAATTACCATTTCTATTATTTTGAAAATTGCCATTTCTGTTTTGGGAGTTTCCATTTCTATTTTGGTAATTGCCATTTCTGTTTTGATTATTCCCATCTCTATTTTGGTAATTTTTATTCTGATAATTTTGATTATTTTTATTTTCCTTATTTTGAACTTCCTTTTGTACAACTTTACTTTCTACCACATTTTGCTCTAATACTTGTTTTTCTTCTACAGCTGGTGTTTCTACTATTTCTGTAACAACTTCTTCCTTCTTTTCTTCTTTTTTTTCTACTATTTCTTGTTTTACTTCTTCTTTTATTTCTTCTTTTAATTCCTCTTTTTTATCTTCTTTTTTATCTTCTTTTTTACCTATTCCGAATAATTCACTTACTGTAAGTGGCTTTGCTGGTTTATTTCTATATACAATATTGTAATCTGCATTTTTATTTCTTTCAACAAAACCTACTTGTTTATTTTTTTGTTCTTCTTTTTTTGCTTTTTCTTCTCTTTCTCTTTCTGCTTCTTCATCAGTTATTATAACTTCCCTTCTTATAATAACTGGTGCAGTTTTTTTATCATCCTTTTTTTCTGTTTTTTTAACAGTTTTACTTTCTACTTCTTGTTTACTACCTGAAAAAGCACCTTTTATCTTTCCTGCTTCTTCTTCTGTAACTCCACTTAAATGGCTAGTAACTTTATACCCCATTTCTAACGCTTTTGCTATTATTTCTTTACTGGTTAAGCCTATTTCTTTTGCTATTTCATGTATTTTTATCTTACCCAATAATTTCACCCCCATCAATTATTTTTAAAATCTCTTCTGAAAAATTTGTGTCCTTAATTCCAACTATTGCTTTATTGTTTTGACCTATACTCTTACTTATTGTATCAATTGTTAACATTATTTTCATAGGAACACCATATTCGCAACATATCTCTTCAAAATTTCTTTTTGTTCTGTCTGCTGCATCTTCTGCAACTATTAATAATTTTACCTTTTTTTTCTCTATTGCTTCTTTTGAACTTTCTGTCCCAAAAACTGTTTTTCCTGCTCTAGTTGCTAAACCTAACAACCCTAATATTTTGTTATTTATCACTATTGCACCTCTTTACTTTGATTTTTAATTGACATTTCTTTTTTTAAATTTTCATATAACTCTATTTCTATTTTAGTCTCAAAGTTTCTTTCTAATTTTTTTGTCTTTATAGCTTTCTCTAAGCACTGTACATTGTCACAAATATATGCACCTCTTCCTTCTGCTTTTCCTGTTTTGTCTACTGAAATCTCTCCATTTTTATTTTTTACAATTCGTATAAGTTCTTTCTTCAATTTTACTTCATTACAACCTATGCAAGTGCGTTTTGGCAAATTTTTCAAAATCTCACATCCTTATTATATTCTATTCTGTATTTTATTTGTTTATTCTTCTTGTCCTTCTGATTCTAATATTTCTTTTAATTGTTTTTCTGTTTCTTGTATTTTTAGTTCAATATTATCATCTTCCATAGCAGTTTCTTCAATATTTTCATCTTTTTTATCTGTATTTTCAGTATTTTGCATGTTTGTTATCATTTCTCTAAATTGACTTTCACTTTTTATATCTATTTTCCAATTTGTAAGTTTGGCTGCTAACCTTGCATTTTGCCCTGATTTTCCAATTGCTAAAGATAATTGATTATCTGGAACTATTACCTGTGCAAAATGTTCCTCATCTTTTACATCAACCGCCATAACTTGCGCTGGTAATAATGCTGATGATATATATATTGCTGGATCTTCATTCCATTCAATTACATCTATCTTTTCTCCATTTAACTCGTTTATTATATTTTGTATACGTATTCCCTTTTGACCAACACATGAGCCCACTGGATCTATGTTTGGATTTTGAGAATATACAGCTACTTTACACCTACTTCCAGCATCTCTTGAAACACTTTTTATTTCTATTAAGCCCTCATATATTTCTGGTATTTCTAATTCAAATAACTTTCTTACAAAATCATTATGTGCTCTTGAAATCATTACTTGAGTACTTCCTTTTAATCCTCTTTCTACATCTACTATACAAGCTCTTATTTTGTCATTTACATGATATCTTTCTGTTGGAATTTGTTCTTTTACTGTCATTATTCCTTCTAATCTTCCTAAATCTACAACAACTACTCCTCCATCTGCTTTTTGAACAATTCCTGATACAATTTCGCCTTTTCTTTCATTAAATTCATTATATAAAAATTCTCTTGAAGCTTCCCTTATTTTTTGTATTATTACTTGTTTAGCTGTTCCTGCTGCTATTCTTCCAAAATTCTTTGGTACTAATTCTATATCCACAATGTCTCCAACATTTAGGTTTTTACTTATTTTCTGTGCTTCTGCTAATGTTATTTGTGTTTTATCATTTTCTACCTCTTTTACTATTTCTTTTTGTGCATATATATGAATTTCTCCAGTTTCTTTGTGCATTGTTACTTTTACATTTTCTTCTTCGCAATCGAAATTTCTTTTATATGCTGTAACTAATGCTGTTTCTATTGATTCTAATAAATACTCTTTTTGTATTCCACTCTCCTTTTCTAATTCATTCATCGCTTCTATTAATTCTGTACTATCTATTGCTGGTGCATTTGCCTTATTATCTTTTTTCCTTCTCATTTTTCCTATTCCTCCTTTATTATTTTTTAGATGTTTCTACCAATTGTACTTTATTTTTATTAATGATATATTTTTTCTTTCTATTTCTAAGTCTTCTCCACTCTCTATTTGTATAATATCATTATTATATTTTTTTAGTATTCCAGCATATTCTTTTTTTCCTTCTATTTGTTTAAATAATTTTATTTCTACTTCTTTTCCTATATTTTCTTCTAGATGCTTATCTTTTCTTAAAACTCTTTCTACACCAGGTGATGATACTTCTAAAAAATACTGTTCTTTTATATAATTTGCTTCATCTAGTAAACCATTTATCTCATCACTTACTTTTTCACAGTCATTTAAATCTATTCCTTCTTTTTTATCTATAAATATTCTTAAAAAATAGTCTTTTCCCTCTTTTACATACTGTACATCATATAATTCGTATCCTAAGTCTGTTATTTTTGTTTTTAGTAAATTTTCTACTCTATCTTCTATATTTGGCAATTTTTTACCTCCTTAATTACGATTGAAGAGTGGGATTTGCTCCCACTCTTCTGTAAACTTTTTTTGTTACAATTATTATATACTCTTTTTTTATAAATTACAAGTACTTTTTTGCAAGTTATAAATTTTTTTTATTTTGTTACAATTTTGAGTTATTTGTAGTAATTTGCATAATTATTGTTTACATATTCTACTAGATTAAACAAGTACTCATACTGTGACATTTTTTTACATTTTTCGTATTCTCTTCGAAAAATTTTTTCATATAATTTTGGATTAGCATTTTTATACGCCTTATTTCTTGCAGCTCTTATACAATCATTTACATTAGCATAACTTTTATTGTATTCTTTTGCTATATAACTATATATTCTTTCCTTTTTCTCTGGTTCTTCTACTAATATAATTATTGCCCTTTTAAGATATTCGAATCCATCTAACTTCATTGAAACTCCAATTTTTTGTAGTAATAAATTTACGTATCTTTCTAAAAAATTTTTATTTGTATCCTCAAAAAACCGTAAATTATATACTTTAATTTTCTCTCTAGTTTCATCATCTGCTGAAGCTAAAATTTTGTTTGCAAGTTTTTCCTCTACTCTTAGTATTACATAACCCATTTTTTCTTCCTCCTAAATTTAGAATAAGAACTAATTTTACATTCACATTAACCTTTCTTTATTATACTACACTGCAAAATTTATTCCTCTTGCAACAATATTTTTCATATTATCAATCAGTCCATCAATTTCTTTAGGAGTTACAACCATATTAAAATCATTTGGAATTAAAGCTTCTCTAATTTCCTCATAATTATCCTTTGATTTTAATTCATTTAAGTAATCATTGGATTTTGCTTCTTCTTGTAATTTAGAAATAAATAATTCTAAGCAGTCATCCGTTATTGTTGCTAAATCTACAACTGTAGGGATACCTATTGCTATAACTGGGATACCTAAGCTATTTTGAGTTATCTCTTTTCTTTTATTTCCAACACCTGCTCCAGGGGCTATTCCAGTATCTGATATTTGTATTGTACTACTTATTCTTTCTATACTTCTTGATGCCAAAGCATCTATTACAATTAACAATTTTGGTTTTATATTATCTACAACACCCTTTATAATCTCTACAGTCTCTATTCCTGTAGTTCCTAATACTCCAGGGGCTATCGCACTAACTGGACGAGCATTTTCGTCAATATATTGAGGTAAATAATTTATAATATGTCTTGTTATTTCTAAATTCTTTACAACTTCTGGTCCTAATGCATCAGGCGTTACTTCTGAATTTCCAAGTCCAACTACTAATATATCATCTTTACTTTGTATTTGATTTTCAACCAATTTCTTGATTTCTGTTGCTAATGTATCTGATGCTTTTTCCATTTCTTCATCAGTTATTATATTCATTTTTTTTATATCTATTGTTATATAATTTCCTTTTGGTTTTCCTAACGCCTGCTCGGCATCTTCATTTGTAATTTTTACTCTTGTTACTTTTATTTTTTCATTTATTTGCTCTTCATCGGTTACAATTCCTTCTATATCTTTTTCTATGTTATTTGCTTTATTATAAATATCTCTTCTTTCATCTGCTAAATCTGTTCTAAAATTATACATTTGCATCTCTCCTTTTACTGTATTTTCTCCATTTTATCCATTTTTTATACAAAGATATATTTTAAAACCATTCTACTTAAAAACTACTATGAAAACAAAACAATTTGCTTTCATAGTAGTTAGAACAAAAGATTTATGATTAAAGCATTCAAACCTTTTGGGTCGAGAAACGAACAAAAGCCCAGATATTTACTTAAGAACAATATCTACACAATATACTTTCTAAGCCTATATTTAAATCTATTTTTCCAATTTTATAGTTGCTATCTAAATTTATTAATTCTTCTACAATATTTCTAAGATCACTTTCTTTAAAACAACTTGCTTGAGCTTTATATTTACTTGTTAAGAACATCTGATTTGGTTTAAGCCCAAGGCTTTCTGCCAGATTTTTATTGTATTTCTCTGACAACTTAACTAAATATAATTTTTTAAAATGATTATATAAAGTAATAAGTATTTTTTGAATCGGCTCTTTGGAATAAATCAAATTACTAAGTACAGTTAAAGCTTCTGTAATATTCTTTTTACCTAAGTTGTCTGTCAAATCAAAGATAACACTATCTAGCTTTCTTATACATAATAAATCTATGGATTCTTTAGTTATATTACCTTTTTCTCCAACATATTCAATTAACTTTCTAATTTCATTAATTATGTCTTGCATATTTGTTCCACAACATTCTACAAAGTATTTTGCTGTTACTTCATCAATGTTAACATTATAGCTTTTGCAGATACTCTTTATGTTTGTTATTATTTGAGGCAATTTTAATTCTTCGAAATTTTTTATTTGCCCTATTTTTTCAATAATAGAATATAAAGAATTTTTATTTACTTCTTGCTCTACAAAAACTAATTCTACAAATTCGTTTACTATTTTTGTATTGTCTTCTAAGTATTTTGTAATTTTATCTACTAATTCTTGATTTTGCTGTACTTTTTTTCTTCCATCTTTTTTAAAAAGATTTGTATCTCTTGCAATTATCAGTTTTTTATCATATCCAAATGCTGGTGTTTCTATGTCTGATATTAACTCATTTATATTATTATTGTCTATTTTTATATAATTGATTCCTGACTGCAATGTTCCAAAATCTTTTTTTATTTTTTTTATATAGTTTTCTAAAAGATATGTTTCTTCTCCATATAATAAATAAACCATACTTTTCTCCTTATTATATTTATTGATATTTCTTATAAGATCATTGTATCTATTACTTTATATAATTAAAGCTTTTGAGAAAACTTAGCAGAATGTGCATGGCAAATTGCTGCTGCCATGCTATCTGTTGTGTCATCTAATTTTGGTAAATTATCAACTTTTAGAATTGTTTTAACCATTTTTTGTACTTGAATTTTATCTGCTCTTCCATACCCAACAACTGCTTGTTTTATTTGAAGTGGTGTATATTCATATGTTGGAATATTTTTTCTACAGCCTACAACCAAAATAACCCCTCTTGCTTGTGCTACATTTATAGCTGTTTTAGCATTATTATTAAAAAACAACTCTTCTACAGATATTGCATCTGGCTTATATTCATCTATAATTTCTTCTAAGTCGTTATTTAATTTCAACAATCTTAAAGGAAATGATTCTCCTGCCTTTGTAAGCACTGCCCCTGATGTTATTAAATTAAATTTATTTCCTATATAATCAATTATACTATAACCTGTTATTGCAAACCCTGGGTCTACTCCTAAAATACGCATTTTTATCCCCCTATATTTGTTCCATACATATCTTGTTTTAATACTATATTTTCTTCTTAATTAGACCATATTATTCTAAACACTTCTGCTACACTCCAAGCCTGTGTAAATGCACCCTTAGATTCATATGGTGATTTTGAATCATATAATTCTGATATCCCTCCAACTGTTTTCCCTTTTTCAAATTCTTTAATAAAAGTTTGTTTTACTTTCTCAATAAATTTGTCATAGTCAATTTGTAATAATTTCTTTTCTTTTACTTTTTTCTCAGTATCTATTATTTTTTTAAATGCATCATAATATAAGCCCAAAAGCCAAGGCCAAGTGATTCCTTGATGATAGCTCATATCTCTTTTAAATACATCCCCTTCATATATTTCTATATAGTTTTCTTCTCCTTTTGCCAAAGTTTTCAAACCATAATTATTTAACAATTTTTTAGTAACTGTATTTAAAATTTCTTTTGCCATATCTTTTGTTTTTTCTGAAGCTGGATCTATTATTGGATATGTAAGAGAAAGTGCAAAAAGTTGATTTGGTCTTACTTTGTCGTCTCCTAACACATCATATAAACATTTTCGTCTCTTATTATAAAATTTTTCTATAAATGACTTTTGACAAGAAACGGCTAATTTTCTATATTTTTCGGATTTTACTTTTGTTTCAAATTTTAGACTTAATTTTTCCATTATTTTCAATGCATTATACCATAAACTATTTATTTCAACTACTTTGCCATTTCGTGGAGTTACAACAAAATTGCCTATTTTAGCATCCATCCAAGTATTTTGAGTATTAGCAGTTCCTGAAACTATTAGTCCATCATCATCTAAATATATATTATTATCATCTAGGTCTATTCCTGCTTTATATTCTTCTATAATCTCTTTTAATGTTTCATATATCTCTTTTTGTATAAATTGTTCATCTTTTGTATAATTTATATATTTTTGAACTTGCTCAAATAATAATAAACTACTATCAACACTATTGTATAGAGGTCTATCATCATATTCCGAAAATCCATTTGGAACTAACCCACATTTTACTTTTTTAACAAAAGTAAGTAAAATTTCTTTTGCTATATCAAACCTTTTTGGTATTAGTAATATTCCCTCAAATGATATTAATGTATCTCTTCCCCAATCTAAAAACCATGGATATCCTGCTATTATAGTATGTAATTTAAAGTTTGGTCTATATACTACAAAATTATCTGCTGCTATTATATAGTTTTTAACTAATTGTTGATTTTCTTGTTCTACTAATTCTGAATTTTGCATTAGTTTATTTATTCTTTCAATTTCATTATTTATAACTGTTTGTGCATTGATATTTTGTATATTTCCCTCAAAACCTGCTACAAATGTGATTTCTTTTTCTTCATTTTCATTTATCTCTACTTCATATCTTCCTGATATAGCATGATTTTCTTCTACACTAAATCCTCGTTTTTCTTCTTCTATATAATACATATTTTTAAAACTATCGTTTACATGTTTTATATATTTTCCTTCTGATAAATTCATATATATTGGCATGTCCATATTTTTGTCTATACATATTTTTACATTTGTGCCTTCTATATTTTGCTCTATTTCGAAATTATGATTATTAGTGTCTGAATGAAAATCTCTAAAATTTATTAATGGTGTTAATATTAGTTTTACTTTATGATTTTTATTACATATTTTATACAAGACTGTTATTACATTTTTCTCATATACCATACATATGTATTTTTTTATTATTACATCTTCTACTTTATATGTATATATTGGTATATAATCTTTTTCAAAACTTTCTAAATATTTGTATCCTTCTGAAATATAGTTTTTACATATATTGGTATATAAATTATATTTTTTGCCATCTATTTCTATACTTTCGTCTATTTTTGAAAGTATTAAATGACGTCTAGCTGGTGGCATAAATGGTGCTACTAGAAGACCATGATATCTTCTAGTGTTAGCACCTATTATTGTTGAACTTGCAAAACCACCTAAACCATTTGTAATAATCCATTCTTTATTCAAACCATTTTCTATTTTTATATCTTCTTTTGTATATTTCATTTTTAATAATCAACCTTCCCTATTTTATCTTTCTATATCACTTTCGTTATTTTTTTGCTGCATGTTTTCCTGTATTTGTTTTTGTTGTTTTAGTCGTTGTTTTCTTTGTTTGAGTTGTAGTCTTTGATGTTTTCGGCTTATTTGTTTTTGTATTTTTTTCTGCTACTGTAACATTTCTGCTTGTTTTATTAGTAGTTTTTGCTACTGGTTTTTTAGTTGTTTTTTTAGATTTTTCCATTTCCTTTTGATTCTTTCTTTTGGTTGCATTTGTAGTACTTTCTCTTATTGAAACAATTCTATCTTTATATTTTTCTGCAAACTTGCTACCTTTTTTTTCATCTGAAGTTAATTTTATTTTTGGTTTTAACTTTTTGCCAATAGTTTCTTTTAACTTCTTTTTAGTTTCTTTTGCTCTTGAATTTAACATTATATATTGTGCATCATTTTGCATATCTCTAAACTTCATTTCTTCACAAACAAGCTCTATTACTGAAAGAGCTATTGCTTCTGGATTATGACGTATATATTCACCATCTATATATGATAAATTTCTTTGTATTAGCCTTACTCCTAACTCTTTTGCCTTTGACACATCTTGGTCTACTAAGTCCCTACCATCTTTATTGTATTTTCTAATAAATTCTGGAACTATTTCTCCTGTGTCATATATACAATAGTCTACAATTCCTTTTCCTGCATGCTCTATTATTGCTTTTATATGGTCTGATAAAGAGTAGTTATCTGTTTGCCCTGGCTCTGTCATAATATTGCTTACATATATTTTAAATCCTTTATTTTCTTTTATTGCTTTGGCTACACCTTTTACAAGTAAGTTTGGTATTACATTTGTATATAGACTTCCAGGTCCTATTATAATTGCATCTGCATTTTGTATTGCTTCTAATACTCCTGGCGCTGGCATACAGTTTGAAGGATTTATAAATATTCTGTTTATTTTGCTAATTTTGCTTTCTACCACACTAGGTATTTTGTCTTTACTTTGTATTACTGTTCCATCATCTAACTCTGCACATATATCTATTGCTTCTAATGTAACTGGTAAAACTTTTCCTGATATATTTAAAACATTTTTTGCTTGTTCTATTGATGTTGTAAAGTCTCCACACAATTCTTTCATTGCTGAAAAATATATGTCTCCAAATGATAGTGATTTTAATTTTCCAGTTTCAAATTTATAATTCATTATTGCTTCCATAACTGCCTCGTTTGAAGATAGTGAAATTAGACTTGTCTTTATGTCCTCTAATGGTAATAATTCTAGTTCCTTTGATGATGCTGATATTCCATTTCCATAGTCTGAAACAGTTACTATTGCTGTTATATTATTGGTATAATTTTTCAAACCTCTAAGTACAGAATTTATTCCTGTACCTCCTCCTATTACTACAATGTTTGGTCCTTCATCATATACTTTTTTATTAAATATTAACGATTTTACTTTTCCTTCTTTTAATTGTTCTCTTGTATCTGATTCTTCTACTAATATTTCTAATGTTCTCCTTTGTATAAGTACTATTCCTATTACTAAAGCGGTTAGCCCAATTACAAATGATATTACAGCCATAGCCAATTCTTTAAATCCTAGTGTTTCTGGTGGAGTTATTACTTGCATTATACCATAACAAGTAAGTAAAACTCCTATTACTATTAATAAAATCCATCTTTTCATTTTTGCTCCTGATTTAAACCATCTAAAAAAGCCTTTCATTTTTTAATCAATCCTTTCTCATAGGCATTTTGCCTATTCTCCAACTACTTCTATTTCTAATTCTAATACTTTTCCAAACTTTTCATATACTACTTTTATTATATAATCTGTTAAGTCTAATACATCTTTAGCAGTAGCTTCTCCTATGTTTACTATAAATCCTGCGTGTTTTGTTGAAACTTGTGCTCCTCCTATAGTATACCCTTTTAACCCTGCTTGGTCTATTAGTTGTGCTGTTATATAGTTTGTTCCTCTTTTAAATGTACTACCAGCACTTGGCATTTCTATAGGTTGCTTCTCCTTTCTTGAAGATTGATAAAAATTTATTTTGTTTAGTATTTCTTGCTTATTTCCTTTTTCTAGTTTTAGTGTTCCTGATATTATTATTTCATCTGTTCCTATAAATCTACTATGTCTATATGAAAAATTAATTTCATCATTGTTTAGATTTCTTATGTTTCCATCTTGATCTATATATGTTACACTTTCTATTATTTCTTTGAATTCTTTTCCATAGGCTCCAGCATTCATTCTAATTGCTCCCCCTATTGTTCCTGGTATTCCAGAAGCAAATTCAAACCCCTTTATTTCTTTGTTTGCTAAAGTTCTTGCAAGCATTCCTAATTTTACACCAGCTCCTAATTTTACTGTTATTTCTTTTTCTTTTTCTTCTATTTCTATTTCTTGAAAATCTATGCTTACAGTTATTCCTCTTATTCCTTTGTCTTTTACTAATAAATTACTTCCATTTCCTACTATTGTTAATGGTATTTTATTTTCTTTTGTGAATTTTATTAGCCATTGCAATTCTTTTATGTCTTTCACTTTTATATAGTAGTCTGCTTTTCCGCCAATTTTAAATGATGTGTGCTTTTTCATGTCTTCATCTTCGTATATATTAGAGTTTTTAAGATTTCCTCTTAATTGTTCTACTATATTCAATAAAATTCCCCCTTCTTTTATGCTAATTATTCTATCACTTTTTTTTCTTTTTTACAATGGGTATATGTAATTTTAGTTTTATTATTGTAATCATATTGTAGTTTGTAAAATTATACACTTTAGGCTGTAAATTGTAACATATTTGTCAAAAAAAGGAAATATTTATCGGGAAATGTTGTAAAAAGAGCTATAATGTAGTATAATTAGGCAAATAATATATGGAGGAGAAAATGAGATTTATAAAATATCAAATAATTGAACACATTAATGCAAAAAACACTAAAAAAGCTTTAAGAGGGTTAGATATAAAAAAAACATTATCAAAACTAAATAATTCTGGAATTGAAACTGATAGAATTGGTCAATTTGCAATTGCAAATTGCATACATGAAAATAACATACTAGTTGGAAATTTAAGTCAATCTTATAATATTTCATTAATAAAATTCGAAGGTACTTCAAAATTACAAATACCAATACCAGAAAACTCTGCCAATGATGATAGGACATATTTTTTCATAAATTGCTCTGAAGGGCAGATTTATATACAAAATAGGAAATATGCTCCTCAGGAGTTAAGCCCAAATTTAACTGTAATAAGAATGCAAACTATATTACATAAATATTTAGCTGAAGATAAGAATATACTTACTTTAGAAAAAGTAAACATAGATTATGATATATCACAAATGCAAACCTATTTTAGAGAAAGTTTTGTTAAATCTGTTGAATTTCATAATGTAGCAAATTTTAAGTTAGCAGACAAAACACAATTGCATAATCCTCGTGAAGATTTAGACAGTGCTGCAATTGAAAGTTGGAATTACTATTCTAGCGACACTGTAGATAGTATAAAAGTAACTGCTAAGAAAAATAAAAGTATAGCCAAAAATCCAATAGCTAACATTGGTATAAAATTAGCAGAACAAAATACTGAAAATTATGATAAAATATTAAAAGGTATTACTGTAATAGAAGATGGGCAGGACTTTACTGTTAAGCCAAAAGGAAATAACTATTTAGTAATTCCTATTAATGATGACAAGAATTTTCCTTGTGCGAAAATTCTTCAGAAAACTTTATATTATTTATTAAAAAAGAAATTGTAGGTAAAAATATGGAATTAAAATTTGAAGATCTAATAGAAAGACCAGAAATACTTGATACTATTAGCACTCAGTGCAATTTAAAATTAGAATATGATATTTTCAAATCAAATATTAATCTAATTATCTATTTTCTTGGAAATGATGCTAAATGTGTTTTTACAGAAAAAAGTGCATATATAGTATTTAAAAAGTATACTAATCTTTTAGTAATTATACATAAAGATGATGGATTTAATAAAGAAGAACTTTTCTTTGAAAATCTTAATATGTCTTTAACTGGAACAAATAAAAGGAAATTGCCAAACTTCTTTTCTAGGTTATATCAAGATATAATTGATAATAAAACTATAATCTCATTTTTCTTAATACTACTAATAGTAATATTTAAAGTAATAAATTACAACAATGAAAGTTTGAAAAATTTAAATGATGCTCTAATCAATGTTATAAGTATATTTATAGGAACTCTTTTTGTATTTATTACATTATTTTATGAAGATGAAAAAAAGATTTCAATTATGTTGGAAAAAGAAAACTTTGATATAAATTCTGAAAATGATAAATATATTTTTAATATATCTTTAATATCATTAGTTTGTGTCTTGATTTCAAATAGTTTAATGAATATACAAAATGATAATATTATTTTGTGTAACATTAAAGAATATATAAAAGCAAATTTCACTACTTTATATAGTTTAATAAAAGACAATATATCTTTTGTATTTACAGCTATGAGTATTGTTCTTTTAGTTATTTGTTTTACATCTATTACTGGATATTACCTAAAAAAGATAAAATCATCTGCAATTAATAAAAAAATATTATCTTTTAAGGAAGACTATGATAAAGAAAATCTAAATGTTCCTTAACTATTTTTAAGTTTATATTCTTTAATATCAAGTTTAAGGTTATATTTTTTTAACATCCACACAAAATATTGAGATAGCTTTACTCTAAATAACTTCAGAGTAATCCCCCAGTTATACTGTGGAATAATTATAGCCAAAAACTTGATATTTTTAAATATTAAAACTAAAATTACTATTTAATACAAATTGCACAAATCTTTCACGACTTCACCTGCAATAATCAGTCCTGCCACTGAAGGCACAAAAGAAATACTAGCCGGAACCTGCTTTTTAACATTACTTACTTTGTCCTCATTTTTATATGTACAATTAGTAACAACTGGTTCTTCTTTAGAGTATAACACTTTAAGTGAATCAATATTTCTCTTTTTTAATTCTTTCCTCATTGCTTTTGCTAGTGGGCATACACTAGTTTTATAAATATCTTCTATTTCAAATTTAGTAGGATTTAATTTATTTCCTGTTCCCATACAAGAAATTATAGGAACATTTAACTTTTTAGCTTGTTCAATCAATCCTATTTTTGCTGTGACTGTATCTATTGCATCTATTATATAATCAAAACTTTCATCTATATTTACATTTTTATTTGGCAGATAAAATTCTTTTGATACTTCCACTTTTACATTTTTATTTATGTCTAGCATTCTATCTTTCATTAAGTCTACTTTGTATTTTCCTATTGTATTCAAATTTGCTATAATCTGTCTATTTATATTTGTTTCTGAAACAGTATCATTATCTACTAACAAAAAATTACCAATACCTGCTCTTACTAGACCTTCTGCAACAAAAGAGCCTACTCCTCCTATTCCAAAAATTGCTACTTTAGATTTATGTAATTTTTCTATATTTTCTGTTCCAATTAATAATTCTGTTCTTGAAAATTGATTCATACTAAATTCCATCCTTTCTATTATTTCTTTTTCAGTTTACATATTTCGAAGTCTTCTAGTATAGGAAAAAATCGTAATTTTCCTATACTAAATCAAAAGAGGCATGATTACCTTTTATTTATTTTTCATGTCCTCCTGTAAAATAAAATAAGTGACATGATAAATCTAAAATTTAGATTATTGCATGCCACTCACACATTATTTGTATATTAAAATTGCTCTGTAATTTTGTACAAAACTTTTTCAACTTATACTTAGTTATAATTATTATAATTCCATTTGAGTTCCCAAAAAACTTGCTGCAGATTGAACTACCTTTTTTTCCACTTCTGACATTTTTGTATTTTCATCCTTTGAAAGTAAAATTACACTTCCTATAACATCACCATCAGAAATTATTGGATAAACAACTTGAGAATTATTCTTTTTTTCTTTATAATCATTTTGCGTTACAGGTATAGAAACATCATTATTTTCTTTACTAATATATGCTTCTTTTTCATCCATAATCTTTTCTAAATCTTTACTTATACTTTGTTCTAAATATTCCTTTTTTGAAGCACCTGAAACTGCAATTACTGTATCTTTATCTGTTATACAAGCTATATGACCTGTTGTCTTTGCAAGTGTTTCTGCATATTCAGTTGCAAATTCTGATAATTCCCCTATTGGAGAATATTTCTTTAAAATTACTTGACCTTCTCTATCTGTAAAAATCTCCAACGGATCTCCTTCTTTAATTCGAAGTGTTTTTCTTATTTCTTTTGGTATAACAATTCTACCTAAATCATCTATTCTTCTTACAACTCCTGTTGCTTTCATAATTTTCCTCCTTTTATTATTTATGTCTACTCTTATTATTGCATTTGAGGAAAAAATTATACATTTTTTTATAGATTATTATAAATATTATTTTCTACCACTGGTGGTAGCTGTTTTGGCTCATATACTTGCAAAATATTTCCCAATTCATTAGAAAATTCTTGTAACATAACTATTCTAATAGTATTTTCTTTTCCATCAATGTAATCATCTGTTATCTGTTTTAATTTTCTAATATTATTCATTTCTGGTTCAACTTGCCTTTTATGTTTCTTTACCCTTTCTGCCAACATTTCCTTTATAGATACTATATCTTCATTACTTGCACATGAAATTCTTTGGAACATTTGAAAAGCATCATAATACTTAAATATTGGAACATCCATACATTCTTTTGCAAACTTGTCGTAGAAAATTTCCATTTTCATAGGAATATTTTTAAATATATCTTCTGCTCTTTCCATATACATTTTATCTTTTAATTTTTCATTTATCTCTGTAAAATACCTAACAACCTCTGTCATTTCTGTTCCTACATCATCTACTGAAATTGCGTCAAGTTCTTCTTCAACATTATCACAATACTCAGCATTCAAAGAAGCCAAATTCAAACCACTTAAAAATACACTTTTAATAGTTTTCATATCATAATTTATCAATTCTCTTCTTATAAAATAACTAAAATATGCAAACAATTTTACAATTTCTATTGGTTTTATTCTACCATTTTTTACATCTTCCATAACTTCTTCTATAACATTGTCAAATTGATCATCTGCAATTTTCCAATACTCTTCTGTAAGTAGCCTTTTATATCCAGGTAATTTATCTGTATCTATTGTATTTATAATAACTTCCATATTTTCTTTAAAAACTTTCATATCGAAAATACGTGTACGTACATAAATTTCAATAAATTTAAAAAATCTATACTCTGCTTTAAAATTATAATAATAGTTATTATCAAATTCCTTAATATAAAATTGCCTATTATCCATAAACACTCTTGAAGAAACCAAAATTGCTTTATACTCTTCATTACTATTAATATTTATAAACTTATCCTTAGTAATTTTACCTGCTTTAATTTCAAAAGAAACCGCAATAGTAAAAATAAGCATTGTTTGCATTACCCTATGGTTTGTATTCGGATAAGACTTATTTACCATATCAAATATTTTTTTGAAGTCATTTAAGGCATGTTTTAAAATTCTCAAATTTCTAGTTCCACTCTTATTAAAAGTTGAAATAATTAAATTTGTATTTTCTCTTAAAAACCTTATTAAATCTGGGTATTTCTCATACCTCATTAAAAGACCACTAATAATATAATTAAACTCCGGCACATATTCAAAAGTCTCACCTATTAACTTTTCTTTTATCCTTTCATAATCATTTGCTTTATCAAAAACATATTCAATAGTATCTCTAATTCTTTCAACCATTGGCTTGTCAGTTTTTTGTATCAAATTTCCTTCTTTATCTAACAAATATGTTGCTATAAATGTTTTCATTTCCAAATTACTGCTTTTTAGTTTTGTAGATAACTCCTTCTCATTACAAATAATAATAGTTTTAATATGATCATGTTCAACAAAATTATTAATATACCCTAAAATATCTATAACATCAACATTGGCTCTCTCTAAGTCATCAAAACATAATACCTTATCATCTGTTGAAAAAAAGTCAGCATAATTAACCTTATCACCATTTTGAGTAACACCAAAAAAATTCGCCATATCAAGCCCTGTTTTCGCATATTCTGGTATAGTACTTTGCCCATTTATATCCATAAACTTTTTCAAATTTTTATCCATTAGTTGAGTAGTCTCTATAAATATTTTCTTACTAATTTCCTCTAAATTTGAAATACCATATAATGACATATAAATAGTAGTATACTTTCTTCCATTTAGCATCATGGAATCAATCTTATTCCTTATTTTATGATTCCAAAAATATGTCTTTCCACTTCCCCATTCACCATTTATCATAATAGCATAATCTGTATAATCTGCTCTAATATAATCTAATATACTCTCTACTAATTCTTCCATTTGCTTCTTCCTTTCATTTAATCACTTAAACTAATATTAATCTTTTGCTAAAGTCAAAACTAATATTTTGTTTGCATTTGCTCGTTTTAACATTCTTGCACATTCATTTACTGTACTTCCTGTTGTATATATATCATCAAAAATAATAATATTCTTATTAATTATTTTTTGCTCATTTTTCAATATATATACACCTTTTGCATTTTCAATTCTTTGCCATTTATTCAAACTGCTTTGTTCAATAGTATTTTCCTTCTTTATCAAACAATCATTTACAAACTCCAATTTTTTCAAATTTTTGGCTAACTTCTTAGCTATAATCTCACTTTGATTATATCCTCTTACTTTTTTTCTTTTTTTATGTATTGGAACTGGAATAATTATATCATAACTTTCTAAAAATCTACACATTTTTTCATTTTTTAACATAATTTTCACAAAAGTTTCATTCAAATACGCCTTATCATTAAATTTGTAATCTATTATTTTTTGTCTAACCACCCCTTCATATTTAAACAAATAAATATGATTATCAAAATACTTTTCCTCCATGTTTCTCATATTTTTTACATTATAGTTTCTATTAGTCTTATTACTGCATATATCAAATTTCATTAATTCTTCATCTATAAATTCGGGATAAATGGGACGGAGCAAATCGGGACATTTTTGTCCCAAAAGGGACAGATCATTGTAACATTTTTGTAATATTTTCATTTTATTTATTACACCCTCTTTTCTTTCTATAAAGTTTCTTTTTTTCACATCCTAATATTTGGGCTAATTCTTTAATCTCAAATTCCCCCCATTTATTTTCTAAATTTTCAAATAATTTTTTTATAAAAAACTTGTTTTCTATAATATCCTCTTTGTCTATATTATTATTTTTCACAAATTCATTTATAAAATTCTCTAAATCATCTTCAACATCTATTTTTATACCTTTTGGATTATCTTCTATTGAATAAAATTTTTCTAAATAATTATCTTCTGAATTAAATACTAAACCTAAAATTTCTTTATTGACAATTCCTGTTTTATTAATAAAATCATTATATGATGAAAATTTGTAATCTTCTTCTCTTTCAACTATATGTGCTTTTACTGGATTCATATGTATGTATTTTATACATCTTTTTAATTGGTTCTGCGTTTCTATATTTACTGAATTAAATCTATCTCTAAATATATAACCTACTCTATTTCTTGTCTTGTTATAAAATCTAGCATAATCGCAATTTACATCTTTCATAAATTTACTTATGTTAGAATGATCTTTTGAATAACTTATTATGTGTGCATGATTTCCCATTATACAATAAGATATTAAATTTATATTATATTTTTCTGAATTTTTTTTGATTAGCTTTATATACATTAATTTTTCACTATTTTTTTCATATATATACTCTTTATCAATTCCTTGACACATTATATGTGTAAAATCTGTCAATATATTTCTTGAATTTCTTGGCATATCTTTTCCTCCTTATTTTATATTTACATGTGGTATTAAAAGTAGTTCAAAATGTTTTAATCATACCACCATTGTCCTTGCATCGAAAACAGAAATTTTTCCTTTACTTGTATTCAAATATATTAAATTATCTACTGTATTATTAATATTTATAGAAGTTTGGCTAAAGATGATATAAAAGTGAACATGATCTTATGATATCTATAAAGCCATTAAAAATAAATATTAATAACACAGGCAGATTGTTAATTTACTTACATCCGAATATTAATCTTTTGTTTTCAAATATTTTACTAAAATATTACATTGGTCTGTCCCTTTTGGGACATTTTTGTCCCGATTTGCTCCGTCCCATTTTGTACATTAGACCTGTATTTCTTTTTTTATTATCTGCATTTTGTATCATATATTGTACTAAGTTTGGGTTTCCTAGAATAATTAGCAATTCTTTTGCTCTGGTCATTCCTGTATATAGTAAATTTCTGGTAAGAAGTTGAGGGGCGGTTTGTGGTATTACCATAATTGCAACATCAAATTCACTACCTTGAGCTTTATGTATAGTTATTGCATATGCATGTTCTATTTGTTCTATTTCTGAAAATTGATAATATGCTATTTTTTCATCATCAAATTTTATGGTTATTGTTTTTTCCAAGTCATCTATTTTTTCAATTACTCCTAATTCCCCATTAAATATTCCTGTACCTGATTCGTATTTATTATTTATGTTATTAGAATTTGTTTGTTTTTCCCAGAATATATCATAGTTATTCTTTATTTGCATAACTCTGTCATTTTCTCTATATATAACTTCACCAAATGCTTTTTCTTTTAAATAATCTCTTTTTGGATTTAAATTTTCCTGTAATATTTTATTTAGTTCTTTTGTACCTAATTTTCCTTTTTTTGTTGGTGTTAATACTTGTATGTTTTTGAAAAAGTCATAGTTTCCATAGTTTTTTAATCTTTCTTTACTTAGTGATATTATGTTATACAATATTTTTTCCTGATTTATTTCTTTTATATAGAAAAAGTCTTCTTTTTGATTTTCTGCTTCACTATTATTTAAAAATGCTTCTCCTTCATTTACTCTATGTGCATTTAGTATTATTTTGCTTTTTGCAGCTTGTCTAAAAATTTTGTTTAATACTATTGTTGCAATTTTTTCTGAATTTATTAAATCTTTTAATACTGAGCCTGGTCCCACAGAAGGTAATTGATCTATGTCTCCTACTAATACAAGTTTTGTTCCTTGATATAAGGCTTTTGATAAATAATTCATTAAGAAAATGTCTACCATTGACATTTCATCTACTATTACCACATCTGCATCTAGTGGGGCAATGTCATATTCTTTATTATTGAAATTTCCCTGTTCTGATTCAAATTTTCCTATTTCTAATAGCCTATGTAGGGTTTTTGCTTCTTCTCCTGTAGTTTGTGTCATACGTTTTGCTGCTCTTCCTGTAGGAGCGCATAATACTACTTTTTTGCCATATTTTTTGTATATTTCTATTATGCTTTTTATAATTGTTGTTTTTCCTGTTCCTGGTCCACCTGTTATTATACACACATTATTTTCGTTTACGCTTTCTATTGCTTCTTTTTGTTTGTCTGATAATTCTATTTCTGATGTTTTTTCTATTATTTTTAGTTCTTTGCTTATATTTCCTATTTTCTTTATATTTTTACTATTATTTAATATTTTTATTTTATCTGCTACATTTTCTTCTGCACGATAAAATGATGATAAATATATCCATTTTTGAACTGATTCACCATCTTCATTTTCTCTTTGTTCTTCTATTATCTCTCCTTTAATTTTTAGTTCTATTATGTTGTCTTGTATATCTTCATCTTGTACATTTAATAGATTTTTACAAAATTCTATTAGATTTTCTAGTAATACACAACAGTGTCCATTATACGAAGCACACATTAACGCATATTTTATTCCACTTTTTACTCTTTTTTCATAATTATATGGTAACCCTAAGTCGATAGCCATTTTATCTATTTTCTTAAAGTCTACATTATTTGCCACATCAACTAATATATATGGATTTGCTTCTATTTCTTCTATTGCATTTGCTCCTAATGCTTTATATACATTTTTTGCATTTTGTACCCCTATATTAAATTTTTCTAAAAACCCTACTATTTGCCATAGTTCCCAGTTTTCCACAAATGTTTCTGAAATTTGAATTGCTTTATCTACAGTTATTCCTTTTATGTTTGCTAGTTTTCTAGGCTCAAATTTTAAAACATGTATTGTTTCTTCTCCAAATTCTTTTATTATTCGTTTTGCTGTTGCTGGTCCAACTCCCTTTATTGTTCCATTTGCTAAATATCTTTCTAGCGCTCCTAGTGTTTCTGGCATAAGTTTTTCAAATGTAGTTATTTTAAATTGTTCTCCATAATCTTGATGTGTTACTATGTTACCTTGTAATTTTAATGTATCTCCAACATTAATAAAAGGTAAATATCCTACAACTATAGTCTCACCATCACTTGTCTCAAATTCTGCTACAGTATAGCTATTTATCTCATTTTGATATATTATATCTTTTATTTCGCCTTTAATTTCCAAATGATTACCTCTTCTCTTTTAGTGTTCAACACTTTCTATTATATCTTTACATTCTCTCCAATTTGTTACTTTTATACAATTGTAATCTTTACTTAATTTTTCTAAAATTTCTTTCGTGTCATCTGTTGAGTCTAAATCTGCTATTATTATGTCTTTTACATTTTCTTCTTTTCCATATAAAATTCTAAACAATATTGAACGCAAAAAACCTTCTATTTTGTTTTCTTGGTTTTTTACTGCTATTATTAAATAAATTCCCTCTGATTTTAAATTTGTATGTAAATATATGTTTAAAATAGTTTTTATTAGCTCAATTACGCCATATATCGCCATTGTCCATAATATTGCATTTAATATAAAATCTCCCATATATATGCCTCCTATAACATATAATATGAGAAATTTTAGTTTTAGTTACCTAGAACTTTAAATTACTATCTAAGTAATGAATACATATATTGTAACAATTCAGAGATAAACAATATTTATATTATACTGTGTTATTAATATTTATACAAGTAGCCACAGTTTGACTATTTTATATGTTTTATTATTTCATTATATATTTGATTATGTATATCTTCTATTGTTCTTAGTTCTCCATTTTGTACACAATCTACTTGATACCAGTTATATTTTTTTGCTACTTCACATGCAGCATTATGAGCATCTCTCATATGGCTTTCATCTCTTTCATGTATATCTTTTTGTGTTGTGTGAGAAAATTTATTTTCTCTATCTTTTATTAGTTCTAGTGCCTTATCTACTGGCATGTTTAAGAAAAATACCTCTGTTGGCTTTGGAAGATTATATAAATTAAATTCAAAATCTATTAACCAATTTAAAAATTTCTCTCTTTCTTGTTTATTGTCTATTTTCCCTGCCTGATGTACCATATTTGCTGTTGTATATCTATCTGCTAACAGTATTCCTCCATTTTGGTAAAATTCTTCAAACTCCTTTTTAAATGTTGCGTATCTGTCTACTGCATAAAAAGTTGAAGCTATATATGGGCTTATTTCTTTTGCATTTTCTCCAAATTCGCCAGATAAATACATTTTTACTAATGCAGAACTTGGTGAATCATAGTTAGGAAAGCTCATTACTTTATATTTTATATTATTTTTATCAAAACTCTCTTTTAATAATTCAAATTGTGTTTGTTTTCCACTTCCATCAGTACCATCTATAACAAATAATTTCCCCATTTTTAGTTTTATTCCTTTCTCTTTTCTAGAAACTCTCTTAATTATAAAGCTACGATTCATAGCCTATATTTAGGTAATATAATATTTATTTTTAGAAGTTTTGCGCAGAGAAACTCCAGAATAGACATGACCCAGAGTTACCTACAAAGCCAGTGAAAAACTTCGTTAAAATAAATATTATATTAACTAAAATATACAATTTTATAAACTGTGAATTGTACTTCTTTATATTAATAGAAATTTATTTTGTTGATCTTATTTCCATTCCTTGTTTTTCTAATGTTTGCATTATTTTATTTAATATATCATTTATCTCTTCATCTGTCAATGTCTTGTCTTGTGCCTCAAATTCTAAAGAATATGCAATACTTTTTTTATCTTTTCCTATATTTTCTCCTGTATATACATCAAATATTTCTGCATTTTTAAGTAAATTCCCTGCTGCTTTTTTTATTATTTTGGCTATTGCTTCTGATTCTATGTTTTTATCTACTATTACTGCTAAATCTTTTTTTACACTTGGAAATTTTGATATTTCTTTAAATTTCATTTTTCCTGTTTTTATATCTAGTAATTCTTCCAAATTGATTTCCATAACATAAACTGATTCTTTTTGTACTTCTGGATGTAGTCTTCCTATTATTCCAACTTGTTTTCCATTTACTATTATTTGTGCTGTTTGCCCTGGGTGAAATTCTTTTGGTATATTTTCTTTCACTACAAAACTATATCTGTTTTCATAACCTAAGTAATTTAGTAATTCCTCTGCAATACCTTTTATAATATAGAAATCAACTTCTTTTTTATTATTTATTCCTAAATAATATTCACCAGACATTAGTACACATAATTTTGTTTCCTCTCCATATTGTTCTTCTTTTTTGTAAAATCCTTTTCCTATTTCAAATATAGATACATCTTTTACACTACGAGATTTATTGTATTCATATATTTTTAATAATGATGGTATCATACTATATCTTAATGTGTTTCTTTCTTCTGTCATTGGGTCTAATAATTTTACTATTTCATATTTGTCTGTTGTAAACTTTTCGGCTTCTTTTTCATTTACTAATATATATGATAAAGTTTCGTTTAAGCCTAATGCTATCATTTTATTTCTTATTTCTCTAGGTACTTTATTGTAACTTCCTGCTTTTATTGGAAGTTCTGGAAGCTTCCCTTCTATATTGTCTACTCCATAAATACGCCCAACTTCTTCAATTAAATCTTCTTTTATATTAACATCTAATCTTCTAGTAGGCACATATACCCTAACTCCATTTTGTTGTTCTTGATATTCAAACCCTAGCCTTTTAAATACATCTAATACATCTTTTTCTGGTACTTTTATACCTAAGATATTGTTTATATTTTCATATGTTATATATATTTCTTTATTTTGTTTATTTGTTATATCATATTTTGCAAGTCCTCCTACTATTTTAGCATCTGCGTATTTTTCTAATAAATTACATGACCTTTCTATTGCCATATATGTTCTTATTGGATCTAAACCTTTTTCAAACCTTATACTTGCTTCACTTCTAAGTATTTTCTTTGATGTCTGTCTAATTTTAACAGGCTCAAATATTGCAGATTCTATAATGATATTTTTTGTTTTTTCTTCAATTTCTGTATCTAAACCTCCCATAACTCCTGCTAAACCTATAGCCTTTGTTCCATCTGAAATTACTATATCTTCTTCATCTAATGTTCTTTCTATATTATCTAATGTAGTCAATTTTTCATCTTTTTTTGCCATTCTTACTTCTAATTTTCCTTTTAATGTGTCTGCATCGTAGTAATGTAAAGGCTGACCTGTTTCTAACATTACATAATTGCTTATATCTACCACATTATTTATTGGTCTTATTCCTGAAGCAATTAATCTATTTTTTATAAAGGTTGGACTTTCTTTTATTGTTACATTTTCTACTTTTTTTGCTAAGAATATTGAACAGTTTTCTGTATTTACTTCTACTTTAAAATTACTATTTATATCTTCATTAGTTTGATTATATGAAGTTTCAATTTCCTTTACTGGCTTATTGTATATTGCTGCAAGTTCATATGCCATACCTAAAATACTTAATAAATCTCCACGATTTGCAGTTAGTTCAAAGTCTATTACTCCATCATCCATTTGCATAAATTTGATTGGGTCTTCTCCAATAACTGCATCTTCTGGTAATTCATGAATTCCATCTTTGTCTGCACTTGTCAAAAATTTGCTTTCTAAACCTAATTCTGCTATTGAACATAACATTCCATTAGATTCAACTCCTCTTATATTTCCTTTTTTTATTTTAAAATCTCCTGGAAGTTCTGCTCCTGCTAAGGCTACTATTACTTTTAACCCTTTTCTAACATTTGGAGCCCCACATACTATTTGTAAAATGTCATTTCCCACATCTACCTTACATACATGTAAATGGTCTGAGTCTGGATGCATTTCACACTCTTTAACTTCTCCTATTACTAAATTTGTAGCATTTATAAGTTTTCCACAAGAATCATATTCATTTCCTACTTTTGTCATATCTTCTGCAATTTTTTTCACATCTTCTTCTATATCTATATAATCTTTTACAAAATTTGTACTTAGTTTCATTTTGTTTCATCCTTTCTATCAAATTGATTTAAAAATCTAACATCGTTTGTATATAAATAACGTATATCTGTAATTCCATATTTAAACATTGCTAAACGATCTAATCCTGTACCAAATGCAAAACCACTATATTTTTCTGGATCATATCCATTCATTTTTAACACATTTGGATGTACTATTCCTGACCCCAATACTTCAATCCAACCCGTCTGTTTGCACAAGTTACAACCTTTTCCTCCACATTTAAAACAACTTACATCTACTTCATATGATGGCTCTGTAAATGGAAAATAGCTTGGTCTAAATCTTAGTTTTGAATTTTCTCCCAATACTTTTTTTACAAATACCTCTAACGTTCCCTTTAAATCTGCCAATGAAATATTTTTATCTATTACTAACCCTTCTACTTGACCAAATTGATGTGAATGTGTTGCATCATCATCTCTTCTATATACTTTTCCTGGGCAAATTATTCTTATTGGTGATTTTTCTTCATTTTTCATCATTGTTCTTGCTTGAACTGAAGATGTTTGTGTTCTTAATAGATATTCTGAAGTCACATAAAAGCTGTCTTGCATATCTCTAGCAGGATGACCTTTTGGAAGATTTAATCTTTCAAAACAATATTCATCTGTTTCAAGTTCTGGTCCATCTACAACATCATATCCCATTGATACAAACAAGTCTTCTATTTCTTCTATTATTCTATTTACTGGATGTTTACTTCCTCTTTTTATTTTTGTTGCTGGAAGTGTTATATCTATTTTTTCTTCTTCTAATTTTTTTACTAGTTCTTCTTGTTTGTATTTTTCTTCTTTTTCTTTTATAAGACTTTCTAATTCATCCCTTACTACATTTACTAATGAACCTATTATTGGTCTTTCCTCTGCTGTTAATGCCCCCATTCCTCTTAATACTGCTGTTAGTTCTCCTTTTTTCCCTAAATATTTTACTCTTATGTCATATAACTCTTTTATGCTATTTGTATGTAAAATTTCTTCTTTTGCCTTTTGGCTAATTTGCTCAATTTGTTCTTTCATTTTTTTATCATTCCTTTCTAGGGTTAAAGCTAGTTGTAAAATAATTAGATTTAAGTTACAATTCACAACTCGATATTTAATCTGTATAAGATATTTTTTATAAACTGTAAATTGTAACAATTATTTTTGGCTTCATCTTCCCTTTTATTTTTTTACTTTCAAAAAATCCATTTCGCCTATAATAGGACGAAATGGATAATATTTTCGTGGTACCACCTAAATTTGTTAAAATTTTCAAATTCTAACCTCTTTCCCTTTAACGCAGGTTACGCTATTTTCTAGTTTATAGTATTTATAACTATATTTCAAAAACAGTCCTCAAAAGTGAAATTTCTGCAATTATTTATGACTAACTTTCAGCTAATGTTAATCTCTCTTTTATAGTAACTATTCTGTATATTTTAAAGTACCTGAATAGTTACATATACAATTTAATGTACCTTACTAATAATTACATACTTTGCTTTTTCATAGGATTATTTTATTATAATTTTTATTAAATATAAATTTATGCTGTTTCTTCTTTTTTATTTGTATTTTTTCTTTGTGGCTTTGTTCCTACTTTTTTTATTTCTTTATTTGCATTTATTACTAATTTAGGTTCTTGCTTACTAAGTACTGTTTCTTTTGTAATAATACATTTTTCTATTTTAGGATTAGATGGTATATCAAACATTATATCTCTCATTATATCTTCTATTATTGAACGTAGACCTCTTGCACCAGTTTTTCTTTCTATTGCTTTATCTACAATAGTCTCTAATGCTTCTTGTTCAAATTCTAGTTCTACATCATCTAATTTTAGTAGTTTTTTATATTGTTTAACTAAAGCATTTTTTGGTTTAGTAACTATATCTATTAATGCTTCTCTATTTAGTTCTTTTAATGTTGCTATAATTGGTAACCTTCCTACAAATTCTGGTATCAAACCGAATTTTAGCAAGTCTTGTGGCAATAATTCTTCATATATTTTGTATTTATCTATTTCTTTGCTACTTTTTATTTGAGCTGAAAATCCTATTGATTTTTTTCCTGTACGTCCATCTATTATTTTATCTAGACCTTCAAATGCCCCTCCACAAATAAATAATATATTTTCTGTATTTATTTGTAACAATTCTTGATGAGGATGTTTTCTACCTCCTTGTGGTGGCACTGATGCAACTGTCCCTTCTACTATTTTTAATAATGCTTGTTGAACACCTTCTCCACTTACATCTCTAGTTATTGATGGATTTTCTGATTTTCTTGTTATTTTATCTATCTCATCAATATATATAATTCCCTTTTCAGCTTTTTCTATATCATAATCTGCATTTTGTATTAATTTTAAAAGTATATTTTCAACATCTTCTCCAACATATCCTGCTTCTGTTAATGTTGTTGCATCTGCTATTGCAAATGGCACTTTTAATATTTTGGCAAGCGTTTGGGCTAACATTGTTTTTCCACAACCTGTTGGACCTAATAGTAATACATTACTTTTTTGTATTTCTACATCATCATCACCTTTTTGAGGATTATTTATACGTTTATAATGATTATATACTGCAACTGCTAATGTCTTTTTAGCTTCATCTTGCCCTATAACATAACTATCTAATATTTCTTTTATTTCTGCTGGACTTGGCAAGTTCCTGCTTTGCTCTTTTAATGTATATGTTGTCTCTTCATCTTCATATGCTTCATTTTCCATTATGTTACTACATACTTTTATACATTCATCACAAATGTACACTCCTGGTCCAGCAATTATTTTTTCTACTGCATCTTGTGATTTACCACAAAATGAACATCTTACACTTTTATCTGTTTTCGCCATTATATTCTCCTTTATATGTTATATTTTATGCTCTTTTTTCTAAAATTCCATCTATTAGTCCATATTTTAAAGCTTCTTGTGCTGTCATATAGTTGTCTCTTTCTGTATCTTTTTCTATCACTTCTAGTGGTTGACCTGTTCTTTCACTTAGTAATTTATTTAGTTTTTCTCTAGTTTTTACCATATGATCTGCATGTATTTTTATTTCTGTTGTTTGACCTGAAATTCCTCCTCCTGCTATTAATGGTTGATGTATTAGTATTTCTGCATTAGGTGTTGCAAACCTTTTTCCTTTTTCTCCTGAGCATAGTAACACTGCCCCCATGCTTGCTGCCATACCTACACAATATGTTGCAACTGGACATTTTATATAATTCATTGTGTCTACTATTGCCATTCCATCTGTAATTGAACCTCCTGGACTATTTATATATAGAAATATCTCTTTGTCTGGATCTTCTGATTCTAGAAATAATAATTGTGCTACTACTAACCCTGCAGATGTAGCATTTACATCCTCCCCTAGAAATATTATTCTGTCTTTTAATAATCTTGAGAAAATGTCATATGACCTTTCTCCTTTTGAAGTTTGTTCAATAACATATGGTACTAAACTATTTTTTTCCATTCTTTTTCCTCCCTTTGTTTATGCTTTTACTAAGTTTTTCTTAGTATTAACATTAATTTTTATAATTTCAAAAAGTTAGTGGCAATTACATATATTTTATTAAATATTTGTTCCCCTCTAACTTTCGACTTGTTTATTTTATTTTGGCATTATCTACTATGAATTTTATTGCATTTTCTGTTTTTATTCCTTCTTCTATGTATTTTTTTAAGTTTTCATTTTTTTCAAGCTCTTCTATATCTTTTCCATAGCTTTTAGCCATTTCTTCTAATTTTTCTTTTACTAATTCTTCAGTTGCTTCTATTTTTTCTGATTTTATAATTTCTTCTAATACTAATTTAGTTTTTGCATTTTTCTCTGCTTGCTCTTTAAATTCTTCTCTCATGTCAGCTTCTGTTTTATTTAGCATTTGTAAATATTGTTTTATTCCTAATCCTTGATAATTCAATCTTTGCTCTATATCTCTTACCATATTATCTATTTCTGTTTCTACCATTCCTGTTGGTATTTCTATTTGTGTATTTTCACATACTACTTTTATTGCTTCTTCTTCAGTTTCATATTTAGCTTTTGTTTTATTTTCTTCTTCTAATTTTTCTTTTATGCTTGCTTTTAATTCTTTTAATGTATCAAATTCACTAACGTCTTTAGCAAATTCATCATCTATTTCTGGTAATTCTTTTTTCTTTATTTCATGTAGTTTTACTTTAAATGTTGCTTCTTTTCCTGCTAGCTCTTTTGAAAAGTATTCTTCTGGGAATGTTACTTTTATATCTTTTTCTTCTTCTAATTTCATTCCTATTATTTGATCTTCAAACCCTGGTATAAATGTATTGCTTCCTATTACTAATTCATGGTTTTCTGCTTTTCCTCCTTCAAAGGCTTCTCCATCTACAAAACCTTCAAAGTCTATAACAGTTGTGTCATCTTTTTCTACTGCTCTATCTTCTATATTTACAAGTCTTGCATTTTTTTCTGCCATATGACCTATTTCATGGTCTATGTCTGCATCTTTTACAGTATACTCAAATTTTTTTATTTCTATACCTTTATATTTTCCAAGTTTTACTTCTGGTTTTGTTTGTACTACTGCTGTGAATATAAGGTCTTTTCCTTTTTCCATTTGTGTTATATCAATTTCAGGTCTGCTTACTACTTCTAGTTTAGCATCTTTTATCTCTTTTTCGTATATTTCTGGCACTACTTCATTGAAAGCATCTTCATAAAATACTTGTGCTCCATATTGCCTTTCTACTATTTTATATGGCGCCTTTCCTCTTCTGAATCCTGGAATGTTAAAGTATTTTGCACTTTTTGCATATACTTTTTGTATTGCTTCTTCGAATTTTTCTGCCTCTATTGTAAAACTTAATTTTACTTCATTGTTTTTGTCTGTTTTTTCTACTTTTATACTCATTTCTTTCATCCTTTCACAATTCGCATAATATTTAGCTTTCTTATTATATCACATTTCTAAAGAAATGCAAGCCTTTTTATAGCTTTTCGTAAAAAGAGTACAATTTGTTATAATTCATAGATATTAATTATCTATTTAGGCAATATAATATTTATTTTTAGAAGTTTTGCGTAGGGAAGCTTCCACAGTGGACATGACTCAGAGCTACCCACGAAGCCGGTAAAAAACTTCGACAAAATAAATATTATATTGCCTATTGGATTCTTATTTCAAACTGTGAATTGTAACAAATTATACTCTTTTTTACTGGCAGCTTTTAATTATTAAAACATATCTTTTAATAAAATCCAATTATCATTTTCCATATTTTCTGTATATTCTGTATTACATAGATATAAAGATTCATTTTTGTCATAATCCCTTACAAATCCCCAGTTAACGCCATATTTACTTGCATATTGTTTTAATGCTTCAAATTTATTTTCAACTTTAATATCAATATTTTTAGTTTCTCCACTAGTATTTTCTCCCCCTTTGGTCTCTATAATCCATATTTTATTATTTCTGTCACAAATAATAAAATCAGGATAAAAATGCCATTTATGATTTACTGCATCAATATACACAATTGAAAAATAATTACTTGAAGACTCTCCATTTTTATAAAACCATTTAATACTATCACTGTTCTCACAGAAAAATTCAAACATCCTTTCACTTTTAGATTTAATTGTACTGTTTGGATAATTCATATAAATACTCTTTTCATAAATAATTGTATCTTTCATCTTTGGATCATATTTAATATAGTCCATCTCTGGTATCTTCCAATCTATTTCCTTTAATTCGTCAAATCTCATTTTTATTTGTCTTGCTTTTTGTGATACAGCTTCTTGAAAATCATGTTTTAAAATTTCTTCATTATTTATAACAAAAGCATAAAATTCTACTAATGATAAATCTACAAACTTTCTAGTAAATAATTTTCCTTTAAAAAACATTCTTTCCAACATTAATCTAGTTCTATCATATCTCATACCTATTCTTGAAGATATAACATTAATAGAATGTCTTAATTCAAAACCATTTTTGTTTGTACTAACTTCTGATTGTATTTTAATTCTATTAGCATTTTCTAGTTCATTCGAATCAATTTTAACTATTTTATCTTGAACAATATAATTACTAATTGTATCTTTAAAGATATAACCATTAGATTCTAGTATTACTTTATTATTTTTTCTATTTCCTGTAAGTTTATATTTGTCTATGTAATATTCATGAAGTATATTAAATGTTTGCCTTTCATCAAAACCATCAAAGCTATTATCAAAAGATAATTTTTTTAATGTAAAATCTTTATATTCATTTTTTAAAAATACTACTTTTGTATCATAGGCATTAGAACCCAATTCTTGTTTTACAGATTGCTTATATTTTTCGTCAAATGTGTATAAATAGCAATTATCTAATAATACATTGCCATAATGATGCGCCTGTGGCATTCTTCTAATTCTTCCTATAGTTTGTGTTTCAAAATCCTCACTCATATTATCACGAAGTTTTACAAGAATTTTTGCTCTAGGGCAATCCCAACCTGTTGATATTGCTTGCTTCATAATAAGAATTGCTTGATCAGACTCATTATTTTCAATATCTACAATGTTTTCTTTTCTCTCTGACAACCATATTGCTAAATTCTGCCTGTCATAAGAATAGTTTCTTTCTTCAAGTATTTTTTCTATTTGTTTTATTAAATCTTCTGATTTACTAGGTACCTGAATTATAATTAGAGGATTTACTTGTATTTCCTGTTTCATATATTCTTCTTTAATAGCTTTTCTTTTATTTATTGCTAAATCAAGCAAGTACTCATGTTCATTAGAAAGTACTGTTTCATTAGATACATTTTCATTTATATATAGAGCTCTTGTAATTAGTCCACTATTTATTACATCTATTTCATCTATTTTAATAAATTCAGCCTCTTTATTAGTTTTTGTTGTTGCACTAACTCTAATAATATATTCTGGATTAATATATTCAATAATTGATTCTGCTTTAATTGTTTTATTTAAGTGCTCTTCATCAACTATAATAATAAATTTATAACCATTATTGTGTGCTTCATGAATTCGCTCATATAAATTTTTTCTTTCCGCTTCTTTTAATGCATTATTTCCTTTTTTAGTAATAGTTTCCCAATTTATAAATGCTGTATCTTTAGCATTTACCCCTTGTAATAATACCTCTTGAATATTTTTGGTATTATGATGTGGTAAAAGTTTTATCATCTTCTTTCTACTTTGTTCTTCTAAATCTCCTTTTCCTGGAGTAAGCCATAAAAATATTGTTTTATTATTTTCCTTTAAATATTCTTCTATATAAGATAACAATATAATTGTTTTTCCACTACCTGTTGGTGCTTGTAGTAAAACTTCTTTTTTTTTTCCTACAGAAGTTGCATCTAATATTTTATTTACTGTATTTATTTGAAATTCTTTTAATTTTATTCCTTGCATTACATTACCTCCATAATCTCATCTTCAAAATAATATTCTGGTATTATATATACTTTTATATTATTGTCTTCAAAAATTTTTTCTTGCTCTGATGTAAGTAATATGTCTGATGAAATATATACTTTATTACATACATCTAATTCTTTTTGATTAATGCTAAATTCATCTAATTCTTCTTCAGTTAAATAAATTTTTATTTTAACATTATCTATTTCAATACCATTTTCTAATTGAATAAGATTTTTAATATTTGAAAGTAAATTATTATTTAGATTTTCTTTTTCATTATTTATTCTTGGTATATATGTACATCTATAGTACTTTAAATTTGATTTACTATTAGTTTTCCTTATTCTTTCATATGTTACCTTTTCACAAATTTCTTGTTCATTATTAGTACAAAGTATAAAATTTATTTTTGTTTTGTTACTAATTTCTTCTGCTGCTTGACCAGTTGTTCCTGTACCTGCAAAAAAATCTAATATAATATCATTTTCCTTAGTTGACGATTCTATTATCTTTTTTATAAACTCTACTGGCTTCGGATAATCGAATGTGAGATTTAAGTTATTAATTTCTTTTGTTGCAACTTGATTCATATATATGTTATCTGTGAAAATTAGGCTATCTATAGGTTTCATATTGTTTTTTAATTGTTTTGCATAAGATTTGAAGATAAAACCTCTCTCATTTGGTTTTATTTTGTTTTTAAATTTTATTTTTCCTATTTTGATATACTGTTCCAAAGTATTTTTACTAAATGCCCAATATCTTCCCTTTGGTGGTAAATCGACCTGTCCTGTAATTGGATTTCTTATTTCAAAATACGTTGATGCTCCTCCACTTTTTGCTGATGGGTCACTACTTTTCCAATCTCCATTTGGGTCATTATCTGGATTTTTATAACCTTCTAACGATTTTTCAACACCATTAAATTTAAAATCTCCTTTTTTGTACACTAGGCAGTTTTCATGTTGTTGATTAAAGAATACATCTGCATCATTAGTTGAAGATTTCGTTTTTCTAATAAAATCTCCTACATAATTATTTTCTCCAAAAATGCTATCACATAAAAGTTTCAAATTATGACATTCGTTTTCATCAATACTTATAAAAATTGCACTTCCTTTTGGGTCAAGCAATTTTTCTGCTATTATTAATCTCCTATTCATAAAAGATAACCATTTACTATGTTTATAGGAATCTTCTTTTCCTATAATGTTATCATCATATATAAAGTCATTACTTCCACGATTATATGGTGGATCTATATAAATAATTTTTATTTTTCCTTTATGAGTTTTTTCTAATAAATATAAACTGTGCAAATTGTCTCCCTCTAATAAAAAATTGAATTTCTCATTAGAGTTATTCACAATTTCTTTTTCCTTTACTTCTTCAAAAACAGGTATTTGAGTTTCTAATTCCTTGTCAACTCGTTCTATGTGTTCTTCCCATATTAACCCATATTTCTTTTTGGTTAATTCATTCTCAATTATTGACAAATTATTTAAAATGTGTTCGTCAGAAATGTTTTTCTTTATCTCATTTATTGTATTTATCATTTTATCTCTTTTTATTTTTGATAGATTTGTGGTTTCCATTTTTATAACTCCTTACATAGACATTATATAAAAAGCTAAATTAAAGGTCAATACTAAAAACTATAAATTTATATATTTAGTAATTATTCCTTACTCCTATGAAAACAACTTTTTTTCATAGCAATAACTGAATGAATTATATTAAAATATATTGCTAAACTGTTGAAATGTAATACAGTTTAAGTTATAATATTTTTATAGTTACTTTTCATCTTCTATTTTATAAGAAAATTTGCGGGTATAATTTAGTGGTAGAATGTCATGCTTCCGACCTGATAGCGAGGGTTCGATTCCCTCTACCCGCTCCAATTTATAGCAACTTACGAACTTTAAAGGGCTTCGTAAGTTTTTTTCATTTTTAGAAAAGATGAATTGAACTTCATAAAAATATCAAAATGTTCTCTTATCGAAGAAAGGAGGGCATTTTTTATGTTTGAGTTTGAAGTAATACAAGAACTAAAGCCAAATGATGAAATACTAGAAATTATTAAAAGCTATGAGTATAAAGTTAAAAATGGCAAAATTAAGCATTTAAAGGCTACTAATTTACAATTTATTAAGCCAACTGAATATTTGATTACATATCCTACTACTCTTACTATACTTGAATATAAAGTAAATGAAATAGCTAATAAGAACTTTTACATTAAAGAACATAAGCAAAAATATAACTTAAAAGAAATTAAGCAAATTCTCATAGAATTAAAAAGTTAATATTATATTTTAAAATTTTTTAAAAATTTGATTAACAAAACCTTAAAAAATTCACAGGAGATATAGGAGGGAATATTTTATGAGATGTGGAGTTTATGTAAGAGTATCAACAGATGATCAAAGAGATAATGGGTACTCTATTGATTCACAGTTACGAATGATAAAAGAATATTGTGAAAAGAACGATTACGATATTGTAGATGTATACAATGATGCAGGACATTCTGGAAAAGATTTAATGCGACCAGAAATGCAAAGATTACTAAAGGATATTAAATCACACAAAATTGAAATAATAGTTGCTATCAAAGTAGATAGATTAACTAGAAATAACTATGATGGTTTTTGGCTACTTAACTATTGTGAAGAACACGATGTTAAAATTGAGTTAATATTAGAGCCTTATGATGTATCTACTGCTAATGGTGAAATGATTTTTGGTATGAATTTAGTATTTGGACAAAGAGAAAGAAAAGAAATTGGAGCAAGAACAAAAAGAGCAATGGAAGAAATGGCATTAGAAAAAGTATACCCAGCTAAAGCACCTTATGGATATATTAGAAATGTAGAAACAGGTCATTTAGAAGTAGAGCCTATTGAAGCACAAGTAGTTAAAGAAATATTTGAACTATGTAAGCAAGGTAATTCAAGTAGAGGAATTGCAACAGTTATGAAAGGTAGTGATGCTTATTTAAAAACAGGAAAATGGACAAGTGATAGAATTTATAAGATACTTACTAATTCTATTTATATTGGTATATTTGAATATGGTAAATATTGTAGAAAACCACAAGATATTTTAAGAGTTGAAAATTACTGTGAACCAATTATAGATATTGAAACATGGAATATCACAAGAAAAGTATTAGAAAGAAATAAACATTCAAATTATGGAGAACATATCCACTTATTTACTGGAATTGTAAGATGTCCTAATTGTGGTAAAATACTATCTTCTACAAACTCTTTTAAATATAGTGGAACACCAAAAGAAAAAGTATATTATCATTTAACTTGCAAAAATCCTAATTGTAAATCAAAAGGAATACATTATAGTTCAGATAAAATAGAACAAAAATTAGTTAGAGTTTTAAATGAATTAACAAGATATATGTATGAGATGGATAGTGAAATTATAGTATGTAATTCAACTAAAACAAAAGACATTAAAAATATAGAAAAAGCCATTGAAAAACTAAAAATGCAAGAAAAAAAGTTAGTAGATTTATACTTGAGTTCTACCTTAAATGTAGAAACAATTAACCATAAAAATGATGTAATTAAAAAAGAAATTGAAAACTTGAATAAGAAGAAACAGCAAATTGATCCAAATAATGATTTTAAAGAATACACAATAGAATTATTAAAAAAGTTAGATTGTAATGTAGAAAATGGCGAAGTTATATCTAATAATAAAATTGCATTTACATTTATTTTTAATAGTCTAAAAAGAAAAACAAAACAAGAATTAATAAAAAAATTAATTGATTGCATAGAAATAAGAAGAAACAAAAATTATGATATTGAAATTACAAATGTTAAATTTACAGAAGAGTTTATCTCCAAAAGTAGCAAAGAATATATAAAATATTTATATGAAATCTTAAAAAATAATAACATTGGATTTATCTATAAAGAAGCAATTGATAGCACAGAATTAGAAAAATTAAAAGAGGACTATTTTGTATTTTCAGATGAAAAAATTGGAGAATATTCAAAAGAAGAAATAGAAAAATATGTAGAACTATTACAAGAGCATTTTTATACAGATGGAGTTATAAATTGCCCACATATTGAAAATGGAAACATGATAGATAATTTAACATTAATACCAAGAAATACAAACAAAAATAGCAAGGAGGAAGCAAATTATGAAACATCTTAATAAAGAAAATATAAACAAAAATCAAGTAGAAACAATAGAACAGTTTAAAGTACTTTCATATTTAAAAAGCACATTTAATTTTGATGAAATTGAATTATATTTATATGATAAAACTACAATAAAGTTAATTGATAAAAATAAAGTACAAGCATATTTTAAATATAATAAACAAACTAAAAAAATAGAATTTCATGAAAAAATACATTCAAAAAATGAATTAGAAAGATGAGATTTAGAAAAAATCTTGTCCCAGCAAGCACTGAATTTGTCCTCCCTAGTCAAAATTCGAAATTTGGGATTAAATCCCAAGCCCTTTATAGAATAATGAAAGGATAGATGAAAATGATATTAAAAAATAATAGTGAAGATGTAAAAGTTTTAGTAAAATATTTTGAAAGTTTAAGTATAGAAGATAATTTAAAATTAAGTATAATTGTTATACAAAGTGGTTTGATACAATTAAAAATTGATAAAGAGAAGTTAGTCGATATATTAAAGAATTTCCTGTGTATTTTTGATCAAAACTATAATAAAAACGCAATGATTTCTTATAAAGATAATATGGATGTCTTTATATTAGCAAAGGTAATGGAAATGAATGAAAAAGACAAAAGAAATCTTATATTTGAAATAATATATAGTATTTATTCAAGTATAAGATTTTAGCTGTAATTTCTCAAATTGCAAAGAGGTGTTAATTTGACATTTTATGTAAAATATATTATAATAAAATTAAAAGCATTTTTATTTTTGAAATATGTGGTGCTTATAAACTTTACTTAAATAATTTTAGGAGGTGAAAACTAGTAAAATTTTGTTAATGGTAACTTGAAAACTGAATATTGTTGTAACTAATGCATTAATTATTAATTATCTTTAACAGGAGGAAATCATTATGAAATTTAACAAAACTGTAGTAATTATTATTGTAGCCATTGTAGCAGTCATTCTTGCCGTCATTGTAGGAATTAACTCTGTAGCAGGGAATGCTATTGCTTACGAGGAAAAAGTAAAGGAAGCGAAGTCAAATATCAAAGTTGCAGAAAAACGAAGAGCAGATTTATATCCAACTCTTGCGGATGCTATTAAAGCTTATGATAAGCATGAAGCAGAAACACTTTTGAATGTTGTAAATGCTCGTAAAGAACAAGACGGAAGCCTTACAGATGCGAATGTAAATGAAATCAATGGGATAATTGATCTTGTAGTGGAGAAGTATCCAGACTTAAAAAGCCAAGACAACTACAAAGAGTTTATGAAAGAATCATCTATGACAGAAAACAACATTCGTGATGTACGAACTGCATATAACACAACAGTAAGTCGCTATAACACATACACACGGCATCCGCTTCGTAAATTCTTCCTTTCCATAACAGGTTATGAAAGAGTGGAATTTGAGAGACTTTCTTACGATGTTTCTGAAGATGCACCAACCAATCTTTTTGATTGAAAGATAATGAGGTAGAAATATGGAAATAAAGAAAAGGGAGGTTATAGCTAGTGTCGTAATTGTCGCTTTTATGCTTATAGTAGGATTTGCTATTAGTGAAAAGATACGGCAAAGCTTGCTTGAAGATTATCAAGTATATGATACGGCAGTTCAAATTGATGATGACAAAGAATTGTTTGAGTATGGAATGAAAACTAACGTTGGTTATTCGTTTGTATATGGAGAATTAAAAACGCTTGACCCAGTTTCATATTCAGAAGTTTCAGGACAATATTCCTATATCAAAAAGGAAGAACAGGAATATAGGAGACATTCTCGAACAGTTACGAAGACTTACACTGATTCAAAAGGTAAAACTCATACAAAGACAGAAACAGAATACTACTGGACTTGGGATACCATGAGAACAGAAAGCAAGAAAGCAACCCAAATTTCATTTCTTGATGTTGAGTTTGCTTATGAAAAAATTCCATTTCCGCCAAGTCATCAACTTGAAATTGTCAATACAGGCTATCATAAAAGAAATGTTTACTATGGTACAGAAACAGACTTTCAAGGAACACTTTTTACTTCATTGAAAGAAAACACTATTAATAATACGAAATTTTACAAAAATCAAACCATTGCAGAGACAATAGAAAATTTGGAAACGGGAGCCGAAATTGTAATATTTTGGATTCTGTGGATTTTGCTAATCATTGGATTAGTTGTTGGATTCTATTATCTTGAAAATAAATGGTTAGATTAAGCACTACAAAAAATAAGCCAAGGAGTTCCTTGGCTTATCTATTATAAAAGCAGTTGCTAGTTTTTTTATTTTATGCTATACTAATTTTAACAGTTGATGAGTCAATTATTTTTTTGAGCAAAATGTGGGAGGAACACTATGAGAAATAAGCGTTTTTTTCGCAAATAACCTCCTAAAACGCTCCAACGACGTATCTGTTCGAACTTTTTATAGAACAGATAGATATGAAAATCAATCAGTAAAATGGTTGATTTTTTTGTTTGTGAAAAAAATCTTCCAACAGAAAGGAGGATTATTTTTATGGTTAAGATAATTAAGCAAGAACTAGAATTTGAGGAATG
>CANRSN010000008.1 GCA_947642455.1 uncultured Clostridiaceae bacterium
AACACAGACCAGCTTTTCAGCAAATGCTAACTGATATGAGAGCAGGAAAAATCAACTTTATCGTAGCATATAAGTTAGATAGAGTAACAAGGTCTGTAAGAGATTTAGAGGTTTTAATATCAGACCTAGAAAAGCATAATTACTATTTGGTGTGTGATAGAGATGATGTAAATACCTCGACTGCTAATGGACGATTCTTCGTGCGTATGCTAACAGTATTATCACAATTAGAAATTGAAATAGTATCAGAAAGAACAAAGTTCGGATTAACAGGAGCAATAAAATCTGGGCATATTCCTAATAGATGTCCTTTAGGTTACAAAAGAGAAGGCAAGAAAATGATAATTGATGAAGCTACAAAAGATTTAGTAATTAGAATATTTAATATGTATTTAGAGGGAAAAAGCTATCAAACAATAGCAAATATTCTAAATGAAGAACGAGTACCAACACTTACAAAAGCAAAATGGAAAGATTCTACCATAGAAAAAATGATAAACAACAAAATCTATATGGGAGATTATGAAAGGTTTAAAAGAGTTGGCAAAGAACAAGGAAAAGAGCCAGTTATTTATAGAGATGTTGTAGAACCAATAATTTCACGAGCTATGTTTGATGAAGTACAAGCCCAAAAAGAGAAAAATCAAAGAGCATTTTGTAGAGATAGAGTATATATCTTTATGCAAAAACTAATTTGTCCAAAGTGTGGAAAGCTAATGACTTGCAAAGGAGCAGGTGGAAAAAAGAAAAAATATATGTATTATCATTGCACAGATTGCAAGCTATATTTAAGAGAAGATTTAATTGAAAATGTAACAATGGATTTAATTATGAATTTAATAGAATATGATATGACAGTAAAGCAATACTTCTTCCCTGTTTTAGCAGATAAAAAAGAACGAGATACAGCAAAACTAGATAAAGAAATTGCAAATTTGAAAAATCAAAAGAACAGAATTAAAGAAGCATATATAAAAGGAATTGTAGAAGTAAACGATTTTTCCGAAGATTATAGAGTAATTGAAGAAAAACTAAACCTATTAGAAGAAAAGAGAATACAAGCAATAGACTTAAATAAGCAAACCTTTTCCCCACAGCAAGTAATGGCTGATAGAGATGTAGAAAAAGAAAAACTAATTCGTTCTAATCAATTTTATGATATGTTAATGCTTCAGTGGAGCAATAAAAACAAAGAAGAAAAGCAAGAATTTATTTCAAAATTTATAGAAAATGTTACGATTGATAAAAACGAAAAAGGCATTTATGAATTAGTAAATATAAAATTTAGAAGTAGCTTTATTGAACAGATTAGCAAAATTTTAGACTATGGAATGTTTGATTTTACATCTCCTTGCACAATAGGAAAAGAAGAGTCTACAATTACAACAACAGTTCAAATGGATAAGAAAGACCTACAAGAATATATGGAAAGATTAAGCGATTATTATGAAGTTTCATACTATGAATTAGATAGACCAGACGCACCTAAAAAGGGTTACCAAAAGAAATATTATAGAATAAAAGAAACAAATGAAAATGGAGAAAGACTATTCAAATTAGTAGAGCTAATTGCTAATGACAAGAGCTTTCCTATTCAAAAAGATAACCATATTATAGGCGAAATTCGTGTAAAAGAAAGAGAAAAAGTTAGTTAAAGAATGAAATTATGGAGGTAAAAACAAATGGAAAATAAAGAAATAAAAGAAAATAAATATGGAATTGAATTCACAAAACAAGGCGATTATTTTATGCCAAATCTAGTATTAGAAAAAGAAAAAATAACACTAAACAAATATGGTAGAGCAAGATTAAACTATCTAAAAACAAACAAAAAAGCAGAATATATGATAATGTTTACAAAAGGAACTCTTAATAATCATTTAAAAGAAATGCAAGAAACGGCTCAAAAAAGATTAGATTTTATGATAAATGAGTTAGTAAAAAAAGAGAATATTATGGAAGAATTAAAAGCAAAAAATCAATTAGCTTGGGTATCAGCAATGAATTCTATTAAGAGTATTGCAGAAGAAATTATATATAATGAGTTAATTTATGTATAAAAATTTATCCTAATTTATAACTGATTTTTAGTAAATCAAGAATAATCAGCAAATGTAAAGTGTGAGTACAACCTAAAAATATTGATTTAGCAAGCAACGTATTTGTACTCACGCCACAAATACAGGTAAGAATGGGACAAGTCCCAAACCCTAATATAAAAAATAGAAAGTGAGATGATAAATTATAAGAAATAGAAATATAAAAATAAATATCTTTTTGAATGAAGAAGAAAATAGAATATTAAATGAGAAAGTAAAAAAGTCTGGATTAAATAAATCAGAGTTCTTTAGAAAAATAATTTTAGACTATCAGCTAAAAGAAAAACCAGATGAAAAATTTTATGAAATATTATCACAGCTTCGTGGTATGGCAACAAACTTAAATCAAATGTCAAGAGTTTATAATCAGTATAAAGGCTATGTAAATGAAAATAAGTATGCAACCTTATATAATCAAATACAAAACTTTATATTAGCATTAGAAGAAGTTTATCTTATACCAACAAGAAATAAAAATGTTAGTGGGTGGTAATAAAATATGGCAGTAACAAAAATATGGAAAGTAAAAGACAGATTAGACATAACAATAAACTATGCAGTAAATCGGAGAAAAAACAGAAGAAAAATTATATGTATCAGGTATAAATTGTATGCCTGATACATCATACCAAGAAATGATAAATGTAAAAAAGCAATTTTTCAAAACAGATGGAATACAATGCTTTCACGCAGTACAATCTTTTGTAAAAGGAGAAATAACACCAGAGCAAGCACACGAAATTGGTATGAAACTTGCTGAAGAATTGTGGGGAGATAAATTTCAAGTAGTAGTTACAACGCACTTGAACACAGATAATTTGCATAACCATTTTGTGCTAAATTCTGTTTCCTTTTTGGATGGCAAGAAATTCTGTAACACTAAAAAAGATTATGCAATAATGAGAAAAACATCAGATAGACTTTGTGAAGAATATGGATTAAATGTATTATCACAAGAAGAAAAATATAATAAGTATGCTACTAGCAGTTTATATAAAGAACTTATGAAAGATTCTATTGATTATGCAATAGAAAATGCAAAAGATTATAATGAGTTTATAAAAATACTACAAGATTTAGGATATGTAATTACAGACAAAAACGGAACTTTATCTATAAGGCGTGATCCATACAAAAGAAACACAAGAATTGAAAGACAGTTTGGAAATAAATACTCAAAAGAAAATATATACAAGAGAATACTAGAAATACAGCCCATATTCCCTTACTCATCTAATCCTATGGTACTAATTACTAGAACTTATGAAAATTATAATAAACAAAGAGAAAGACATTACAAAAATAAAGGCTCTATTGCCTATCTTATATATCAATATGAGAAATTATTCGGTATCAGTACAGAAAGAGCTTTAAAATCGAATATAACAAAAATGACACCAGAACTAATAGCAGAGATTAAGAAAATGGATGAGTATTCTAATCAAGCAAGATTTTTAACAAAATATAATATAAAGACAGAGCAAGAATTACTAGATTTTGAAAAATCTGCTTATGAAAGAATTAATCCATTGAAAAGTAAAAGAGAAAATCTTTGGAAAAAGTATAAAAGAGCAAAAACAGATGAAGAAAAACAAGTAATAGAAAATGAAATTGTAGAGCTTTCAAAACAGATTACTCCAATTACAGAAGAAATAAAACATTGTAATAATATAAAACAAAGAGTAGATAAAATTAAACAATATCAATTGCATGAGCAAATAAAACAAGAAAAAGTGCAATTTGATAAAGAACAAGAGAAGAATAGAAAAGACAAAAACAAAGCAAGGTAGATTATTCTATCTTGTTTTGATATATAAAACTATTTGGCTACCTAGCTATTGTAAAAGTCAATACTTTATATTATAATTGAATTGAATTTTCGTGTTAGGAGAAATGATAATGGAGCCAAAAGTGATATTTGAAATTCCTGTTTATTCTATGAGTGAAGAAAAATTTTATAAAAAATGGAAAATTTCCAATGAATATAATATAAAACATTTTTTAGAACTTAATGATGAACTAGGAGATTATGAAAGATGGTTAAAAAGATTTAATTTGCCACAATCTATTTGGAAGTACAATCAAATTATAGGATATATACAAATTATTATAAAAGGAAAAGATATAATTTTTGACTTATGGATATGTAAAGATAAAAGATACTTTTATAATACCACTAAAAAGCATTTCATTGAACCTATGCCTACAAATGGACTGCATTTTTTTACTAATACTATGACAGATAGAGAGATAAAAATTGAGATTGAAAGATTTTTGAAAATAATTGAAAAAGATTTTATAAAGAAAAATATGTATTTAGATAAAACGATTTATAACAATTTAGTGCATAACATAAATATAAAAAATATGTTATAATTATAAAGACAAATAGTAAGTTGTCGAGGAGAAAACAATATGAAAGAGTTAGTGGATTTTATATTTTTAATAATAATATATTTTTGGAAATTTTATAAGAAATGGAAAGAAAAAGGTAGAGATGTACTGGTTGTAAATACTACAATGTATATATATTTATCTTTTGTATTATATTTTACTTTAATGCCAATAATAACATCTTTGCCATTTATATTTAATCACCCATATACTCCAATAAATTTAGTCCCTTTTATTGACATTCTAAATAGTAGAGGCGATTTTGTTAAGCAAGTGGGATTAAATATTATAATGACAATTCCTTTTGGATTTTTAGTACCTTTCATAAAAAAAGAAAATGTGAAACTATTAAAAATTGTTTTTTATACTTTTCTATTAAGTTTAGGTATAGAATTATTACAACCTTTAATAAATGGAGTTAGGTCAGCAGATATAACTGATTTGATAACTAATGTGATAGGTGGCATCATTGGATATGTAATGTATTTAATATTTAAACCATTAACAACTAAAATATTAAATTATTTAAAAAATAGATAGAAACAAATTACAGAAATGATTGGAGGAATAAAAAATGGAGAAAATAGGACTTTCATTATTATATTTTTTTATAGGATATGTAGTTATAACATGGATAGGTTTTATTCACACCGTGTTTAATATTAAAGTATTACACATGAAATCAATGAAAGAAAGTGGAGGAAAAGGTAAAGGATTAGGAGAAGCATATAATAAAACAAAACCATGGCATCCATTATACAATTTGATTATTTTACCAATATTTGCTTATCTATATTTTAAAGGATTAGATACAGTTATTTTATCAAATGTAATAGCAACTTCTATCTTATGGGGAACATCTGCAATAATAATTGATTTAGTTGGATGGGTACTTATAAAACACCCATTATCATTAACATTTAGAAGATTTTATATTGAATATCAACCATGGATAACAATAGTTTATTTAGTAATGTATGCAAGTCCATTTATTGCTTATTGGCTAATACAAACTTTGTAGTTAAAATCACAATTTGAAAGAGAGAGATTATATGAGAATACTTTTAATATATAAATCAAAAACAGGATTTACAGAAAAATATGCCAATTGGATTACTGAAGAATTAAAATGTGATATTGAAAAAATATCTCATATTCAAAAAATAAATTTTAGTAGTTACGATCTAGTGATATTTGGCAGTAGAATACATGCAGGAAGAATTGATGGATTAAATAAAATCAAAAAATTAAATTTAGGTAAAAAACTTATTATATTTGCAACTGGGGCAACTCCAAAAGAAACTAATTCTATAATGGAAGTATGGAATAGCAACTTAACAGAAGAAGAACTAAAAATTGTTAAACATTTTTATATTCCAGCAGGTTTGAATTATGAAAAAATGGGATTTTTAGATAAAACTATGATGAAAATGGCTTCTATAATGTTAGAAAAAAAGAGCAATAAAAGTAAAGAAGATATAGGTATGCAAAATTCTATTAAAAAATCCTATGATATATCTAGTAAAGAAAGAATAAAACCTTTAATAGAATATATTAAATCTTTATAGAATCATTACAAATTACAAGTTATAGGTTAGCTTTATAACTAATCTATAACTTTTGAAAAAAGAAATTATTATAGTAAACAAGAGTATTGACAAAAATTTTTTAATTTTCTAAACTTAAATTAGTAAGTGCTTACAAGAAAATTTGAAGGAGAGAAAATTAAAAATGTATCATGGAAGATTTAAAGGAACTCATTATAATGCAGGTTATAAATGGGGAGAATTATTATATAAAAATAATACTATTATAAGCAATAAACACACTTTTGTTATTACAGAGGAAAGAAAAAAGTTTGCTAACCAATGCCTACCAATTTATAAAAAATATTATCCAGAAATTTTAGAAGAAATAAAAGGAATAGCTGATGGGCAAGAAGATTCTTTTGAAAATTTATATACTTTTTTATTAAGTATGTATTGTTTTGAATTTGAAAATCATTGTACTTGTATGGCATTTAAAAATAATGATAATATAATTTTGGGTAGAAATAGCGATTTTTTAGTAGAATTAGAAAAATTATATATGAATTGCCTATACAATTTAGATAATGCTTTTGCTTTTAATGGAAATACAACAGCATTTGTTCAAATGGAAGATGGAGTAAACGAATATGGATTAGCAATAGGTTTAACATTTGTCTATCCAAAGATAAGAAAAGCAGGATTTAATGCAGGTATGCTAGTAAGGTATTTACTAGAAAAATGTAAAACAACTAATGAAGTAATAAAATGTTTGAAAATTTTACCTATTGCATCTCAGCAAACTTTAACAATAGCAGACAATACTGGAGAAATATTAGTTGTTGAATGTAATTGTAACAATATAGAAGTAATAAAACCTAATGAAGATGGGAATTTTGTTGCTATTGCTAATGAGTTTAATACTGAAAAAATGAAAAAATATAACAATTATGATGTAGATAATTGGAAAGCAGAAGAAAGATATTCGGTTGCATATAATTCATTAAAAGAAAACAACAATAATTTTTCTATCGAATTAGTAAAAGATATTTTATCTGGAAAATATGGATTTATGTGTCAATATGATAGAAAAACAAATGCAGATACAATTTGGTCTGTGATATATGATGTGAAAAATAAGAAGATTTATAGAGTAGAGGGAAATCCAAGTAGAAAACAATTTAAAGAAGATAAAAGATTAAAATTTAACTAAAAAATTACAATCTGTAGAGAAGATTAAAAATAATAAAAACACTATAGACATGAGCAAGTGAAAAATCTTGCTCAATTTTTCTAAAAAAATTTAAAAAAGTGTGTAACCAATGAAAATAATTTCTGTCTTTATAGATAGAAAGGGGGAAAATATGGAAGATGAAGAAATAATAAAGTTATATTGGAATAGACAAGAAAAAGCAATATCTGAAACAGATAAAAAATATGGTAAGTATTGTAATACAATTTCGTTTAATATATTGCAAAATAAAGAAGAATCTAAAGAATGTGTCAATGATACATACTTGAAAACATGGAATAGTATTCCTCCACAAAGACCTAATATATTAAAAGTATATATAGGTAAAATTGCAAGAAACTTGGCTATAAATCAATATGAAAGAAAAAAAGCTAAAAAAAGAGATTATACATTAGAAATTGCTCTTGAAGAATTAAACGAGTGTATTTCTTCAAACAACAATGTAGAAAAAGAATTAGACTATAATGAATTAGTAAAAGCACTTAATAACTTTTTATCAGAATTATCGCAAGATAAAAGAAAAATTTTTTTAGAAAGGTATTGGTATTTATATTCGATTAAAGAAATTTCTTCTAACAATAGGATAAGCGAAAGTAATACTAAAACAATACTATTAAGGATTAGAAAAGGGCTTAAAGATTATTTGAAAGAAGGTGGTTTGTATGAATAATAGAGATTTATTAAAAGCCATTGGAGATATTGATGACAAATATTTAATAGAAGAAAAAAATCGAGTTAAATCCAAAATAAAGGTGAATATTATGAAAAATCTAAAATTTAAATATATTCTTGCTCCAATTTGCGTAATGCTTATTGCAGTTATAGGATTTTATAAAAGTGGTATATTTACATCAAAGCCAGATGTTGCTATTTCAAAAAAGGATGGATGGATTATTAAGGAGGTAAAAACTGATAAGACAACTAACACAGATACTACAATAGTACCAAAATGGAATGAAATGTCTATTAGTCAGCAATTTTATGAGGTTGAATATAATAACAATAAATATTCAAGCAGAATAACAAAAATTTCAAAAGACAAGATACTAAAAAATATTGGAAACGCAACTTTAACAGGATATGACGCATATACCGAAACTACTTATAGTAAAAATGGAGAATTATATTCGATAAAGAGTATAGATGAAAAGTGTGCTATTGCTATTAAATTTGAAGGAAATACAGATTATTATGTATATGTAAATTCATATTATAGACCAAAGACACTAGGCGAATTTATGGAAGTTTTAAATCTAAAAGAAAATACTTCGTTTGGAACGATATATTATAACTACTGGGATAAAGAGACACAAGAAAATATAAATGTAGAGTTCTATGATGTAGACAATGATATTATCTGGGAAAAGTTATTTAGTAATCTAAATTTAGAAAATATATATAGTGATAATGATACAGGAAAATATACATCAGAAAGATTTAGTCAAAGTATAAGCATAAGTGTAGATATTCCATTATTAGGATATAAAAATATAAGTGTATCATTAACAGACAAAGGATATATGATAACAAATATTCTTGATACTGGTAAAGGATTTTATATTGGCGAAGATAAAATAAAAGAATTTTTAGAGTATATTAAAGAGAATTATGATGGATATAAAATTGTCTATGTTGATGAAAGTGGTAGAAAAATAACAGATAAAAATAAGGAAACAGAAAACAATATAGTAGAAGAAAAAATAATGATGACAGAAAATACAGTAAATGGATATGTTACTAAAGAAGTAGAATCGGATAAGATAACAAGTAGTGAAAATAAAACAGAACCATATATACCTAATAATTAATTGAAATAAAAGTAAGTAATTAAAGTTTTAAAAATTACTTACTTTTATGCTATAATTATCTCGACAATTTATTTTATAGATTAGTTTGAAATATAACTAATCTTATTTTAAGCAATTTTTTACAAGAAATATTTGAAAAAAAATGATATTGTTATATAGAACTGTGAGGGATTATATGATAAAAGAAGAACGAAAAATTGTATATGACGAAGAACTAAAAATAGAAACTATTACTTTTAATGGTATTCATCAGCCATTTACGAAACACTTTCACGATTATTATGTAATTGGTATTATAAGAGAAGGAAATAGAAAATTTATTTGTAATTCAAATAGTTATAATATTCAAAAGAATAATATATTACTTATAAATCCAAATGATTATCACGAATGTGTAGGTATAGATGAAGATAGATTAGATTATAGTGCAATTCATATTTCAAAAAAAATAATGAATAATATAGTAAATGAAATTTTTAAATCAAAAAATATTGCTATTTTTAACAAAAATGTAATATGTGATGACAGTCTATTTAAAGAAATTGAAATTTTAAGTAATCTAATAGTGTCTAATATAAAAACATTAGAAAAAGAAGAATTGTTTTATATGATTTTAAAAGAATTGCTAGAAAACTATTCTGATTTCAAAACTATTGATGAAAATATAATGTTAAAAACAAAAGAAGTTTGCGAATATATAGAAAATAATTATACAAGTAATATAACATTAGATAAATTAGCAAAAGTTGGAGCTATTAGCAAATATCATTTAATAAGATTATTTACGAAAGAAAAAGGAATAACACCCTATAAATACCTAGAGTTATATAGAATAAATCAAGCTAAAAAACAGTTACAAGAAAACAATTCAATATTAGATATATCTATACAATGTGGTTTTTCGGATCAAAGTCATTTTACAAATTTATTTAAGGAAACTATTGGAATTACACCTAAACAGTATCAAATTATATTTGAAGAAAGGACTAACAAAAATGAATGAAGAAAGAAAATGTGTTATGGTAGTTGATGAAAACTTACCACTTGGAATAATTGCTAATACAACTGCAATATTAGGAAATACATTAGGAAGTCATTATCCAAATGTAGTTGGAAAAGATGTAGTAGATAAAAATGAAAATGAACATTTAGGAATTATTGAAATACCGATACCAATATTAAAAGGAAATAAAGAGTTTTTGAATAATTTAAGAGATATTTTGTATAAAGAAGAATATAAAGATGTGATAGTTGCAGATTTTTCTGATGTAGCACAGTCTTGCAAAACTTATGATGAATATATTGATAAAATAAGTAAAATAGATTCTAGTAGTATAAATTATTTTGGGATTGCAATATATGGCACAAAGAAACAAGTAAATAAATTAACAGGAAGTATTGGACTATTAAGATAATATTAATATAGAGCAGATAATTTTTGAAATTATCTGTTTTTTATGGTATAATCATCTCGAGAAATTACAAGTTGAAAGTGAGATAAAATAATGAATATTAACTTTGGATTTTCGTATATAGGTTTAGTATTTTTATTGATGTTAATGATACCAAATATTATATGGAGTAAAAATAAGCCAAAAGAGTATGAAAAGTATGTTAAAAATGAAAATAAAGTATTACTACTATTTGAAAGAATTGGGGAAATGCTAGTAACTTGTTTATCTTTGATATTTAGTGATCTTAATATAAATAAGATTACAAATTGGTCTATTATATTGTTAATTGCCTTTATTATTATGATTTTATATGAAATATATTGGATTAGATATTTTAAAAGCAATAAAACAATGAAAGATATGTATAGTAGTTTATTAGGAATACCAGTTGCAGGTGCTACACTACCAGTATTTGCATTTTTCTTGCTAGGTATATATGGTAAAAATATATTCTTAATTATGGCAACAATTATATTAGGAATAGGACATATAGGAATACACTTGAATCATAGAAAAGAAGTTATATAAATTACAATTTGAAAGGAACGGAAATGATACAATTATTAAAATATGGAAATACAAATTGTTATTATATAAAAGGTAAAAATGGTAGTTTGTTAGTAGATACAGATTGGTCAGGAACATTACAAGCCTTTTATAGAAAAATTAAAGAATTAAATATTGAAAAAATTGATTATCTTTTAATTACACATTACCACCCAGACCACATAGGAATAGCACAAGATATAATTGATATGGGAACAAAACTATTATTAGTAGATGTTCAAAAAGATTATATTCATAGTTCAGACACAATTTTGCAAAAAGATAGAAATATTCAGTTTAAGCCTATAAATACAGAGCCTGTAATTATATCTTGTGAACAAAGTAGAGAGTTTTTAAATGATTTAGGGATAGATGGAGAAATAATATATACACCAGGACATAGTGAAGATAGTATTTCTCTAATTTTAGATAATGGTAGTGCTTTTGTAGGAGATTTATACGATTTAAAATCTGCAATAACATTTAATGATGAAAAGATAAATAATAGTTGGAATAAAATATTAAGCCATAATATATCAAAAATATACTATGGTCATCACGAACAAATTATTAGCAATATAAAAAAGATAGAAGATACACTAATCAATTAGTGCGAGAAATTACAATTATTAAAGGAGATTAACAAATATGATAATAGTAGTAGAAAGTATAGTATTATGTTTTTTATTTACAGTTATGGTATATATAATGTCAAGAAATCCGATAGCAACATTATATAATTATCCACCTAAAATACAAGAAAGAGTAAAGTCTATTCCAGAATACAAAGATAAAATTCCAACGACAAAAAATAAACTTTTTGTAAAAAGTATTGCATCAATATTTATTGTCATTATTATAAGTTTAATATTAAGATATATAAATGGTTATACAACATTTATAGAGGGATTTGGATATGGCTTTCTAATATGGACTATTGTAAATATATATGATGCACTTGTGATTGATATTTGTTGGTTTTGCCAAAATCCAAAGTTTGTATTTAAGGGAACAGAAGATATGAAAAAAGAATATCATAATTATTGGTTTCACATAAAGGAAAGTTTGAAAGGCGAAGTTATTGCACTAATAGTTTGTGGATTAGTAGGCTTGATAATACAATATGTTATGTAACAAGAAATTACAATATATGAGGGGATAGATATGAGAATAATTGAAATACAAGAAAGAACAGAAATGCTAGTAAGTCAATTATTAGAAGTATGGGAAGATTCAGTAAAAGCAACACATTTATTTCTATCTAATGAAGAAATTAAAAATATAAAGGAATATGTACCACAAGCTATTTCTGGAGTATCACATTTAGTGATTATAGAAAATGAAAGCCATCAGCCTATTGCTTTTATGGGAATAGAAGATACAAAACTAGAAATGTTATTTATTAAAAATAGTGAAAGAAGAAAAGGACTAGGAAAACAGTTGTTAAACTATGGTATAGAAAATTATAATGTTAATGAACTAGCAGTAAATGAGCAAAATCCTTATGCAAAAGGATTTTATGAATGTATGGGATTTAAAATTTATAAAAGAACAGAATTAGATGAACAAGGAAATCCTTATCCGATTTTATATATGAGATTAGAAAGATAAATTACAATTCGTAGGGCAGTTTAAATAATTTTATAAAGCAAAAATAAATAGAGAAAAATTTTTGATTTAGCCATTGTAATTTTTATTATTTTATGTTACATTAAATATAGTCAAAAAACAAATTTGCAGATATAATGTTTGCAAACTATTGATATAACTATAATTAAGAGTTGAAAATAGATGCTTTTTTGTCCTAATTATTTCGCAAACGTGTCTAGTTAGGGCACCATTTTATAACAGCTTGCGAACTATAAAGTTTGTAGGTTGTTTTTTGTATATAAACTAGAAAATATTCTCTTTTTGGAAAGGAGAATATTTTTTATGCTTGAATTTGAAATATTACAAGAATTAGAGCCGAATGCTGAAATATTAGAAATTATTAAAGATTATGATTTTACTATTAAAAATGGCAAAGTTAAGCATTTAAAGGCTACTAATTTACAATTTATTGAATCAACTGAATATCTAATTACATATCCATTTACTCTTACCATACTTGAATATAAAGTAAATGAAATTGCTAACAAAAATTTTTACATTAAAGAACATAAACAAAAGTATAACATAAAAGAAATTAAACAAATTCTTGTGAAATTAAAGATTTAGCTTGCAAAAGTGCGTTTTAGTTAAGAAACATGTAAGAAAATGAAAAAATTATAATTTTTTTCTAAACTAGTGGGTGCAAAAACATAATTTTCTGAGCAAACATATGAGAGGGTAAAGTTTTTTTAAAGTTTTTTAGAAAGTTACCATACAAAACCCTAAAAAATTCACAGGAATAGTAGGAGGTAATATTTTATGAGATGTGGAATTTATGTAAGAGTGTCAACAGATGAGCAAAGAGATAAGGGATATTCTATTGATTCACAGTTACGAATGATAAAAGAATATTGTGAGAAAAACAGTTACGATATAGTAGATGTATATAACGATGCAGGACATTCTGGAAAAGACCTAATGCGACCAGAAATGCAAAGACTTTTAAAAGATATTAAATCACATAAGATTGAAAAAATTGTTGCTATTAAAGTAGACAGATTAACAAGAAATAACTATGATAGCTTTTGGCTTTTAAACTATTGTGAAGAACATAATGTCAAAATAGAACTAATATTAGAGCCTTATGATGTATCTACTGCCAATGGTGAAATGATATTTGGAATGAATTTAGTGTTTGGACAACGAGAAAGAAAAGAAATTGGAGCAAGAACAAAAAGAGCAATGGAAGAAATGGCATTAGAAAAGGTACACCCAGCCAAAGCACCTTATGGCTATACTAGAAATAGTGAAACAGGGCATTTAGAAATAGAGCCGATTGAAGCACAAGTAGTTAAAAGAATATTTGAATTATATAAAAATGGCACTACAATAAGAGGTATTTCTAATACTTTAAATGAAGAAAAAGCATATTTAAGACAAGGAAAATGGAATAGTGATAAGGTATATAAAATACTAACAAATTCAATTTATATAGGAACTTTTGCTTATGGAAAAACAAAAAGAAAAGCACAAGATATCCTATATGTAGAGAATTATTGTGAGCCAATAATTGGTAAAAATACATGGAATATTACAAGAAAAAGATTAGAAAAGAACAAACATCCTAATTATGGAGAGCATATTCATTTATTTACTGGCATTGTAAAATGTCCTAATTGTGGCAAAATAATGTCATCTACAAACTCATTCAAGAATAGTGGAAAGCCAAATCAAAAAGTATATTATCATGTAACTTGCAATAGTCCTAATTGTAAATCGAAAGGATTTCATTATAATTGCAATAAAATAGAAGCAAAACTAGGACGAGTTTTAAACGAATTAACAAGATATATGTATGATATGGACAATGAAATTATAGTATGTAATTCAACTAAAACAAAAGATATTAAAGATATAGAAAAAGCCATTGAAAAACTAAAAATGCAAGAGAAAAAGTTAGTAGATTTATATTTAAGTTCTACTTTAATGTTGAAACTATTAATAATAAAAATGATATTATCAAGAGAGAAATTGAAAACTTAAATAAGAAAAAGCAACAAATTGATCCAAATAATGATTTTAAAGAATACACAATAGAACTATTAAAAAAATTGGATTGCAATCTCGAAGATAATGAAGTTATCTTAAAAAACAAGTTAGGGTTTGCATTTGTTTTTGATAGCTTAAATAGAAAATCTAAAAAAGAATTGATTAAAAGATTGATAGACACAATCGAAATTAAAAGGGATAAAAACTACAATATTGAGATAACAAATATAAAATTTACAGAAGAATTTATATCCAAAAGTAGTAAAGATTATATTGAATATTTATATGAAATACTACAAAACAATGAGGTGGGTTTTATTTATAAAGAGGCAATTACTAAACAAGAATTAGAAAAATTGCAAGAAGATTATTTTGTATTTTCTAATAATAAAATTGCAAATAACGAGTATGATAATGCAACTTTAACGATATATAATGAACTACTAAAACAAAATTTTTATTCTAGTGGAATTATAAATTGTCCTTATATTGAAAACGAAAATATAATAGATTACTTAACATTAATACCAAGAAGTCCATTAGAAATTGCATAAGATAGATTAAAAATTTTACAGAAAATTAACTCAAAAAAAACACAAGAAAAAATGCAGTTTATTAAAATTTAAAAATTCTTGCCCTAGCAAGTACTGCATTTGTCTATACGCCAAATGCAAATTACTGTCCCAGCCAGCAAGCAATGAATTTGTACTCCCGCACAAATTTCAATATGGGATTTGCACCCCATGCCCCAAAAACTAATAAAAATTTAAAATTGAAAGGAATAGAAAATTATGAATGATGAAAAATTAAATTATGTAATAGATATGATAAAAGATATGGATTTAGAAAATAAATTAAGATTAGCAATATGTATGTGTGATAATTATAGTCATACTAATTTAGAATATGATAAAAAAGAAATGTATGAACGCTTTGATAAATTGTTAAAAGAAATTAATATTGAATACAGAACGACTACTGTCAACTTTGCAAACTATCCTTATACAATTTTTGTATCAAGCAAAATTATGGAAATGGATTCAGTACAGCAAAATCGAGTTGCATTGTATTTGTTTAATAGTATAAATATTAAAATAACAAATTTTTTTAAGGACTAGAAAAAAATAAAGAAAGATGTCAAGATATATTGAAAAAAATAAAAGTTGTAATACAATAAGGATGTTTTTGGATGCAAAGGAGAAAAAATGAGATATATAGGAAATAAAACTAATTTATTAAATAATATAAATCAAGTAATAATAGAAAATTGTGATGGTAATGAAAAAGTATTTTGTGATATTTTTTCTGGAACATCTTCTGTAGCTAGATTTTCTAAAAATAGATATAAAATAATTTCAAACGATATGTTGTATTTTTCGTATATACTTCAAAAGGCAACAATACAAAATAATAATTTACCAGAATTTAAAACTTTAAAAGAAAAGTTAAACATTGATAATGTATTTGAATATCTGGAAAATGAAAATGTTAAAAATGCTAATTATAAATATTTTACTTATGAAAATTATTCACCAAATGAAAAATGTGATAGAATGTATTTAACAACAGAAAATGCAAAAAGAATTGATTATATAAGAAATACTATAGAAATTTGGAAGGAAAAAAATTTAATTAATAAAAGAGAGTACTATTATCTAATAGCATCATTAATTGAAGGAGTTCCTTTTGTATCTAATATTACAGGAACATATGGAGCATATTTAAAAGAATGGGATAATAGAGCCTATAAAAAATTTGAAATGATTCGATTAAATGTTATAAATAATTTGTGTGATAACGAATGTTATAAAGAAGATGCAAATCAATTGATAAATAAGATAGAAGGAGATATTTTGTATATTGATCCTCCCTATAATTCAAGACAATACTTACCAATTAATAGTATAATTAGCATAAAGAGAGTAATAAGTAGAGTTTATAAAAAATAAATTTACAAGGAATTTGCTATGAATAAAGATAAAAATCCAATAAGTTCATATATGAAAAAGAAATATATTATATTAGCTGTAATAGTGGTACTTTGTATAATATTAGCAATATTTAATAATAAAAATGATAACGAAATTTACAATAATACTACTAACACATCTAATAAAACTAACACGACTATAAATATTAACGACAGTATTGATAATATTACAAATATAATAGACGGAAATGTAATTAATAATAACGATAAAGATATTATTAGCTTAAATAATATCCCACCATATGTTGGCAGTGCTTACATTGAATTAAATAATAATATTCCTGAATTTGAAGAAAAAGAGTTTACTACCCAACCATTTGAAAATTATAGTAAATTTGATGAATATGGAAGATGTGGTGTTGCGTATGTAAATGTTTGTAGAGAAATAATGCCACAAGAAAATGAAAAAAGAGGAAAAATTAGCTATAAACCTACTGGATGGGTTCAAAACGAATATCCATATATAATCAATACTAGACAATTATATAACCGTTGTCATTTAATTGCTTGGCAATTATCAGCTGAAAATAATAGAAAAGAAAATTTAATAACAGGTACAGCATATTTAAACCAAGCAATGATAAAATGGGAAAATGACATTGCTGAATATATAAAAAATAATGAAAAAGATAATTATCATGTCTTATATAGAGTAACACCAATTTTTGAAGGAAAAAATAAACTAGCAAGCGGTGTTCATATGGAAGCCATGTCAGTCGAAGAAAGAAAAAATGGAGTTTATTTTAATATATATATTTATAATGTACAACCACGGAATCGAAATAGACTATGAAACAGGCAACAATTATGAAAAATTGTTATTAAATGAATAATGATTAAACTTTATGAAAAAGCTTCTCTTCTTTATCATAGTACAAAATAGAATTATTATCAGCCCAATAATCAATTAGTTTATTGGGTACTTTTAATGTATCTTTATTATTTTCGCCATAACTTAAGATTGTATAATTATCATTACAAGAAGTTATATTAAATTTAGTACTTTCAAAATCAATTTCAGAAAAATTAGGTTCATACATAAGTTCTGTAAGTAGCTGATTATGCTCATCTGTCGAAATAAAACTATCTATCCATTTATTAGTTATCTCATTTTCATAAATGTATTGACTATCTTTAAATCGAACAACTACATCATTATGTAGCAAATCAAATAAATCATCAGAAAATAAAGTTTCTTCAAAAATCATATCAGTATTTACATCTTGTAAGTATGCACTATTTAAGCCTTTTTCAACTACGATATATAAATTATCTTCTTTTCGATACTTTTCTATATCATTTCTGGGCATCATATGGGTTTCAGCAATATTTCCTTTAATATTATTCAAATACTTGGTTAATTCATCAATAAATTGTGAAGTAAAACTATGAGATTTAACATCATTTACAAGATTAGTAAAAAAATCTAAATTCAATAAAAATCACACTCCTATTACTTAAAAATTAAATGTGGAAATTATTATTAGAAATAATAACAAAAGATTTAAACTAAAAGTATTATATATTGTTTTTCTTAAAATAGCAAGTATTTAAAAAAATTTTATATATAATATGCCAATTCTATTGTAAATTCACTGAGGATTATGTATAATTAACTCATAAATTAAATAAGTATGGTAGAGCAAGATTAAATTATCTAAAAACAAATAAAAAAGCAGAATATATGATAATGTTTACAAAGGGAATGCTTAATAATCACCTAAAAAAAATACAAGAAACAGCACAAGAAAGATTAGATTTTATGATAAACGAGCTAGTAAAAAAAGAAAATATTACAGAAGAATTAAAAGCAAAAAATCAATTAGCTTGGGTAGCAGCAATGAATTCTATTAAAGTACAAGCAGAAGAAATTATATATAATGAGTTAATTTATGTATAAAAATTTATCCTAATTTATAACTGATTTTTAGTAAATCAAGAATAATCAGCAAATGTAAAGTGTGAGTACAACCTAAAAATATTGATTTAGCAAGCAACGTATTTGTACTCACGCCACAAATACAGGTAAGAATGGGACAAGTCCCAAACCCTAATATAAAAAATAGAAAGTGAGATGATAAATTATAAGAAATAGAAATATAAAAATAAATATCTTTTTGAATGAAGAAGAAAATAGAATATTAAATGAGAAAGTAAAAAAGTCTGGATTAAATAAATCAGAGTTCTTTAGAAAAATAATTTTAGACTATCAGCTAAAAGAAAAACCAGATGAAAAATTTTATGAAATATTATCACAGCTTCGTGGTATGGCAACAAACTTAAATCAAATGTCAAGAGTTTATAATCAGTATAAAGGCTATGTAAATGAAAATAAGTATGCAACCTTATATAATCAAATACAAAACTTTATATTAGCATTAGAAGAAGTTTATCTTATACCAACAAGAAATAAAAATGTTAGTGGGTGGTAATAAAATATGGCAGTAACAAAAATATGGAAAGTAAAAGACAGATTAGACATAACAATAAACTATGCAGTAAATCGGAGAAAAAACAGAAGAAAAATTATATGTATCAGGTATAAATTGTATGCCTGATACATCATACCAAGAAATGATAAATGTAAAAAAGCAATTTTTCAAAACAGATGGAATACAATGCTTTCACGCAGTACAATCTTTTGTAAAAGGAGAAATAACACCAGAGCAAGCACACGAAATTGGTATGAAACTTGCTGAAGAATTGTGGGGAGATAAATTTCAAGTAGTAGTTACAACGCACTTGAACACAGATAATTTGCATAACCATTTTGTGCTAAATTCTGTTTCCTTTTTGGATGGCAAGAAATTCTGTAACACTAAAAAAGATTATGCAATAATGAGAAAAACATCAGATAGACTTTGTGAAGAATATGGATTAAATGTATTATCACAAGAAGAAAAATATAATAAATATGCTACAAGCAGATTATATAAGGAACTAATGAAAGATTCTATTGACTATGCAATAGAAAATGCAAAAGATTATAATGAATTTATAAAAGTACTTCAAGATTTAGATTATATAGTTACAGACAAAAATAATATTCTATCTATAAGGCGTGATCCATACAAAAGAAACACGAGAATTAAAAGGCAATTTGGTAACAAATATTCAAAAGAAAATATATACAAGAGAATATTAGAAACACAACCATTATACCCTTATTCTTCTAATCCTATGGTACTAATTACTAGAACTCTTGAAAATTATAATAAACAAAAAGAAAAACATTATCAAAACAAAGGCTCTATTGGCTATCTTATATATCAATATGAGAAACTATTTGACATCAGTACAGAAAGTACTTTAAAATCGAATATAACGAAAATAACACCAGAACTAATAGCAGAGATTAAGAAAATGGACGAGTATTCTAATCAAGCAAGATTTCTGGCAAAAAACAATATAAATACAGAGCAAGAATTATTAGATTTTGAAAAAGCTGCGTATGAAAGAGTAAATCCTTTAAAAAGTAAAATGGAGAATCTTTGGAAAAAACATAAAAGAGCAAAAACAAATGAAGAAAAACAAGCAATAGAAAACGAGATTATAGAAATTTCTAAACAAATTACACCTATTGCAGAAGAAATAAGACATTGTAATAATATACTTCAAAGAGTAGAAAAAATTAAGCGACATCAGTTACACGAGCAAATAGAACGAGAAAAAGCACAATTTGAAAAAGATCAGGAAAAGAATAAAAAAGACAATAACAAAGCAAGGTAGATTATTCTATCTTGTTTTGTAAATTTGTTGAAAAAAGTATAAATTTGTGATAGTATATGGAAAGAAAAGTAAATATAAAAAAGAACTTTTCATAAAAAACTATTTATTACATAAGGAGGAACATGGATAGAATACTTGATATTGAAAACAACAAAAGAAACGAAAATGTAGAAGTAAATGCATTTATGAAAGAATTAGAAAATGCTTTAAATACTAATAATCTTGCAAATTCAAAGGGTGTATACACGACACTATATGATGAAGTTTTGAATGAGATAAATTTAGCAACAAAATACAAAGGCAAATTAAACAGTATTATAAAAGAATGTATGAAAAATGAGTCTTATGAAAATGATTTTTGGTATATTAACTATGATAAATCAAAAAATACATTTTCTATGGATTTATATAGTGATGGAAAGTGTCAAAAGTTCCCAATAACTATGCAAGATATAAAAGATTACAACTATAAAGTTGGTATGACATATTGGGCATTTGAAGATGGACGTATGTTAGAAGAAGATGCTATAAAGGATAGTATTAAAATTGATGTAGATTCTGCCCTAGCAGATTTAGAACGAAGTAATAAAAAGTGAGAAATATATGAATAAAGAAGATTTTGAAAAGGCAATTAATGAGTTAATAAATATAGAGCTAAACAAAATAAAAAAGCATACAGTTGTTATAAATGATGATAAACCATTATTTAATAAAAAAGATTTTGATACTATCGAAGGAAAACCACAGTATTTTGAATTAGATAATAATGGAAGAAGTAATGGTGCTATTGCTCTTATTAGCAAAAACACATTACCTTTAATTACAAAGAAAAAATTAAAATACCCAGAACCTAGTAATTGGAATAAAGCTTTTGAAAACAAAAAGCTTTTTGAAAAATGCCATATAATTGCCTATAGCTTATCAGCAAAACTTGCTAATCAAAAAAATATTTTCATAGGAACAGTGAAATTAAATAAAAGTTATATGAAAAAAGTTGAAAATGAAGTAAAAAAACACATTAATGATAAGTCTGTGAAAATATTGTATAGGGTTACTGTTAAATACAAAGGTACTAATAAAATTCCAATAGGAGTATTAATAGAGGCTCAATCTATAGATGATAGCTACAGTGTTTGCAGATTTTGTTATAATATTCAAAGGGGTAAAAATTTTAGATATAGTAATGGAATGATTATTGGAGAACAACAAATTTGGTCAAAAGTAGTTCAAACAGTAGCAAATAAAATTGCAAGAAAAAATAATAGAAAAAGTGGATATATAAATTATACTATAAATACTAAAACAAAAACATTTCATTTATATGATAATGATTGCAAACAGTTGCAGAATGCTGAACCTAAAAATATACAGGAAACAACTGCAACAGAAAAAGATTTACTAGCAGTTGGATTAAAATATTGCAAAAATTGTGTAAAAGATAATTAAAATATGATTTATTCCAATACGGAGGATAACTAGAATGAGTAATGAAATTGAAAATAATATGAGTTTATTTAATGTAGAAAATATACAAGATAATAATCAATATAATTTCAAATATATAGATTTATTTGCAGGAATTGGAGGTATTAGAACTCCATTTCAAAATTTAGGTGGAAAATGTGTTTTTTCATCTGAAATAGATAAATATGCTTCTCAAACATATGAAGCTAATTATGGAGAAAAGCCTAGTGGAGATATAACTAAAATATCAGCTGATACAATACCAAATTTTGATGTTTTGCTAGCAGGATTTCCTTGTCAAGCATTCTCTATAGCAGGAAAAAGAGAAGGATTTAATGACACAAGAGGAACAATGTTCTTTGAGGTTGAAAGAATATTAGAAGAAAAACAACCAAAGTGTTTTCTTTTAGAAAATGTAAAAGGATTAACTAACCATGATAAAGGCAAAACATTTCAAACAATGCTAGATATTTTAGAAAACAAATTGAAATATAAAGTATATCATAAGGTGCTAAAAATTTTGGATTACCCCAAAACAGAGAAAGAATAATGATAGTAGGATTTAAAAATCATGATATAGATTTCCATTTCCCAGATGAATCTAATATTCCAACAAAATTAGGAAATATATTAGAAAAAAATCCAGATGATAAATACACAATATCTGATAAAATTTGGGCAAGTCATCAAATGAGAAAAGAACGAAACAGAGAAAAAGGAAATGGATTTGGATATTGCTTATTTAATGAAAATTCTGAATATACTAGCACAATATCAGCCAGATATTATAAAGATGGCTCAGAGATTTTAATAGATCAATCTAATAAAGGTAAAAATCCAAGAAAATTGACGCCAAGAGAAGTGGCAAGATTACAAGGCTATCCAGATTCTTTTAAAATTGTAGTTAGTGATACACAGGCATATAAGCAATTTGGAAACTCTGTACCAGTAAATATGATTGATGCTGTTGCAAAAAAAATGTATGAAGCACTAAAAGAAGGAGGAGAAATATAATGAATATTACAGAAAATGAATACAGAAATAATCTATTATTTTATACTACATTGAAAGATTTATTAAAATGTCAATTAAATGAGAAAAAATTAATGACATTAGAAGAAACTATTGAACAAAATTCTAATTTGTCTTGTAAAAAAATGAAACAATTACTTTCTACTGGAATAGTTAAAGAAAATACAAAAGTATATGATGATTTAATGATTTTATTAAATTTAGCAAACAATGATAATTATATAATGTGGAAGGATTTACTATTAGTATCCATAGAATTATTACTTACAAAAGATTTAATATTAGAAGAATCAACATCATATGCTAGAATAAAATATAAAGAAATATTTAGATGATATAAAAAAAGAAAATAAATTCCCAATCTTTCCAAAAGAACTAGATGGAACCAGTGTAAAATCTAAATTAGGCTTTAAATTTATTAAAGAAGCTAAATACCATAATACGAATTTAGAAAGTGCAGTATATAAGGAAATGTTTACCCAATCGTATCAAACAACAGAAAAACTAAAACAGATTAATACAAAAGAAGAATTTATAAAGGCTGTTACAGGAGCAACTAATTATGAAGTAATAGAAGAAAAATTATCAGCAAATGTAGAAAAGTTTATTACTGAATATACAAAAGAGGAAACAAGAATAAAAGATGAAAATGGGACTGATGAAATTGGAACTACTCCTGGAGAAATTGCATTAACATTTTATAAATTGAGTTTATCTAATGAATTAGTTAGTGATGTTATTTTAATAGATCAGCCAGAAGATGACATAAGTATGAAAAGAATTGAAAATTATATGATTGATTATTTTAATAGTATAAGAGATAAAAAGCAAATAATATTTGTTACTCATAATCCGTTACTTGTAGTTAACCTAGATGTTGATAATGTAATAAACGTATCTAAAGATAGAAAAAATATGATAAGTATACAATCTGGTTGCATAGAAAGTTCTAATATGATAGATTTATTGGCTTATGAAAACCCCGTGTTTTACACGGGGTTCTAAAAGCTTCTAGCTATGAGTAGAAAAAATCCTCCTTTTTGATATAATAGATGTGGTCGCCAACCGCAAAAAAATCGAAAAGGAGGATTTTGTCATGAAAGACAATAATAGTTTATCACACAGCACATGGAATTGCAAATACCATTTAGTATTTGCCTCAAAGTACAGAAGAATGCAAATATATGGACAAATAAAGAAAAGAAAATGAAAGGCAAAGGGTACGAAGGGAAACAGTAATACGAAAAGGAAGAACATATGAAGAATTTAAAGAGTACATAAGTAAGCATCAAGAATGTGCAATTGTAGAGATGGATACAGTTGAAGGAGTCAAAGGTGGTAAAGTATTTTTAACATTAATCTTTAGACAAAGTAGATTTATGCTATATATCTAATGGAAAAGAAGACGATGGAATGTGTAGAGAAAGCATTTCAAAATATAAAAGAAATATTAGGTATAAAAATATTTAAAAAAGTGTTTGAAGTGATATTAACAGATAATGGCTCAGAGTTCTTCAATCCTCTATATTTTAGACTTGGTAAGATTGTGAGTGAGAATGCAAAATATGGGAATAATTTTATTAAAGATTTTTCTATTGCTTTAAAATTAGAATTTCCAGATAGTACAGGTTTTTCTACTAGAAATCTATCAAGAATGAAAAAATTTTATGAAGAATATAAAGATTTATCAAATTTGCCAATGGCGTTGGCAAAATTGCCATGGTCACACAATAATCTTCTTTTAGAAAAAATAAAGGATTTGAATGTTAGAGAGTGGTATGCAGAAAAATGTTTTGAAAATGGTTGGGCTCATTCTGTTTTAGATCATCAAATAGACTTACAATTATATGAAAGACAGGCAATTACCGAAAAACTTACAAATTTCAAAGAGAAATTACCTATTTCACAAAGCGAACTTGCAAGAGATGTAATTAAAGACCCATATATTTTTGAACTTGAAGGAATTAAAGAAGAAGCTATCGAAAAAGACATTGAAAATGCGATGATGGAAAGAATAAAAAATGTATTACTAGAATTAGGAAAAGGATTTAGCTTTGTCGGAAATCAATATAAAATTTCTACTGAAAATCAAGATTATTATATTGATATGTTATTTTACCATTTAGACTTAAGATGTTATATTGTTGTTGAGTTAAAAAATAATGAATTTAAGCCAGAATATACTGGACAATTAAGTTTTTATGTAACAGCTGTTGATGAAACGTTGAGAAAAGAACAAGACAATCAAACTATTGGGCTATTACTTTGTAAAGGAAAAGATAAATTATCAGTGGAATGGGCTTTAAAAGGAACAAATGCCCCTATCGGTGTTACTTCTTATGAAGTTAGAAACGAATTACCAAAAGAAATATTAGACAAGTTACCTACTGAAGAAGATATAAATAAACATATTGATATAAATGAAGAAAATAAGGAGTAATATAAATATGGAAGATGAAATTTTAGAAATATTGAATATTATAATAAATAATATAAGCAATGAGATTATACCTCAAAATGAAAGAGAAAAGATTGTATATAATATTAATAAAAATAGTTCAATTTCTTTTATGGTATTTAAAAATATACTATTAAAGATTACATTTCAAAAAACAAGGATGTTTATTGAAATTAGGAAATTAGAGAATATTAACTTGGATGAGTTGTCAAAGAAATTTGAAGAAATTAAATACAAAGAAGATAAGTTATACATAAAAATATACATAAACGAAATTAAAGATATAAATAAAATAAACAATGAAGTAAAAGAAATATATAAATACTTATATTCAAATGAACCTGTTGAAAATTATGGATGTTGTTCTAGATTTACAGAATGTTCAGATGCATTAAAATGTATCAATCCAGATAAGAAATTAGCAAAAGGTTGTCAATATAGAGAAAATCTTGAATCAGGCAAAATATTTTATGGAATAAATAAAAATATATAAAAGGAGAATCTTATGTTTGGTATTGAAATAAAAACAAGAATTACTGAAGACGGAAAAATTGAAACGATAATAGATGATGGAACAGATTCAAAAAGACATAAAAGAAATAAAAAAGGTATTAGTATTATAGATAGCATTAAAGATTATTGTGTTATTGATATAGAAACAACGGGACTTGATTCTAAATATGATGAAATTATTGAAATTAGTGCATTAAAAGTAAGAGATAATAAAATCATTGATACATATACAAATTTAGTAAAACCTAAGCAAAGAATTTTTGTTAATAATAATGATGATGAAACTGATTTTTGCATAGAAGGTGGAGAGAAAGTAAAGTATATAGATAACTTTATAACGGAGTTAACAGGTATAACTAATAAAATGCTTGAAAATGCTCTAGATATTAGTGAAGTTTTATCATCATTTAATGAGTTTATAAATAATGATATATTGATAGGTCATAATGTTAATTTTGATATAAATTTTTTATATGATAATAATATGGAATATTTGCAAAAGCCTCTAACAAATAATTTTATAGATACATTAAGAATAGCAAGAAGAATTTTACCAGAATTAAAACACTATAGATTAGATGATTTGATAGAATATTTTAATAAACAAAAAAGAAATGAACATAGAGCTTTAAATGATTGTATTTTAACTAATGAAGTCTATACTGAATTGATATCTTTAGCAGTAGATAAGTTTGAAACTGTTGAAAATTTTAAAAATCAATTAAAAAAACATCATTCATCATCTTCAATAAAAGCAAAAGAAATAGTAGCAGAAACTACTGAATTTGATGAAGAAAACCCTTTATATGATAAAGTATGTGTTTTTACAGGTACATTAGAAAAAATGTTACGAAAAGATGCGATGCAAAGTGTAGTTAATTTAGGTGGAATCTGTGGAGATTCTGTTACTTCTAAAACAAATTATTTAATATTGGGAAATAATGAGTATTGCCAAAATATAAAAGGTGGAAAAAGTAATAAACAGAAGAAAGCAGAGAAACTAAAAGTTAAAGGACAAGATATAGAAATTATATCTGAGAATGTCTTTTATGATATGGTAGAAGGTCGAGAATAATAATAAATAATTCAATAAAAATGAAAGAAAATAAACTTACTATATTTATTAATAAGCCAGTTGAAAAGGTATTTGAATATTCACTTGAATCAAACAATGTTCCTAAATGGATTACTTCGATTAAGGAAGAAATACCAGAAGAAAGACCAGTAAAATTGGGGACAAAATTAAGAAATGTTGGTGTTAATAGTACAGAATGGAATAAATATGAGATGATTGAATTTGAATATTTTGAATGGGCAGAAAAGGGGGATTTAGATGGGTTAATGGAGATTTCTGCACTAGAAATATTAAAAGAATTAATTGAGAAGGAAGTATGGTAATTATTATGGAATTTACTGAGTATGATAATAATAAACTAATCGATTTTTATATAAAAAATGGACTAGAATTTGATGAAAATAAAGGCTATTTTGGAGATAATATAAGATCATTTGTAATATTAGAAAATGAGCAAATAGTAGGAGCAGTTTCTATTTCTATATATAAAAATAAAAATTTTATCGAGGCTTTAGCAGTAGCTAAAGAGTATAGAAATAATGGATATGGAAAATTGCTACTAAAAAAAGCTATACAAGAACTAGCAAAACCAGTTTACACCATTTCAAAAGCAGATGAATTTTATAAAGAAAATGGCTTTGTATATAATAATGTTGATTTAATAGGTGAAGAATGTAAAACCTGTGAAAACTATAATATAACTTGTTTTCCAAAAGTAATGATATATGAATAATATTTTGCGACTAAAAAATGTTTTAATTTTTTAGTCGTAGCTTTAGCTTTAGTTTTAATATAATAAAGTTGCTTATAATTCTAACTCAAAACTTTTTTCTCTTTCTTCTTTTTTGACTTGTTTTTCAGCATCTAATGAAGTGCTAGTTTCTTTTTCAAAATCTCTAATAATCTCATCTTCAGAAGGTAAGTCAAATTTTTTACATATCCATTTTATGAATTTTTTAGTAGTTTCCTTAAATTTGTCAATTACTTTTTTTAAATGGCTATTTTCTTTTTCTAACCTATGAATTTTATTTTTATATTGCCATTCTAAATTAAATGATTTATGTTCAAATTCGTGTTCAAGTGTTTTTTTCTTTTCTGTGTATTCATATTCTAAATTCTTAACAGTATTATGAAGTTCTTGATTATTAGCAATTATTGAGATTCTTTCTTTTTGGTATTTTTGAGCTTCATCAATAACTTTAGATTGTTTTGATAATTCGTTATGCAATTTTAGATTTGTTTGATATAATTCCATAATTTTATCATCTTTTGGCTTAATAATTTCATTTTCTACTTTTTCTCTATTAAGTTTTATGAGTTTAATATCATTTATTAGTATGGCGTTTGGTGGAATTACTACTATAAAAAGATTTAAATCAAGTAGCTCTTGACCAAGCCAAACAAGACAACAAACCAAATGACCACAGACAAAATGAGGTTTAGCTAACCGAAAAGGGATGATGTAGCACTGTCGCTTCGATGCATTATCCTTTTTTATGAAAATGAAAAAAACTAAATGCTGTCGCACATTTAGTTTTTCTCGAACATCTATGAATAATGCTTTTTTGTATTTAACTTAAGTTAAATATAGTATACTACAATATTTAGTATATGTCAAACGATTTTTTAAAATTCATTTTTGAGCAAAATTTATAAAATTTTAATCTTCTTCTACATCTTTAAATAATTTATCTGTAAAAAATTCATTTAATTCAATGCCAAATCCTTCGCATATATGTAATAAAGTAAAAAGTTTTGGACTAATCTATTGTCATTTTCTATTTTTGAAATTTCCTTTGATGTTAGTTCAATACCAAGTAATTGTAATTTTTCTGCTAAATCTTGTTGAGATAAATTAGCTTTTAATCTTAATTCTTTTACGTTTTTCATTTTTTAAATAAATATTTGCTCCTTTCAGCAAGTATATAAGAGAAGAAATCTAAACTTCTCTAACACACTAGAGGACTTTTTTACAAAAAGTGCATATTAGTTGAAAATATGCAGAATACATACTATAATCATATTATGTAACTATAAAATTATTACAGAAAGGTTGGTAAAAAATGATTAAGTATTTTATGCGGAGGACTATTTATAAGGAGTTTGACAAAGAATCACAGGACATGCTTTTGCAACTGACTTCAAAGCAACACATAATCGTGATACTTTGTTTTATGTTTTGGGCAGTTGCCTTTATTTTCCCATACATTCCAGTATTTATAATTGATGTATGTGAAGATATTGAGTTTTCTATGACTACTAAAATAGCAATTATAGCTTTTATGCTAATATGCATGGCTGGATTGCTAGTATCTATGAAAGTATTTAAAAGAGCTATGATTGTATTCTCACGGTTGTTGGCAGAAAGAATTTATTTTTTAGTATGCACAACCAAAGGCAAAGCTATTTGTAAAAATGAGTTTAAGATTATCAATAATGTAAACGAAGTGTTATATGAATTTATTGCAACTCAAATGTGTCAGGGATATTGCTACTCAATCTGTTTTGACATATGTAAAACATTAAAAAAGGGGTGCATAGAATTTCTTGCAATAAAGAAATTTTCTCCACATGATGATGAAGAAAATGACGGAAAAGATTTTACAATGCATGTTCTCTATGTAAACAACGGCTGGGCTTTTGATACATATAGTTCTCGTCAATATCCGATTGAGAAATTGCACGAAATCTACAAAGCTAAAATTTATAAGTCTTTTAGTTTTGATGAAATTAGTAGCAAATCTTATGAAGAATTTAGAGAAGAACAATATCCTGAACTCGCAAAGTGGTCTATTGATAATAACTGTTCCATGCTTTCAAAAGGTGACAAGGAGGAAACTTAAACATTTCACGACTGGTTATACAACTTATAACCAGCCGTGTTTTTATGTGTAAAGATATGATTTTTTATAAATTTGTTATATTATTTTTTACTATTTGACTTTTTTTAAATATCTGTATATAATAAATATGGAAAATGAATAACCGTAGTGAATGCGGTTACCACTACATATAGTTATAACAACAAATTCGCGATTTGGTAGAGAGCAGAATGTGTTGTTATTTTTATTCCTTATCTATTATTGAATTTACATATTTTATGTATAAAATCGCCAATAAGGTTACGTTTATAGTTGTAGAAGCCATTAAGGATTTTTTATTTTCTAACATTTCTAACAATTTTTATTTATAACTCCATTTGTAATAGTAACTGAAATTATATTGTGTATATTACAAAGAATGATAAGAATAATATATTCATTGGAACAGACGATTTAAATAAAACTATTATGAATGATGTTGAAGGTGAAGTAGAACAATATATAAAAGAAAATAAAGATAAGTATATAAGAATCTAAGAAAAGTTTAAAGAAAAAGTAAAATAAATAAAAGAAAGAGGTAGTAAGATGAGTGCAAATGATTATTTCAAAAATGATGAATATTGGGCTAATCATATAAATAAAGATTTGGAAGAAGATTTATGGATAGATGAGTATAAGACATACCTGAATTTAAAAGGTAAATGCTTGGATTTAGGTTGTGGAATTGGGCAATATTCAAAACAACTTATTAAGTATGGATATGATGTAATATCAGCAGATATATCAGATATAGCTTTAAATAAAGTTAAAAGTTTTAATGAAAATATAGTGAAATTAGATATGAGAGATAAGTTTCCTTTTCCAGATAATGAATTTGACTTAGTGTTTGCAAATTTATCTATTCATTATTTTTCTGATGAAGATACTAGAAAGTTAATGCTAGAAATAAAAAGAATTATAAAAGAAGATGGATTATTCATTGGAAGTGTTAATGGAATTGAAGGATTAAAAGTAATAAGAAGTGAAGCCAAAGAAATTGAATATCATTTTTACGAGTATAAAGATAAACTAATAAGATTATTTGATATCAATGATATAGAAAAATATTTAGCTGACTTTAATATTATAAAAATAGATGAGAGAGAAACTATAAGATTCAAAAATAAAAAGAATTATATAGTGTTTATTGCAAAAAAATAAACTAAAGGTATTCTTGAATATAAGCTTGCAGTTTTATGTGAAATGTTATATAATATTACTTAAAAAGGACTTTTTTATAACTTAATTCCTGTATTCACTAATTAGTGGAGGAAGTATCCTCATACTTTTTGGTTTAACATATATAACAAGAAAACAACAATAAAAGGAAATGGAGGATCTTATTATGAACGATGAAAAAAAGATGAACAGTTTAAGGACAGTAGTTCGGAATAGCAAATTTATACCTATGCTTGTCCTGATATTCATTGAAATGCTTGCAGTAGGGCGTGTGCTTTTGTGTATTCTTATTTTGCTTTTTATTACCATTGAATTGGTTTTAAGTGGAATTTTAAAAGACAGTAAAGGAATTGTAGCAGGTAGTGCGTGGTATGTATTATGGTTAATTGCTTTAATTGTAAACTTGTTCAGAATTTAATCATCCCAAAAAGAAAATTATTTCTTTTTCCTTGTAAAAGCCAGAAGACAAGCAAGACTAGAAATAGTTGATAGAAGTGTATTGCTACTGCACTTCTATTTTTTAGGCAAAAAAATAGAACTAAATGTTGCTACCCATTTAGTTCGTGTTATTTAAATGACCTCACATTGAATAACTTAAGTTAAATATAGTATACTACTTTTTGATTATATGTCAAATGAAATTTATGTTATCAGTTTTTTGAAAAAGGTGTCAATAGTTTTTTGAAAAAGGTGTCAATAGTTTTTTGAAAAAGGTCGAAAAAATCAATAAAAAATGATATACTAATTATGTTAATTTTTTAATCCTGTTTTACAGGTTGATATATAGACTGCAAATGTAAAATAATTATTTTAAGGAGGGTTTTATATGTTGATTCTGATTTTAGGGATAACAATAATTATGTTTATTACATTTCTTGTGTTACGTAGAAGATACGCTGATAGGTACTCTGAAAGTTATCTTACTGTGTATGATTTCTTTTCAACAATGTGTTGGATATCTGGTATCATATGTGTAGGCTTAATTATTATAATTTGTTACTTAGTAACAAATGTAGCGACCGAAAGTGTTATTGATAGCAAAATTGCAATGTACCAAGAAGAAAATGCATATATTGAACAAGACATTGACAAAATTATCAAACAATATTTGGAACATGAACATGACACATTTTCTGACCTAAAAATGGAAGAAAGCTCAATTACTTTGGTTACATTTTTTCCAGAACTCAAGTCTGATACTCTTGTACAGCAACAATTAGAAATTTATGTTGCTAACAATGCCAAGATAAAAAGCTTGAAGGAGAAGAAAATTAATCTTATCAAGATTAGATGGATACTTTATTTTGGTAAATAATTGAAACACAAAGACTGTTTGTTGCTGAAAAGATATCAAACATTTTTTATACAATAAGAAAGTCATACTGACTTTTCTTATTGTATAAAAAGCTTCGCAAACATTGTGCACAAATTTAAAAAAAATTTGGCACAGAACAAATTTACGGAAAGCCAAAGAGAAGAGTTAAAGTTGTGCTAAATTAAAGGCTTTCCGATTTGTTCTATTTTTTAGTCATTTCTATTGCGATTTATTAAAATTATGATATACTTTAATACATCATAAAAATGCAAGGAGGAAACGAAAATGACAAATGGCATTATTTCAAAAGCAAATTCAAAAGAGAAGGAAATGTTAGAACGGTTAAAACTATTAGAGCAAAGCTTAGTAAGCAAATCAGAAATTAGTATTATTGGTCATGATAACATTGACGTTGATGCTGTTTTATCTGGAGTGTTACTTTCAAGGTTGCTCAAGTTCTTGAACATCAATGCTAACTTCATAATTTTACAACCTATTAGAAAACATAATACCTACGAAATTGTAAGTGAGTTAACGGGTGTTAATATGTATTCTTATGAAGAAAAAAACGAAAAAGAGTTACGGAATCTCTTTTTAGTTGACCACTATGAGACAACACACAAAGGGAAGGTGGTTGGATGCATTGATCATCATCCAACAGAAAAAGAAAATACGTATGAATTTTCATATGTAAGAAACAGTTCAGCTACAGCCTATTTGGTTTATGAATTGATGAAAATAGCAAATTATCCTTTAACAGCCGAAGAAGCTAAAATGATTATTGTTTCAATGATGATAGATACAACAGCATTTAAAAGTAGTAAAACAGTATCAGAGGAAGTTGAAGTTGCAAAAATTCTTGCAAAAAAATTTAATCTTGACTATGAGTATTTAGAAAGGTATTGTCTTTGCTTAACTCCTATTGAAAAAATGAACATTGATGAAATAACGTCAAATGGACAAAAGGAGTATAATTATAATGCACATAAGGTAAAGTCTGCTTATTTGCAACTTTATGGTATGCCAGATGAAGCAACAATAAACAAATGGCTTACTTATTTAAAAAGTAAAGTTTCAGGTAAAACATCAAGTATCGAAATGATGGTATTTATTATTTTTGATACAAAATCAAATATTACTTATGAATATCAAGTAATGCAGTATTATGCAAAAAAGATTATTCATAATGGAATATTATCAAGAGGAAAAGATATTATGCCTGAAATTGAAAAAAGATATTGCAATGTAAAAAGCTAAGCTAAGAAAGATTTTGGTAATCAAAGGAATTTGCTGAATTTTTATACCGTTAGTAAGCAAAATTATTAAAAAACTAAACAATTTTGTCTAGTTTTTTAGATCTCTTTAATTAATATTAAGCTAGAATAAGTCATATCTGTATGACATAAAAGTTTCTAGAGGAAAAATAGAAGAAACTTTTAAAACTATTTTACACTATGATGATTCTAAAATGTTGACATTTTATGTAAAATATGATATAATAAACATGTACAATATATTTATTTGAGATTGAGAATATTTTCTTGATTGATTCGCCACATTATAGGTGGTAAGAAATCAAGAGTAGCTCATTGAAGGAAAAAATAGTAAAACAAAAAATAATAAGAATAATTTACAGGAGGATTTTACTATGAAGGCATTTGAAGTACGGAAAGCATCTGTTCAGCCACAGTACGATGTAGCAATGAAAGACATTGAACAGGCAAAGGAATGGGGATGGAAAAGTGCCCATGTAGGTCGTGGTACTTTGTACACTGAAGTTGCAGAAATGCTCGCCAATGATGGTTTTGATATCAAAATTGTCAAAAGAGCCAATGACTGCATGTCGTACAATGAGGTTTCTTGGGAAAATGCAGAAGAAGGCAAGAGGGGAACTATTACTTATGTAGATGAAACTTAGAAGAGGGAACCAACGAAGAAGATGAAACCGACACTGAAACTGAATAATAAGGCAAACGCAATGTGAAACTCTTGGAGAGGACTGGTATTACACTAGTTCTCTTTTTTATACAATAGGAAAGCATAGCAATTTGTTATACTTTCCTATTATATAAAAGCTTCGCCAAACGTTCCATACAAAATTGCTAAAGCAATTTTGGCGGCGAACAAAGACGAGGCATAAAAAGTAATCTAAAAGGTAAATGTTTTAATCATGCCTCTTTTGTTCTATACTTTCTAAGTCATAGAAAAGCTCTAAACAGAACTCTATGAAGTCTGTAAAGGCTAAGTTAGTTGGAACGGAAATTAAAGCAATTGCTATGAATTGCATTCAAATCATAATTGAAATAAAAAAATTTTTAAATATATTAGAGGAGTGATAGAATAATATACCACTCCATTCACTAAAAATTTCTCATTAATTCCTCCATTTTTAATAGTTGTTTACTTGTTCTATATGTGTTAAACCAAAAAGTTAGAGGATATCCCTCACACTTTAAATTTAACAAATTTAGTAAAATTAATTGTAATTTTAAATGAGTATGTTATACTTATATAAAGTAAAAACGTAGGAGGTAAAAATTGAAAACAAAAAACATTGGCTTAATAATTGTGATATTTATAATAATGTCACTAATTATAACAGTAAGTAACATTTATGAAAATACTGAGGAAACCCAAAAACAGGGAGCTAAAGCAGAACAATTTAAAATAATATCAAGTACAGAAAATAAAGACCTAGAAAAAATATTATTAGATTATGCAAAAAATGAAAAAATAAACTTGAAAATAGAATATGCAGGAACAATTGATATAATGGATAAAATAAATTCTGGAGAACAATATGATGCAGTATGGGCTTCAAATTCAATATGGTTATACATGTTAGAAAACAGTAGCAAAATAAAAAATTCAAAATCAATAAGTATAAATCCAGTAGTATTTGGAATAAAAAAATCAAAAGCAAGAGAGTTAGGATTTATAGAAAAAGAGGTTTATACAAAAGACATACTACAAGCAATAGAACAAGGAAAGTTAAAATTTACAATGTCATCAGCAACAAGAACAAATACAGGAGCTACAGCATATTTAGGTTTTTTAAATACTTTAGCAGGTTCTCCAGAAGTATTAACAAAAGAGCATTTAAGTTCAAGTCAAATAAAACAATCACTTACAAAATTCTTTACAGGAGTAACACGTTCATCAGGGAGTGACGAATTTTTAGATAGTATGTTTATAAATGGAGATTATGAAGCAGTAATTACGTATGAGACTTCAATAATAAATATCAACAAAAGGTTACAAGAAAGTGGAAAAGAGCCATTATATATTGTATATGCAAAAGATGGTGTATCAATTTCAGACTCTCCATTTGCATATATAGATAATAAAAATGAGAAAAAAGCAGAAGAATTTCAAAAAATACAATCATATTTATTAAGTATGGAAGGACAAAATGAATTAGTAAAAACAGGTAGAAGAGTGTGGTATGGCGGAATAAATGAAAATGTAGATAAAACAGTATTTAATCCAGAATGGGGAATAGATACTACTAAATATATAGTACCTGTAAAATATCCAAATGCACAAGTAATAAAAGAGGCTTTAGCGGTATATCAAGAAGAGTTTAGAAAACCAGTTCATACAATATTTTGTTTAGATTATTCTGGTAGTATGTATGGAGATGGAAACAAGCAATTAGTAAAGGCAATGGAATATATATTAACACAAGAAAGTGCAAAAAAAGATTTATTACAATTTTCAAGTAAAGACAAAATTACAGTAATAACATTTTCAAATAAAATATTAAATACTTGGAATACTTTAGATGGAAGTAAGACTTCACAAATAATAAATAAAATAAAGGAAGAACGTCCAGTAGGAGGAACAGATATATATACAACAGCACAAAAGGCACTAGAAATATTAGAAAAGGAAGATATGAATACATATAATACATCAATTATATTAATGACAGATGGAAACTCGAATAGGGGATCATATAGAGACTTAGAAAATGCATACAACAAAGTAAATATAGATATTCCAATATATAGTATAATGTTTGGAGAAGCATCAGACAAACAATTAAATGAAATAGCAAATTTAACAAATGCAAAAGTTTTTGATGGAAGAACAAATTTATTACAAGCATTCAAAGAAGTGAGAGGCTATAATTAAGGAGGAAAAACATTGAAAAAGCCACATATATATTCAGCCTTATTAGGTGGAACATTTTTTGCAATACCATATTTGGCACTAGGAGTGGAAGTTATACCAGCAACGTTACTAGGAATATCAGCATTTGGAGCAGGTATGTTAGTATTTAGAAATATAGGTAATAGTAAAATTACATACGAATTACAAGAAGAAGCAGATATAATAAAAAAATCAAAAGAAAATACAATAAGACTTAAAGAGATTTCAAAATTAGTAGAAGATGAAAATCTAATAAAAAATGTAAATACAATATACGAAACCTCTAATAAGATAATAAAAGCAATAGAAAGTAAGCCAACTAAAATTTCTGGTGCTAGAAATTTTTTGAATTACTATTTACCAGTTACCATAAAAATTTTAGAAAGGTATGACGAAATAGAAAACCAAAAGCTAACAACAAATGACAGTAAAAGATTTATGAATTCTATTGAGAATATGGTAGAAAAAATAAAAAATGCTTTTGAGATTCAACTAAATAACATATATCAGCCAGAAATGATAGATACAGATGCAGAAATAAAGGTATTTGAGGCAATGCTTAAGTCAGATGGTTTTTTAGAAGATATAAATATAGATAAAAGCGCAGAGAACAAAAATATGTAATGTTAAGTAAAAGCTAAGTAATCACGTATAAAAATAGCACTTTGGAATTAAAAAATGGAAAGGAAGGATGAAAAGTTGAAAGCAAAAAAAGAAATATGGATAGGTCTGGGAATACTTATAATTTTAATCCTAGTAGTAATTGGAATAAAATTAGTATTAGATAGCAAAGAAATATCAGAGGCAGACTTAAAACCAGTATATATTGCAACAGGTGGAGGAAAAGAAAATTTTTTAGCAGATGAGGAAATTCAAAAAATAGTAAAAACAAAATATAAATTAAATCCAATATATGATAATTGGAGTAATGGAAAGCTAATAAAAAATCCATTAGTAAGGGAAGATGGAACAACTAAGTATGATGTAATGTTTGCTTCAGATCAACGTTTTTACGACTATTACAAAGTATCACCAGATAAAACAAAAGGAGAAGCAGATCGTTATAATGTATTAAAAGGAGGGCTTACTTTAAATACACCAATAGTTATATATAGCTGGGATACAGTAGTAGATGCCTTAATAGAGCAAAATATTGTTACAAAAAAAGGTGAAGTTTATTATATTACAGATATGAATAAATTAATACAATACATATTAGAAGGAAAAAAATGGTCAGACATAGGGTTAGATATGTTATATGGAAGTATAAATATAGATTCAACAGATCCTGTAACTTCATCACCAGGTGCAACTTACTATGGATTACTACTGTCCATAATGTGTGAAGGGAATGTTACAGAAGAAAAATTAAGAGAAAATTTACCAAAACTAAAAGAATTTTATATAAAATCAGGATATATGAATAATACCCCAGCAGATTTATTTGAATTATATTTAAAAACTGGAGTTGGTGGAAAACCAATGATAGTAGATTATGAAAAAAGTGTAATAGATTTTGCAAATTCTAATCCAGATGGATGGAATCAGGTAAAAGATAAAATAAGAATTTTATATCCAACACCAACAATTTGGAATTCTCACTGTGTGGCAACTTTTACGGAAAATGGAAATGAATATTATAATATTTACAATGACTCACAAATTCAACAAATAGCGTGGTCAAAATATGGATTTAGAACAGGTGTTACAGGTGGAAATTACGATGTTACACAAGTAAACGTATCAGGAATACCACAAAGTATAGATAGTACAGTATCAAGCTTAAAAATGAATATGTATGAAGAATTGATTGCATATTTAAGTAATAAATAAAAGAAAGGAAGATAAAAATGGAAGAAAATATTGAATTAAAAGTAGTATCTGATATAGATACAAAAGAAGTTGAAACAGCATTATTACAAACTAAAAAAGTAACAGAGGAGGTAGTAGAAAAATCATTAAATTATGATGCATTATTACCAGAAGAGAAGAAAGCAATAGACGAATTCTTGGAAAAAGTAGATGTAAGTAATACTGCACAAGTTTTACAATATGGAGCAAGTGCACAAAATAATATATCTAAGTTTTCAGATAGTGTACTTCAAGATGTGAAAACAAAAAGTACAGGAGAAGTTGGAAATTTATTATCAGATTTAGTTGTTCAAATAAAAGATTTTGACACAGATATAGAAGAAGGAGGAAAAACAGGATTATTTGCAATATTTAACTCTGCTAAAAAACAAGTAGAAAAGATAGTAGCAAAATATAATAAGGTAGAAAATAATATAGCTAAAATAGAAAAAGAGTTAGAAAGTCATAAAATTCAAATGATGAAGGATATAGCTATATTTGATACAATGTATGAAAAAAATTTACAATATTTTAAAGAATTGTCTTTATACATAATTGCTGGAGAGAAAAAGCTAGAAGAATTAAGAAATGTTGTATTGCCAGAAATGCAGAAAAAAGCTACAGAAAGTAAAGATCAGATAGATGCACAAGCAGTAAATGATATGGTAAATACAATAAATCGTTTTGAAAAGAAAATATATGATTTAAAAACTACAAGAATAATATCAATTCAAATGGCACCACAAATTAGATTAATACAAAATAATGATAGTGAATTGGTTGAAAAAATACAAAGTTCTTTAATAAATACAATTCCACTTTGGAAAAATCAAATAGTAATAGCACTAGGTTTAACTAATGCAAAAAGTGCTTTGGGAGCTCAAAAACAAGTAACTGATATGACAAATGAAATGTTAAAGAAAAATAGTGAATTGTTAAAACAAGGAACAATAGAAATTGCAGCAGAATCAGAAAAGGCTATCGTCGATGTTGCAACACTTCAAAAAACAAATCAAGATATTATAGAAACTTTAGATAAGGTAATCGAAATCCATGAAGAAGGTAGAACTCAAAGAAAAATAGCAGAGGCAGAATTAGAAAATATAGAAGGTCAATTAAAAGATAAACTTTTAGAAATAAAAATTGCTAGTGGAAAAGAGGAATAATGTTTCGTAGTAGTTACAATATTTTATTAAAAAATTACATAAAGTATTGCAAATTTATGTCAAGTATGCTAAAATATAGCGTAGATGGTAAGAACCATAATGTAAATAAGTATAAAAAACACATTTTTAAGGAGGACAATATGAAAGTGAAGCGGTTATTTTTAAATCTTTTAGTATCAACTTTTATAGCAATTGGTGGTATTACAGCAAATGCAACAGAAAACGAGCGGGCAGAATTGCCATATGTAGTGGAAGAAGGCAGTGTATATTTTGATAGCTGTGAGAATTTTGGCAGTGGGGCAAGTAGAGTAGTAAACAAGGAAAATGAGTATGTCACTGTTCCCTGTTATGCAGGTATTAATGGCTATGCTTATGTAGATGCTAATGGTCATACTATGGAATATAAGTATGACGAAGCCACAAATAATATTGAAATTCCCGAAGCGCCACAAGGTGCAGTAATGTTATTTAAACATTTTAGGAGCGAGAATTACAGAAATGGCTGGGTTGCAGCAGATAAGGTGAAAGAAAGAGAAGAAAATGGCATTTCAGAAATTCCTGAAGCAGAAGTAGAAACAGAGAATGAAGTAGAGCTTCAGCCAGATGTGTTATTGGATGAAGAAACACAGAAAATGGAATTTACAGAATATTCTAATGAAACTGTACCAGAGTTAGAAACACAGCAGGAACCAAAAGTTGCAGTAGTTGTGCAACCTATTATACCAACAGTAAAAGTTATTGATGCAACATCTGAGGGAAAAGAAAAAAGGCAAAGGCAATATGATATTGCAAAGGCAAAAGCTCAGGAGCTTGAAGGAGAAACCGAAGCTAACAATGAAAATCAGGAGACTTCAAATGAGGTTGAAACAATATCAGGAGAGGAGACTAAATCTGCAGTAAGGGTAATAGATGCAACATCTGAAGGAAAGGAAAGACGTCGCAAAGAAGCACAGAGCGAAATGGAACAGGAGACTTCAAATGAGGTTGAAACAATATCAGGAGAGGAGACTAAATCTGCAGTAAGGGTAATAGATGCAACATCTGAAGGAAAGGAAAGACGTCGCAAAGAAACACAGAGCGAAATGGTAGCAAAGGTAGCACGTGAAGAGAAAGAAGATATAATATCAAATACTTCACAAACTATAGTGGATAACATATTAGAAAATATTGACATAAAGAATGAGTTAGAACCTCAAGTAGCAACCAATAGTGAAATTAGCGAAGAAACAACTGAAGGAGGAAGTCAACCACCAGCAAACAATGAAAATATTGAGGTAGCAATAGAAGGAGGAAGTCAACCGCCAGCAGACAATGAAAATGTTGAGGTAGCAATAGAAGGAGGAAGTCAACCGCCAACTGATAATGAAAATGTTGAAGGAGTAACTGAAGTAAACAACGAAGTTGTAACAAGTGTGAGCGAAACAGGAAATAGCCAAGTGGCTAAACTTATAAATGTAACAATAAACAACAGCGATGGTACTGTTAATCAAATACAAGTAGCAGTAAATATTCCAAATGAGTTTGTCAGTGAAGAGGAATTAAATCAATTAATTGATATGCTAGATTTAGCGAATATCAATATTTATCAAAAATAGAATATAGGAAAATAAAATATTGAAAAAAAATTAAAAATGTGATAATATAATAGCCAATGAGATGTAAGTACATTTCGTTGGCTATTTGTACCTATAGAGGTGAAAAAAATGATAAAATTTACAAAAATGGAAGGGCTAGGTAATGACTATGTTTATATTGATTGCTATTCAAAAGAGCAACAAATAAAAAACATGTCTAACCTAGCTCAAATTATTAGTAACAGGCATTATGGAGTTGGTTCAGATGGATTAATTCTAATTTGCAAAAGTAAAGTTGCAGATTTTAAAATGAGAATGTTCAACAATGATGGAAGTGAAGCAGAAATGTGTGGAAATGGGATCAGGTGTGTTCGGGAAATTTGTATATGACAAAAATCTTACACAAAAAGAAGAAATAACTGTAGAAACATTAGCAGGAATAAAAAAATTAAAACTAAACATAGAAAATAAAAAAGTTAAAACAGTTAAAGTTGATATGGGAGAGCCTATTTTAGAACCAGAGAAAATACCAGTAATTACAGAAAAATGTGATATACCTGTTAAAGATCTAGATTTACAGATAATAGATAAAAAATTTAGTTTTACTTGCATATCTATGGGAAACCCACATGCAGTTACTTTTATAGATAATATAAAAGAATTCGAATTAGAGAAATATGGAAGTATAGTAGAAACGGATAAGCATTTTCCTAAAAAAGTAAATGTTGAATTTATAAAATTAGTAAATGAAACATATATGCAAATGAGAGTATGGGAAAGAGGTTCAGGAGAAACTTTAGCTTGTGGAACAGGTGCATGTGCCACAGTTGTAGCAGCAATATTAAATGGTTATGCAAGTAAAAATACATCCATAACAGTTGAATTATTAGGAGGAAAACTAGAAATAGAGTGGAATGAGACTGATAATCATATATATATGACAGGTCCAGCAAATATAGTATTTGAGGGAAATATGGAAATAGAATACTAATAACACAGCAGATAATATATCTGAGTACTTACAATTAATGAAATAAAAAATATTACTTAATAGAAAAATTAATGAGGTTATAGGTAAATCCTCTTGAAAACCTAAATAAAAAAAGAATGGAATAAAAATTATGATAAAATTAAATGAAAATTATTTAAAATTACAAGATAGCTATTTATTCTCAACAATAGCTAAAAAGGTATCTGAATTTCAAGAAAAAAATCCAAACAAAAGAGTGATAAAATTAGGAATTGGAGATGTAACACTTCCAATTGCACCAACTATAATAGAAAACATAAAAAAATCAGCAGATGAAATGTCAAAAAAAGAGACGTTCAAAGGTTATGGACCAGAGCAAGGATATGATTTCCTTAGAGAAAAAATAGTCCAATTTGACTATAAAACAAGAAAAATAGAAATTGAAAAAGATGAAATCTTTGTGTCAGATGGAGCAAAATGTGATACAGCAAATATACAAGAATTATTTTCAGTAGATAACATTGTAGCCATTACAGACCCAGTATATCCAGTATATTTAGATACAAATGTAATGGCAGGGAGAAGTGGAAATTTTAATAAAGAAACAGGAAAGTTTGATAAAATTGTATATATGAAAGTATGTGCAGAAAATGACTTTAAACCAGAAATTCCAAAAGAAAAAGTAGACTTAATATATTTGTGTTTTCCAAACAATCCTACAGGAACAGTATTAAATAAAATAGAGTTAAAAAAATGGGTAGACTATGCAAAAGAAAATAAAGCTATAATTTTATTTGATTCAGCATATGAGGGCTTTATTGTAGAAGATAATGTACCACATAGTATATATGAAATAGAAGGTGCAAAAGAAGTCGCAATAGAATTTAGAAGTTTTTCAAAAACAGCAGGATTTACAGGTTTACGTTGTGCATATACAGTTGTACCAAAAGAATTAAAAATAGATGGAATAAGTTTAAACAAATTGTGGAATAGACGACAAACTACCAAATTTAATGGAGTATCATATATAATTCAAAAAGCAGCAGAAGCTGTATATACAGAAGAAGGACAAAAACAGATTAAACAAAATATAGAGTATTATAGAGAAAATGCAAGAATAATAAGAGAAGGATTAATAAGTGCTGGATATACTGTATATGGAGGAGTAAATGCACCATATATATGGTTAAAAGTACCAAACAATATGAAGTCTTGGGAATTTTTTGATGAGCTATTAAGTAAAGCTAATGTAGTAGGAACTCCAGGCTCTGGTTTTGGACCAAGTGGAGAGGGGTATTTTAGATTAACAGCATTTGGAAATAGAGAAGATACAATTGAAGCAATACAAAGAATAAAAAAACTAAAATAATCAGAAACTATCAGCAAAAAAGAGTACAATTTGTTACATTTCACAGATATAATATTCACTTAAGTACTATAATATTTATTTTGACAAAGTTTTGCTTAAGGGAAGCTCCTAAAGTGGACACGACCCAGAGCTACCTACGAAGCCAGTAAGAAACTTTGTCAAAATAAATATTATAGTACTTATATGATTCTGATTCTAATCTGTGAAATGTAACAAAATGTACTCTTTTTTTACCGAGAAACTATTGATTTTTAACTAAAAATGTGATAACATATATACGTTAAATTACCTTATACTTAGTTTTAGGAGAACACACCACTAAAACTCAGTTTAGGGCATATAAAGAAGTAGGAGGTGTAAAAATGACAAAAGAGAGAAAACAAGAAATCATTAATACTCATAAAAGAGATGAAAAAGACACTGGTTCACCAGAAGTACAAATAGCTCTTTTAACAGAAAGAATTAATGAACTTACAGAACACTTAAAAATTCATAAAAAAGACAATCACTCAAGAAGAGGTTTACTAAAAATGGTAGGAGCAAGAAGAAGTCTATTAAAATATTTAAGTGAAAAAGATGTTCAAAGATATAGAGATATAGTTGAAAAACTAGGATTAAGAAAATAAAACCAAAGGACGTTTTGCGACTAAAAAGTAAAACGTCCTATTTTTAAAAAACAAAAAATAGCAATACATAATTAGTAGGTAGCTTGTACAAAATATTAAAAAGAATAATATTTTGTAGAGGTTACACTAATAAAGTATTGTTAAAATCAAAAAAAGGAGAATGAATTATGTATAAAACATATGAAACAGAATTAGCAGGAAGAAAATTAACAATAGAAACTGGAAAAATAGCAGGGCTAGCAAATGGAAGTGTATTAGTAAGGTATGGAGAAACAGTAGTAATGGTAAACGTTACAGCTGCAAAAGAGCCAAAAGAAGGAATAGACTTTTTCCCACTTTCAGTAGACTATGAAGAAAAGTTATATGCTGTAGGAAAAATACCAGGAAGTTTTATGAAAAGAGAAGGAAAGCCAGCAGACAAAGCAATATTAACATCAAGAGCAATAGACAGACCATTAAGACCATTATTTCCAAAAGACTTTAGAAATGATGTATGTGTTGTAGCAACAGTATTATCTGTAGAGCAAGACAATAGCCCAGAAGTATGTGCAATGATAGGAGCATCAGCAGCATTATCAATATCAGACATACCATTTGGAGGACCAACAGCAGCAGTAAATGTAGGTTATGTAGACAATGAAATAATAATAAATCCAACAGTAGAGCAAAGAGAACAATCAAAACTAACATTAACAGTAGCAGCAACACAGGAAAAAATAACAATGATAGAAGCAGGAGCAGACGAAATATCAAATGAAACAATGTTAGAAGCAATAAAGAAGGCACATACTGAAATAAAAAAAATATGTGACTTTATTACAGAAATAAAAAATGAAATAGGAAAACCAAAATTTGAATATAAATCATTTGCTACAGATCAAGAAGTATATAAAGAAATAGAAACAAACTTTAAAGAAAGAATGCACAAAGATATACAAACTACAGACAAAGAAGTTAGAGATGAAAACATAGAAAAAATAACAGAAGATATAATTAACTATTATATAGAAAAATATGGAGAAGAAGAAACAGAAAGCAAAAAGCAAGACATAGCAGATAGTATACATGACTTAGAGAAAAAATGTGTTAGAGAAATGATATTAACAGAACATAAACGTCCAGATGGAAGAAAATTAGACGAAATAAGACCATTATCATGTGAAGTAGGAATACTTCCAAGAGTACATGGAAGTGCAATATTTACAAGAGGTCAAACACAAGTAATGTCAATAGCAACATTAGGAATGAAAAGTGAAGAGCAAATGTTAGATGGAGTTGATGAAGAAACATCAAAAAGGTATATACATCACTATAACTTCCCATCATATTCAGTAGGGGAAGCAAGACCATCACGTGGGCCAGGAAGAAGAGAAGTAGGTCATGGAGCATTAGCAGAAAAAGCATTAGTTCCAGTAATTCCATCAGAAGAGGAATTTCCATATACAATTAGAGTTGTATCAGAAGTATTATCTTCAAATGGTTCAACATCACAAGCAAGTATATGTGGAAGTACACTTGCACTAATGGATGCAGGAGTTCCTATCAAAAAGCCAGTAGCAGGAATATCAACAGGTTTAGTAACAAGCAAAGAAAATCCAAACGAATATGTAATGCTTACAGACATACAAGGAATAGAGGACTTTTTCGGAGACATGGACTTCAAAGTAGGGGGAACAAAAGATGGAATTACAGCAATACAAGTAGATATCAAAATAGATGGATTAACATATGAAATAATAGAAGAAGCATTTGCAAGAACAAAAGTTGCAAGAGACTATATATTAGACAATATAATGGCACCTGTAATAAGCAATCCAAGAGAAGAACTTTCAAAATATGCACCAAGAATTGAAACATTAACAATACCAGTAGATAAAATAAAAGATGTTATAGGTCCAGGCGGAAAAATGATAAACAAAATAATAGATGCAACAGGGGTAAAAATCGACATAGAAGAAGATGGACGAGTATGTATTTATTCAGTAGAAGGACAAGATGGACCAAAAGCATTAAAAATGATAGAAGAAATTACAAGAGAAATAGAAGAAGGAAAAGTATATGATGGTAAAGTCTCAAGAATAGCAACATTTGGAGCATTTGTAGATTTAGGAGCAGGAAAAGAAGGTTTACTTCATATTTCAAAAATTTCTAGCAAAAGAGTAGAAAATGTTGAAGATGTACTATCAGTAGGTGATGAAGTAACAGTAAAAGTTATAGAAATAGATCATCAAGGAAGAATTAATTTAAGTATGAAAGACTTAGAAATACATGAATAATCAGATTTATAAAAAGATAAATATTATATGCTTAAAATATATATTTTTACAATCTGCAGTTGTAACAAACAAATCTTAAATTTTTATTAATAAGCAAAAAATCGTTGAAAAAAAGAGGATAAAATAGTATAATGTTTTTAAATCATAAATATAATATTAGTATATAATAATTAATACAAATAAATGAGGAGTGAAAAATGGAATATATATATATAATACAACAAGCATTAGTTTGGGTAGTAACAATATTTTGGCTATACCAATTAATAGTAAGTATATGTTCTCTAATAAAATTAAAAGATAAACCAATATTAGAAGAAAAAGAAAATAGATTCATGCTAATAATTCCAGCACATAATGAAGCAACAGTTGTAAGAAATTTAATAGAAAGTTTAAAAAAACAAAACTACAAAAAAGAATTATATGATATCTATGTTATTGCAGATAACTGTACAGACAATACAGCACAAATAGCAAGAGAAGCAGGAGCTATTGTATACGAAAGGTTTGATGAAGCAAGAAAAACAAAAGGTTATGCAATGCAATGGTTTTTAAATCAAAAAATAGAAGAGGATGCACCATATGACGCATTTTGTGTATTTGATGCAGACAATATAGTAAATGAAAACTTTTTAATAGCAATGAATAAAAAGCTATGCCAAGGTGAAGATGTAGTACAAGGTTATAGAGACATAAAAAATCCTACAGACAGCTGGGTATCTGCTGGGTATGCAATATTTTATTGGACAATGAACAGATTTTATCATTTAGCACGATACAACTTAGGGCTTTCTCCATTAATAAATGGAACAGGTTTTATGGTAAAATTTGATGTAGTAAAACCAGAAGGCTGGAACACAAAAACACTTACTGAAGACATAGAATTTTCACTAAAAAGAATAATAGCAGGTAAAAAATTAGGTTGGGCAACAGATGCAATAGTATATGATGAACAACCAGTTGGTTTTAAGCAATCTTGGTCACAAAGAACAAGATGGACAGTAGGGCATATACAATGTATGAAAGAATATACAGGATTACTTGCTTTAGCTGTAAAAGAAAAGAAAACATTAATGAATTTTGATGGTTTACTATATATATTGGGAAGTATACCAATGTTTGTACTAACACTAATATTATTAGCATTAAACTTTGTAATGTATATAATAAATGGTAACACTTGGGATTTAGTAATAAATTGCTTAAGGTATTTAATACCAACATTTATGTTACCAATATTAACAGCAATACTAATTATGATATTAGACAAAAAGCCAATAAAACCTATGATAAAAGGCTTAATATTTTATCCATTATTCCTAGGCTCTTGGTTACTAATAAACTTTAAATGCTTATTCAAAAGAGAAACAAAATGGGAGAAAATTGACCATGTTAGAGATATAAAAATTAATGAAGTATAAAATGAACTATAAAACGAACAGAGGGAGAACCTTGCTGTTCGTTTTTTTATTGTCTAACTTTTGGGTAACAGTTCATCAAATGCTCCCAAAAAATTTGCCAGAATGCAAACATTATGTTAATACTAATGGCTGGAGGGGAAATTTGTGGAATTTGTCAATAGATCTGATCTTGTCAATACTAAGTGTTAAGGCAACCGTGGTGTGGAAATCAAGAGCCTATTTCCACCACAGTTACACCCATTTCGCCTTCGCCAAAAGTGCCAAGGCGAAAACTTTTAACATGAGGGTGTTTCTTCAAAAAAGAATGAATACCTTCACGGAGTTTTCCAGTACCTTTTCCATGAACTATGCGAACAGGAGATAGTTTAGCAATATAGCAATCGTCTAAATATTTATCAATAACGAAAATAGCTTCATCAACATTTTGACCAATAACATTAATTTCAGGAAGTACATTTTTAGCCTTAGAAAAACTATTATAATTTGATTTAGTATGTACATTTTTAGTAGTTGTATTGGAAGATGCTATACTTTTAATATCACTAATTTTTATATTAAGTCTAGTACTACCAACTTGAACTTGTAAAGAATTACTTTTTCCAGATAGAGAATATATAGTAGCAGGTTCACTAATAGTTTTCAAATATACAGTCATACCAACTTTTAAAATATCTTTAGTAATTAAAGAAGATTGATTTTGAGAATTCTCTTCTTTAATATTAGTAGCAGACAATGATTCATTCAATTTATTTCGTAATTTATTAGCTTTAGTAAGTGAGCCAATAGAAAAATTTTGTCTTATAATATTTGCAATTTCAGAATCATTAAGTTTATTAATGTCAAGTTTATCTAAAAACTTAAACTTATTATAAATAGTATTTAATTCCTTAATAGTATAATTAGCTTCTTGCTTTGCAGAAAGTATTATTTTTTGAGCCTCAATTTTTGCATTTTCTGATAATTGTTTTTGTTTTTCTTCAAGATTATATGTCTTTTTTTCTAAAGATTTTCTTAATAATTCAATCTGATTAGAATTTTTTTGTATTTCTTCTTTTTCTTTTTCAATTTCGATTTTATCATCATAAATATTTTTAATAAGTTCTTCAATACTTAAATCATCATTATTTAGCAATTCTTTAGCTCTATTCAAAATATTATCAGAAAGTCCTAGTTTTTTACTAATTTCAAAAGCATTACTTTTTCCAGGGATACCGATTAATAGCTTGTATGTTGGTTTTAAGTGTTCAATATCAAATTCAGAACTTGCATTTTCAAAACCATTAGTAATAAGAGCATATTTTTTAATTTCTTGATAATGAGTAGTAGCCAAAGTAATACAGCCCAAATTATTAAAATATTCTAAAATACTAATAGCAAGATTTGCACCTTCTAAAGGGTCTGTTCCAGAACCAAGTTCATCTAGTAGAATAAGACTATTTTGTGTGGCATTTTGTAATATATTGACGATATTTGTCATATGTGAAGAAAATGTGCTTAAAGATTCTTGAATACTTTGTTCATCTCCAATATCTGCATAAATATAATCAAATACATATATACTAGACTGATCATTAGCAGGAACAAAAAGCCCACAATAAGCCATTAAGCAAAGTAAGCCACATGTTTTTAAAGTTACAGTTTTTCCACCAGTATTAGGTCCTGTAATAATTAAAGATGTATAATTTGAGCCAATTTCAATATCAATAGGAACCACAGAATTTTTATTAATTAAAGGATGACGAGCTTTAATTAAATTAATTTGCTGGTGGTTATTTATTTTAGGACATATTCCTTCAATTTGCTTAGAAAAAGAGGCTTTAGCAAATATAAAATCTAAAGAACCTATTACATTCACATTTGAAGAGAGTTCATTAGTATAATCAAATAATAAACAAGACAAATTTTTTAAAATTTGCTCTATTTCAAGAGATTCTTCAATTTTTAGATTATTAATTTTATTATTTATTTCAAATACTGCCATAGGTTCTATAAATACAGTAGAACCACTAGAAGACATATCATGAATAAAGCCTTTTATATTACCTCTATATTCTTCTTTTATAGGTATAACATATCTATCATTTCTAATAGTGATAATAGGTTCCATTATGTATTTTGAATATGTATGTAACATATTTCCTAAAATATTTTTGATATCGGCTTCTAAATTTCTTCTATTTCTACGAAGATTTAAAAGTTTTGAAGAAGCATCATCTGAAATGTTGTCTTCATCTATAATACTAGAAAATATTTTATTTTCTATGTTTGGGTTTGTATATAATTGAGAAAAATATGTATCCAAAATTTGAAATTGTGATAAATCAAATTCTGTATCTTTGTATAGATATTCTTTTAGTTCTCTACATAGTTTTAGAATTTTTGCTATGTCCAATAATGATTTAGTAGTAAGAGAATTATGGCTTATAAGAGTTTTTGTAGCTATAGATATGTCAGAAATTTCATGTAAAGGTGGTACAGATTTTCTAAAACATAAATCTGTTGCTTCAAGTGTTTCATTTAATAGTTTTTGAACTTCGTTTTTATTAAAAGTAGGTACTAAATTTTCTGCTTTTTCTTTTCCTATATATGTTTTACAATGTGTAGAAAGCATTGTTTTTATTTCATTAAATTCTAATTTTTTTAAGTAATCTTCTGTCATTTTTAAATTCCCTTCCAACTAACATTTTTCAAAATTTTTTATAGTTAGTTTTTCATTATAATTTTTCATAAGGTGGAGGAGGTTGATATGGGTTTTCTTTTATGATAATATACATAAAAGCGTACGTCAATACTATCTTATATTTATTATATATTTTTTTTAGAATAAATATTATATTGCCTAAAATATATAATTTTACAAACTGTGAATTGTAAAGAATAAAACTTCGTCAAGTAAAAAGTTAAAAATTTAATAAATATATTGACAAATAGTATCAAATATAGTATCATAATAATAGACGATGCATTCGTACTTGTGAGGGTATTTTGTGATGGAAGATACAACAAACAAAAGGAGGAATGTAAGATGTCAGACATCAACAAGTTGATACTAAAGATGAAAAGACAGCCAAACGGAATAAGATTTCAGGAATTGGCTAAAGTATTAGAATACAACGGATATACAATGAAATCAAAAAAATGGAACATCACATCGAAATTTCATAAATGAAAAAGGAGATGTAATAACAATAAAGGAAGATAATCCATTGAAAGCTGTTTATGTGAAAGATGTACTTAGAAGAATAGGCGAATAAAAGTCTATTCTTTAGAGTATACTTATTATACAAATAAAAGGAGTTAAGGAGGTGCCTTTTATGAAAAGTATTAAAGAATATATGGAATTACCATATAATTATATTATTCAACCAGTTAATGATGAAAGTGGTTTTTATTTTTATGCTCGTGTTTTAGAATTAGATGGGTGTCAAAGTACAGGAGATACGTTTGAAGAAGCATATGAAAATTTAAGAGAAGCAATGGAAGGTTGGATAGAAACGAAAATAGAAAATGGTTTTGAAGTACCTTTACCAGTAGGATATGATGATTTTAGTGGTAAATTTATAGTAAGAATACCAAAATCATTACATTATAGATTAACAGTAGAAGCAGAACAAGAAGGAGTATCACTAAATCAATATGCATTATACAAATTGAGTAAATAGCTTTCACATAAACCAAAAAATATAGATAGAGTTTATCAGAAATGGTAGGCTCTTTTATTATTGGTATTAATAATACTAGATAAATTAATATATAAAGTACACTTACATAAAACTTCCTTTTATACATGTATTAGAAACAAAGACAATTCTAGTTAAGTCTTTATAAATTGTATGTAGTGATATATAAAACATAGCAATGGAAGCATAAGGTTGTGATACTAATTCCGACACAGGGAAGAAATATATATATTCCCAAAAACAGTAAAACCTGACCAGTCAGACTAATAGAAAAAAGCAGCAAAAAGTTATATAAATATAAAAAAGAAAAAAGAGGTACAAATGGAAAATATAGAAATAGTATCAACGGGAAAATATTTACCCAAAATAGAGGTATTAAATAAAGAATTAGCACAAAAATATAGTGTAACAGAAGAATATATAGAAAAGAGAACAGGAATAAAAAAGAGGTATTTTGTAAAAGAAGAGAGCTTAATACAAGTAGCAGTAAAAGCAGCAAAAGATGCATTAAAAAATAATATAAAAAGTGAAGAAATAGAACTTATAATAGTAGCAACAACAACAACACAAAATCTAATGCCGGGGATATCAAATTTAATACAAAAAGAATTAAAAATAGAAAAATGTATATGTTTAGATATTTTAGCAGGTTGCAGTGGGTATATAAATGCGTTTGATATAGCAAGGAATTATATAGCAATAGGAAAAATAAAAGCAGCTATGGTGATAGGTGTAGACATATTATCAGAATATGTAAATAAAGAAGATGTAGGAACAGCAATAATATTATCAGATGGAGCAGGTGCAACAATAATACAAAAAAATGATAAAGAAAAGAAATATGAAAGTAATATAAAAAGTGATGGAGAAAACTCAGAAATATTAACTTGCAAAACAGATGAAAAAATATATATGGATGGAAAAGCAATATATAAATATGCAGTTACTGAAACTGTAAAAAATGTAATAGAGTTGTTAGAAAATTCAAAAGAAAGTTTAGAAAATATAAAATATATAGTGCCACATCAATCAAATATAAAAATAATAAATTCAATAGCAACAAGGTTAGGAATAAAAAAAGAGAAAATGTACACAAATCTTCAAAATGTAGGAAATACTTTTTGTGCTAGTATACCAATAGTTTTATCTGAAATGTTTGAGAAAAATGAATTAACAAGAGGAGACAAAATTGTTTTATTAGGATATGGAGGAGGGCTAAATACAGGAAGTATATTAATTGAAATATAAAATGAGAAAGGAATGATAGCAAAATGAAAACTGCATTTTTATTTCCAGGTCAAGGAGTTCAAGTAGCTGGAATGGGAAAAGAGATATTTGATAAATATGAAGAAGTAAGAGACGTTTTTAAAAAAGCCTCTGAAATAGCACAAATGGATATAGAAAAAATATGCTTTGAAGGTGAAGGGATAAATGAAACACAAAATACGCAAATTGCTATAGCAACTACAAGTTTAGCAATGCTTGAAGTGCTAAAAAATAAAGGAATACAAGCAGATATGGCAGTAGGGTTAAGTCTTGGGGAATACCCAGCATTAATATATGGAGGATATTTAAGTTTTGAAGATGGAATAAGACTTTTGAAAAAAAGAGGATATTATATGGGAAATTATATTCCAAAAGAGGATTATTCAATGGCAGCAGTTATAGGGTTAGATAATAATGTTATAGAAAAAGTTTGTGATGATATTAGAAAAAGTGGCAAATTTGTAGTACCTGCTAATTATAATTATTCAGCTCAAACTGCTATATCAGGAAATACAGATGCAATAGAAGAAGCAATGGAAAGATTAAAAGAAAAGGGAGCTAAAAAAGTAATAAAACTAAATACAAGTGGTCCTTTTCATACAGAAAAATTAAGTATGGCAAAAGAAATGTATGAAAGAGAATTAGAACAAGTAAATTTTAAAATGGGAAGAGTACCTGTAATTAAAAATATAGATGGAAATTTATATACAGAGAAAGACAATATAAAAGAAATTCTAGCAAAACATATAGTAAGTCCTGTAAGATTTGATAGAGCTATAAAATTAATGTTTGATAACAAAATAGATAATTTTATAGAAGTAGGACCAGGGAAAGTTTTAACAGGGTTTGTAAAAAAAGAGAATAAAGAAGCAAATGTATGTAATGCAAGTGAATTATTATAAATGAATTTGTTCACCAGTGTTAATTTATAAGAAGGGAATGGTATAAAAATGGAAGAAAGTAGAAAGGTAGCATTAATTACAGGAGGATCAAGAGGAATAGGTAAACAAGTAGCAATGAAGTTTGCAAAAAAAGGCTTCAATATTGCAATAAATTATGTCTCAGATAAAACAGATGTTAATTCTTTAGAAAGTGAAATAAAATCTCAAAATAGTGAAATTGAAGTTTTATTAATAAAAACAGATGTTACTTCATATGAAGATTCAGAAAATATGGTAAAACAAATAGTAGAGAAGTTTGGAAGAATAGATGTATTAGTAAATAATGCAGGAATAACAAAAGATGCACTTTTAATGAGAATGAAAGAAGAAGATTTTGATAAAGTAATACAAGTAAATTTAAAAGGCACATTTAATGTTACTAAAGCAGTTGTTCCATATATGATGAAAAGGAAAAGTGGGAATATAGTTAATTTATCTTCTGTTGTGGGTGTAACTGGAAATGCAGGGCAATGTAATTATTCAGCATCAAAGGCAGGAATTATTGGATTTACAAAAAGTTTAGCAAGAGAGCTTGCATCAAGAAATATTAGACTAAATGCAGTAGCTCCAGGTTTTATAAAAACAGATATGACAGAAGTTTTGTCAGATTCAATTAAGGAAGGAATTAATGAGCAGATACCATTAAAAAGAATGGGAACAGCGCAAGAAGTGGCAAATGTTATTTATTTTTTAGGAAGTGAACAAAGTTCATATATAACAGGGCAAGTTATAAATATAGATGGTGGAATGGTAATGTAATAATAAATATGTATAACAAACAAAGAGAACCATCCATAGTGTTTGTTTTCCAGTAAGAAAGGAATGTGATTAAAAGTGGAAAGAAGAGTAGTAGTAACAGGTTTAGGTGCTATAACGCCAATAGGAAATAATGTAGAAGAATTTTGGAAAGGTATAAAAGAAGGAAAATGTGGAATTGATGAAATTACACATTTTGATACAACTGATTATAAAGTGAAATTGGCAGCAGAGGTAAAAGATTATAATCCTGATGATTATTTTGATAGAAAATCATCAAAAAGAATGGATATATTTTCACAGTTTGCAATTATTGCCTCAAGAGAAGCTATGAAAGATTCTGGAATCAATTCAGAAAATACTGATATGGAGAGAGTTGGGGCTATTGTTAGTACAGGAATAGGAGGACTTCCAACTATTGAAAAAGATAATAGGGCTTTAGTAGAAAAAGGACCAGATAGGGTGTCTCCAATGTATATACCAATGGCAATAGTAAATATGGCAGCAGGTAATGTGGCAATAGATTTAGGAATAAAGGGTGAATCTATGGCAATAGTAACAGCATGTGCAAGTGGTACTCATTCAATAGGAGAAAGTTATAGAATGATAAAACATGGATATCAAGATGTTATGTTTGCAGGAGGAACAGAAGGTTCTATAACACCAACAGGTATAGCAGGTTTTACAAATATTAAGGCTTTAACCCAGCAAGCAGATAAAACAAGAGCTAGTATTCCTTTTGATAAAGAAAGAAGCGGGTTTGTAATGGGTGAAGGTTCTGGAGTAGTAGTATTAGAAGAATTAGAACATGCTAAAAGAAGAGGGGCAAAAATTTATGCAGAGGTAGTTGGATATGGTGCAACCTCTGATGCATATCATATTACATCACCAAACCCAGATGGAAGCGGAGCTGCTAAAGCAATGAAAATTGCAATGGATGAGGCAAATGTTAAACCAGAAGATATAACATATATTAATGCACATGGAACATCAACACATTTAAATGATTTAGGGGAAACTTTAGCTGTAAAGTTAGCCTTAGGAGAAGCAAGTAAAAAAGTAATGATGAGTTCTACAAAAGGAAATACAGGTCATCTACTAGGAGCAGCAGGGGGAATAGAGACAATAGTAATTGTAAAAGCAATACAAGATAATTTTGTACCAGCAACTATAAATTACAAAGTACAAGATGAAGAATGTGATTTAGATATTGTACCAAATGTAGGAAGAAATGTAGAAGTAAAATATGCAATGTCAAATTCTTTAGGGTTTGGGGGACATAATAGTTCTATACTTTTGAAGAAATATGAAGAGTAAAAGAAAATTAGTTCTATACTTTTGAAAAGTATAATGAGTGAAAAAAACTGATTCTGTATTTTTAAAAAGTATGGAGAGTAAAACTAAAGGATATAAAGAAAGGATTTTATTATGAATTTTGATGATATCAAAAAATTAATGGAAGATATGGGAAATTCAAAGATTGATAGCTTAGATATTGAATTTCCAGATGGAATTAAAATTAGTATGAAAAAAGAAAAAGAGGTAAATATTATTCAAAAAGAACAAGAAGTTCCAAATATAATGATAAAAAATGAATCAAATAATAATATTAATGAAAAGCCTGAAGAGTGTAAAATAATTAAATCTCCAATGGTAGGTACATTTTATAGTAGTAATTCACCAAAAGAAGAACCTTTTGTAAAAATAGGAGATAAAGTAAAAAAAGGTCAAGTTTTATGTATTGTTGAGGCTATGAAATTAATGAATGAAATTGAATCTGAGTTTGATGGAGAAATAGTAGATATATGCGTAAAAAATGAAGATATGGTGGAATATGGAATGCCATTATTCAAAATAAAGTAGGAGGTATACAATGTTAGACATAAATGAAATTATGAAAATAATTCCTCAAAGAGCTCCTTTTTTAATGATAGATAAGGTTGAAGAATTTACACCTGGAGAGAGTTGTGTAGCATACAAAAATGTATGTATTAATGAACCACATTTTGCAGGACATTTCCCAAACCAACCAATTATGCCAGGAGTATTAATAGTAGAAGCATTAGCACAAACTGGTGCAGTTGCTATATTGTCAATGGAAGAAAATAAGGGAAAGAATGCTTTATTTGGCGGAATTGATAAATTTAAGTTTAAAAAACAAGTAGTACCAGGAGATACCCTAAAATTAGAAATAAAAATAATTAAGAGAAAAGGTCCAATAGGAGTAGGAGAAGCAATAGCTACAGTAGATGGAAAAGTTGCAGCAAAAGGAGAACTTACTTTTGCAGTGGTGTAATATTACATTTTATAGTTAAAATTGTTTTAGTAATTTTGGGCACAATGTTTAGTAAAGTCTTTTATATATGAAAGTTTACATATATAAAAGCAGGCTATTGCCTGCTTTAATTACTTTCCATCTTTACACAAATGGAATTGCTCTGTCTAATAGGTGGCATTTCTGAAATCCATTTTATATCGATATCTTTTTCCAAAACTTGAAGAATTGATATAATGTCTTCCTTTGAACATTCACTATTCAGGAAAAACATTGATGGAAAGCTATCATTGTTAGAGATATAGATGTGTAACAATTCTGAAACTAGCTTCCTTGTACAAGGGTACATTTGAATTAATAAAAAGAATTGCTCATACTTCTTCATGATATATCACCTTTCCTCTCTGAAATAGTAATTTGTTTTTTTAGTAGTGTCTTTTTCAAAAAGGGAAAATCCGCATTTATCTAATATTTGTTCTACATAGTTATCTTTATCAAAATATTTTTTATTTATTACTGATAAAGGATGTAAAAAAGAAAGATAAAGTGAAGGATATTTAGTTAGCATTGGTGAAAATGCAACTTTGAATTCTTTTTTTAAGAGCCCTTGTCTAAAATATGCCCAGAAAATTTTGTGACATATTAAGAAGTGAAACTGAGCCTGTTTTTCAGAATAGATGTAAAATTCTGACCAAACTAAAAGAATCCGATTGAGTTTTAATAGGTAATGATGAAATTTCATATGTTTACCACCTTTCAATGATTTTAATATATTATACACCTAAATTATGTAAATGTCAAAATATTATATAGGAGGATAAAAATGTTAAAAAAAATATTAATAGCAAATAGAGGAGAAATAGCTGTAAGAATAATAAGAGCATGTAGAGAGATGGGAATAAAAACAGTTGCAGTATATTCTGAAGCGGACAAAACAGCATTGCACACAAAACTTGCAGATGAAGCAGTGTGTATAGGGTCAGCTCCATCTAATAAAAGTTATTTAAATATAAAAGCAATAATAGAGACAGCTTGTCTAACTGGATGTGATAGTATTCACCCAGGTTTTGGTTTTTTATCTGAAAATAGTCACTTTGCAAAAATATGTGATGAAATTGGCATAAAATTTATAGGTCCATCTTATAAACTTATAGATTTATTAGGAAATAAATCTAAAGCAAAAGAAACTATGAAAAAAGTAGGTGTACCAGTAGTGCCAGGATCAGATGGTTTAATCAACTCAAAAGAGGAAAGTAAAAAATTAGCACAAAAAATAGGGTATCCAGTAATATTAAAGGCATCAGCAGGAGGAGGCGGAAAGGGAATAAGGATTGCATACAATGAACAAGAATTGGAACACGAATATGATATAGTTAAACAAGAAGCTCTTATTTCTTTTGGTGATAGTAGTTTATATATAGAAAAATACATAGAAAATCCACGTCATGTAGAAATACAAATATTAGCAGATGAACATAAAAATGCAGTTCATTTAGGAGAAAGAGACTGTAGTGTACAAAGAAGAAATCAAAAGGTATTAGAAGAGTCACCAAGTGCAGCAATAAATGAAGAAATTAGAAAAAAAATGGGTGAAATTGCAGTAAAAGCAGTTAAAGAAATAGGATATACAAATGCAGGAACAATAGAATTTTTAGTAGATAAAAATAAGGATTTTTACTTTATGGAAATGAATACTAGAGTACAAGTTGAGCATCCTGTAACAGAATTTGTAACAGGTATTGATATAATAAAAGAACAAATAAAAATAGCAAGTGGAGAAAAATTGGAATTTACACAAGAAGATATAAAATTTACAGGTCATAGTTTAGAAGCAAGAGTAAATGCTGAAAATCCAGCTAAAAATTTCATGCCATGCCCAGGGAAGATATTAGGAATAAACCTTCCGGGAGGAAATGGAATTAGAATAGATACTGCAATATATGCAGGATATACAGTACCACAAAATTATGATTCAATGCTTGCTAAAGTTATAGTGCATGGTAAAGACAGAAATGAGTCAATTGCCAAAATGAAAAGTGCATTATCAGAATTTGTTATAGATGGAATTGAGACAAATATAGATTTTCTTTTAAGTATATTAGAAAATGAAGATTTTAAAAACAATAATTATGATACATCTTTTATAAAAACAATGGGAATTTAGAAAAATCATATATAAGTACTATTAATACTAAAAGAGTTATTAGATGTAAAATATAAAATTTAAGAAAGGAGTGTATGATATATAAGTTATTAAATATCATAAAGTAAAAGTATGGAAAAAGGTATAAGAGTAGGGGAAAAGGTATCAAAGTACCCAATTATTCAAGGTGGAATGGGTGTAGGAATTTCAGGGTATAGACTAGCTGGAAATGTTGCAAAAGAAGGAGGAATTGGTATAATATCGACAGCAGATATAGGTTATAGAGAAGAAGATTTTTACAAAAATCCAGTGGAAGCAAATTTAAGAGCAATAGACAAAGAAATAGATAAGGCAAGAGAGATTTCACCAGATGGTATAATAGGAATAAATATTATGTGTGCATTAAACAATTATGCAGAAATGGTTAAGGAGGTTGTAAAAAAAGGAATTGATTTAATAATTTCTGGAGCAGGTCTTCCAAAAGATTTACCAGAGTATGTAAAAGGTACTAAAACAAAAATAGCTCCAATAATTTCATCTGCAAGAGGAGCAAAATTAATTACAAAGCTATGGAGAACAAAACATGATTATATACCAGATATGATAGTAATAGAAGGACCAGAGGCAGGAGGTCACTTGGGGTTTAAATTAGAGGAGCTAGGAGAAGGTGAAAATCCAATACCTTTGAATGAAAGACCAAAATTAGAAGAGATTACTGTAGAAGTTATAGAAGAAATGAAGAAAGTTGAAGCAGAGACTGGAAAGGAAATACCAGTAATAGTAGCAGGTGGAATTTATACTAAACAAGATATTGAAAAGTTTATAAACTTAGGTGCAAGTGGTGTTCAAATGGCAACAAGATTTGTTGCAACACAAGAGTGTGATGCTTCTTATGAATATAAACAAGCATATGTGAATTGTAAAAAGGAAGATATAGAAATTGTTAAGAGTCCAGTAGGAATGCCAGGAAGAGCAATAAAAAATAAATTTATAGAGACTGTAAAAAGTAGCAAGCCAAAAATAGATAAATGCTTAAGATGTATACAAACTTGTAATGTCAAAGAAACTCCATATTGCATAACAAGAGCATTGATAAATGCAGTAAAAGGTAATATAGATAACGCATTACTTTTTTGTGGAAGCAATGCGTATAGAATAGATAAAATTATAACTGTTAGAGAATTAATGCAAGAATTAAATTAAAAGATAGTTAGCAGATAATACATAGATAAAAGGAGATCATCATGATAATCGATAAAATAAGAAAAATAAATAGTGATAATTCTGAAAAATCAGATGATAGCAAAAGAGTAAAGAATACTACTGCTTCAGATATGTTAGTAGGAAAATGGGTTAAATGTGATAGTTGTAAAGAAATTTTATATAAAGAACAGGTTCATGAAAATTTGAGTGTATGCCCAAACTGTGGTAAACATTTTAGAATTTCATCTAGAAGAAGAATAAAGCAGATAGCAGATGAAGGCAGTTTTGAAGAGATAGGAGAGAATATTTTTACAAATGATCCATTAAATTTTGAAGGTTATTTGAAAAAAATAGATATGCTAAAGGAAAAAACTAAAATACAAGAAGCTGTAACATGTGGTAAATGCAAAATAGAAGGGCAAGAGGCAATTCTTTGTGTAATGGATAGTAACTTTTTAATGGGAAGCATGGGAAGAGTAGTAGGTGAAAGAATAACTCTTGCTGTAGAAGAGTCAATAAAAAATAAATTACCTATAGTTATATTTTGTGTTTCTGGTGGTGCTAGAATGCAAGAAGGGATAGTTTCTTTAATGCAAATGGCAAAAACTTCAAGTGCTCTTGCAAGACTAAATGAAGAAGGAATTTTGTATATTTCTGTTTTAACAGACCCAACAACAGGTGGAGTTACTGCGTCTTTTGCAAGTCTGGGAGACATTATTCTTGCAGAACCAGACGCTTTAATAGGTTTTGCAGGACCAAGAGTAATAGAGCAAACTATAGGAGAAAAATTGCCAGATGGATTTCAAAAGTCAGAATTTTTGTTAAAGCATGGGTTTATTGATAAAATTGTAGAAAGAAAGGAAATGAAAAGTACTATAGCAAAACTGCTACATCTACATAAGAAAGTAACTTACTAACTTTGTACAAATATATAATATAATACCTCTGATTGCTACAAAAGGTTAATATAATAAATATATTAGTATAAAATTAAGTAAAAAATTTATTTTACAAGGAGTGTGTACAATGAAAGAAATATCAGCATGGGAGAAAGTAAAGCTAGCAAGGCTACCAGAAAGACCAAAAGCATTAGACTATATAAATGAAATTTTTGATGATTTTATAGAACTTCATGGAGATAGACTTTTTGGAGATGATAAGTCTATAGTTGGTGGAATTGCAACTATAAAAATTGACAATAAAGATGTTGCAGTAACTGTTATTGGAGAGCAAAAAGGAAAAAAGGCAAAAGAAAATATGGAAAGAAATTTTGGTATGCCAAATCCAGAAGGATACAGAAAATCTATAAGGCTTATGAAACAGGCAGAAAAGTTTAAAAGACCAATTATAACTTTTATAGATACACCAGGGGCATATCCGGGAATAGGAGCAGAAGAAAGAGGTCAGGGAGAGGCTATTGCAAAATCTATGATGGAAATGTCAACTTTGGGTGTGCCAATAATAGCTATTGTTATAGGAGAAGGCTCAAGTGGTGGAGCTCTTGCAATTTGTGTAGGGGATAGAATAGCAATGCTTGAAAATTCAGTTTATTCTATTTTGTCACCAGAGGGTTTTGCAAGTATTTTGTATAAAGATTCTTCAAAAGCAAGTGATGCTGCAGAAAATATGAAAATTACTGCAAAAGACTTGAAAGAGTTAAAAATTATAGATAAAATAATATGTGAACCTGAAGGAGGAGCACAAAAGGATTTAAAGCAAGTAGCACAAAATATAAAAGATTACATTACTAGCCAAATAAGTGAACTAATAGAATTAGATACAAAAGAGCTGTTAAATAATAGATATGATAAATTCAGAAAAATGTAAAATTAAATTTATTTAGAAAATAGGAGGAAAGTATGATATTAAAAGGTAAGAAAGTATTAATAATGGGAATAAGAAATAAATGGAGTATAGCTTGGGGTGCTGCACAATCAGCATATGAAAATGGTGCAGAGGTAATATTTACACATAATTCAATGGAAAATGAAGATAAAATAAAAGAATTAATTAGTCAAATTCCAAATGCGAAATCTTTTGCATGTGATGCTTCAAGTGATGAAAGTATAAAAAATTGTCTAGAAAATATAAAATCTGAATATGGAAAAATAGATGGAGTTTTACATAGTATAGCTCATGCAAATACAGACGATTTAAGAAATGACTTTATATTAACTTCAAGAGATGGCTATGCACATGCTTGTGATGTTAGTGCATATTCGCTTGTTGCAACTGCAAGAATTGCAAAAGAAATTGACATGTTAAATGAAGGTGCAAGTATTGTTGCTTTTACATATTATGGAGCAGAAAAAGCAATTGAAGGTTATAATGTAATGGGTGTTGCAAAAGCAGCACTAGAAGCAAGTATTAGATATTTAGCTGTTAATTTAGGAAAAGAGGGAATTAGAGTAAATGGAATTTCAGCAGGACCTATAAAAACATTGTCAGCAAAAGGAATTAAAGATTTTGGAACAATTTTAGATGTTGTGGAACAAAAAGCTCCACTTCATAAAAATGTAACAACAAAACAAGTAGGGGATGCTACTAGTTTCTTATTTAGTAATTTGTCTTCTGCAATTACAGGTGAAATTATTCATGTGGATAATGGTTTTTCAATTGTAGGAGTTTAATTTAATAACAATATTCAGAAAAAAAGAGTACAATTTGTTATAATTCATAGTTTGAAATTATAAACCTATAGGCAATATAATATTTATTTTAACGAAGTTTTTTACTGGCTTCGCCAATCGCTCTGGGTCACTTCTACTGTGGGAGCTTCCCTGCGCAAAACTTCGTTAAAATAAATATTATATTGCTTAAATAGATATTAATATCTTGAATTATAACAAATTGTACTCTTTTTTTCTGAATAATATAAGTCATATAAAAGAGAATATTATTCCAATAAAATGGAATAATATTCTTTATATATGTTTGTAAAAGAAGGTGTTAAAACTTGAAAATATCTTGGATAAAATATGAAAAGGATGATGTAAATTTTGTAATACCAGAAAGATTGGGAATGAAAGTTGAAAAATTAGAAAATCCAGAAGAAGTAGATGATAAAATGAAAGAGCTAATAAATCAAAATTATAAAACAATAATATTATCAAATGAAATAGCAGGTTTTTCCAATGACATAATAAGAAAATATAAAAATAATTCAGAAGTAAATATAATAATAGGTACCAGAAAATAAAATTTTAAAGTATAAAAATAGATAAATTGAATAACTTATTATAAGAAAATTGTAGTTACAATTCATAGCTTGTAAAATTATATATTTTAGGAAATAGAATATTGGAGGAAAAATGGGCTTAGCTAATAGTGAAGAAGAAATAACTAAAGAAGAAAAGTTTGTAAATGACTTTGGTAGTAAGTTATATAAGCAAAGAAGAGAGAAATATTACGAAGAATTAGTTTTTTTATGTATTGGAACAGACAAAATTACAGGAGATTGTTTTGGTCCACTTGTGGGAACAAAACTCATAGAATATTTAAAAGAATATAATATTTTTAATATAAATATTTATGGAGATTTGGAAAATCCTATTAATTATGAAAATATTAATGAAAAAATAAATATAGTAAATAAATATCATCATAATGCTTGCATTGTGGTTATCGATGCTGCATTATCAAAAAAAGAAAATATAGGAAATATATATGTATCAAATGAAAAGACAGTTTTAGGAAGTGTTTTAAATAAGAAAAAGTACGGAATAGGTGATATTTCTATAAAGGCAGTTGTAGGTAGAGATTTTAAAATACCAAAATACAATTTTTTTACTCTTCAAAATATTTCTTTAAATATGGTTATGAAACTTGCAAATATAGTGTCAGAAGGAATTTGTGATGTTATAAAATATGGGTAAGTTTATTTTTGCAATTCACAGCCTAATATCTATTTAGGTTATTTATTTTTAGAATTTATAAAACAATAAAAGCATGAATTTATAGTAAAAATGTATATAAATATGAAAAGTGGAAAAGATTTATATAAACAGTTTGAAAGGATGAGTTTATATGGATATACACAATATGAAAAATATGGTAGTATTAAAAAATTTACCATCAAATATAATAGAAGAGGCTTTTGTTGTTTTAAAAAATAATGTGAAAATACATAAAACAGAAACAGTAGATAAAATAAAAGGAAAACAGAAAATGGAACCAAAGGAAACGAAATTAAATAATAATGAATATGTAATAAAAGAGGCAGAACTTATAATATCAGAATATATGAATAAAATTAATAAAAAAGAATTTGATAATATATGTAATAATAAGAAGTTGGAAATGAAGTGTAAGAGACTAAAGGCTATTTCTTGCTTTTTAGGAGCATTTTCAATACTTGCTAGTATATGTATTTTATTTGGATAGGGACTTTTGGCTATGTGTCTGTGTGTTATAAATAGATATTAATAACACACAGATTTTTTTGAGGTATCATATAATCAGCAAAAAAGAATACAATTTGTTTCATTTCATAGATTAAAATCAGAATTATATAAGTACTATAATAACGTTTTTTACTGGCTTCGTGGGTAGCTCTGAGTCATGCCTACTATAGAAGCCATAAAAGTTTTGTAATAATAATATGATTTTCGAATATACATGTGATAAAGAGGTGTTAATATTGGAAAAAACAATGAGCTCGGAAGAAAGAATAAGACGAGCTGAGGAGATATACAACAGAAGGAGAGAAAGATATAATGGAAATATAAGAGTGTCAAGTTCTTCAGTAAACGTCAACTCAAAACCAGAGTATGCAATATTTAAAAAAGTAATATTACAAGTTTTAATATGTCTATTAATATATTTAATTTTTTACTTAATAAAAAATTCAAATTACATATTTTCAGCAGATGTATTAGAAAAAACAAAAGAATTTTTATCATATGACATAAATTTTCAAAATGTATATGAAGTCGTAAGTACATATTATAACAATGCAATTAAATGGCTAGAAGAATTTAATAAAAATCAAGAGAATAATGAGTTGGTAGAAAATCAACTGGAAAATAATCAACAAGAAAATAGCCAAGCGGAAAATAGTCAGCAAGGAAAAGATGAAGAACAAAAAAATAGTGAGGGCAAGCAGGGAGAACAAAATGGGGAACAAGAAAAAGATGAAAAAACGGAAAACGAAAACTTACAAGAAGAAAGTGGTAATACAGCTGGTTCAGAAGATGGAGAACAAACGGTACAAACCTCTCAATTAGTGGGAATTGGAGGAGGAGAAGACGAAAACCATCAGGATGAAGTACCAGCTCCACAAGTACAATTATCACAAATGGAAATAGATGCAAATGAAATAAAACAAAATTATAGTTTTGCAATTCCATTAAAAGGTACAATAAGTTCAAGATATGGACCAAGGCAAGCAACAGAAATTGTTTCTGGTAATCACAAAGGAATTGATATAGCAGTAAATGAAGGAACTGTATTTTGTGCAGCAATGGAAGGAACTGTAACAGAGGTGTCTGGAGAAGGAAGCTATGGCAACCATATATATATTCAAAATGGTGATGTAGTAACATTATATGCACACTGTAAAAAGATATATTTACAAAAGGGGCAAAAAGTGACTCAAGGAATGCAAATTGGCGAAGTAGGTAGTACAGGAAATGTTACAGGTCCTCATTTGCATTTTGAAATAAGAAAGGCTGGTAGAGTAGTAAATCCAGAGTATGTACTGGCTTTTTAATATAATTTGCACAATAGTAGAGAGACAGAGCATTAGAAAATACAGAGAGGATGAGGTTTTGTATGCAAATAAAATTAAATACGAAAATCTTTTTAATAATTATACTCTTCATAATAACGAAACAAATAGAAATATATTCAATATTAATGTTTTTTGCAATAGTACATGAACTAGGTCATTTATTAGTAGGAGTGATACTAGGATTCAAACCTAAAAAATTTACGATATTACCATTTGGGGCAACTATATGCTTTAAAGTCTCTAATAATGATTATAATAGAAAAATAAAAAATGGAAGTAGGTTATCAATAAAGAAATTGATAATAGCACTAGCAGGACCAGTTACAAATTTACTAATTATACTAGCATTTATAATGTTCAATTTTGAACCTTTTGGAATAAGTAAAGAGTTAATAGTTTATAGTAATATATTAATTGCAATTTTCAATTTAATTCCTATTTATCCACTAGATGGTGGCAGAATAATAAAGAATATATTACATATTTTCTATGGTCTAAAAAAAGCATACATATATACAAATAAGATTTCAAATATTGTAGTAATTATATTAACTGCAATTTCAAGTATAGCAATATTATATTTCAAAAATATATCTATTTTAATAATACTTGCATACTTATGGTGGATTGTAATTTTAGAAAATAAAAAACATAAAAGTAAAATGAGAATATATAGGTTGATGGAAAATAAAGACGAAATTACATATAATGTAAAAAATGCTCTAAACAAGTAGAAAATAGGAGATTTTTGTCGAAAAAATAAGCCGAAAAGTACTTGTAAAATTCTGGAAAATATTATACAATTGAGGGCGTAGTTTAATAAAAGGAGGATAAAAAACAAATGAAAAAGTTATATGGCAGCATTGAAATTAACAAAAATTTAGAAGAGGAAGGAAAATCAATTACAAAGTATATTGACTATTATAAATTGAAAGATGAAAAATATGGATTTGAAATTGTAAAAAAGAATGATTTAAAACAAAATGTGCAAGTAACAAATATAAATGATATAACTGAAAATGAAAGTAAAATAAATAATTTTCTAAATATCTTAGTAGATTTAGAAATAACACCAGAAAGAGAAGATGTAATAGAAGATTTAGTTAAAAAACATATTTGAAAAGTTGATATAATATTAAATTCTAATTTTTGTGCCAGTTACTGACATAAAAATTAGAATTTTTTATATAATAGGAAAGCATAACAATTTGTTATACTTTCCTATTATATAAAAGCTTTGCTAAGCTATAGAATATTACATTGGTCCGTCCCTTTTGGGACATTTTTGTCCCGATTTGCTCCGTCCCAAATTCTCCAATTCTTTACATTTTATTTTGTATTCTATTTGTTGAGTTAAACAACGATAATACATATAAGTTTGTTCATATTGCATAATAGGGTTAAACATTGGATTATCGTAAAATGGATTATCATTTGTATCAAATTGTGAATATGGGGGAAATCCACCAAAAGTATTAAAATCATAATTCTTATCCATATTGAAATCAGTCCTTATATAATATATTTAGGTTTTTTATGGGGGTTACCTATAAACCCATGCTGTAAATAAAAGTAAATTTATAAATTTAAATTAAAGATAGGAAAGCAGTTAATAAAAAGTAATGTATAGGTACTCGCAAAAATAGCTTGTAGAAATTTACCTATAATATATGGTTTTATTGAAACCTTTGATTTTGAAGTTATACTAAATACTTGAAATAGAATAGAAATACCTCCAAAACCAAGTAAAAAAGCACAAAGTATAATATTTATAGAAATTGTTTTACAAGGTATACTACAAATTAAACTAGCACCATTAGTTAATTCAATAATTCCAGATACAAAGGCTGTAGAAAATTTAAAGTTGGTAATACCAAAAATTTTGAAAATAGGGGTAAACATTTGTGCAATAATCTGCAAAATATTACTTGTGTTTAAAATAGATAAAATAACGCTAAAAAGAACAACAAAGCCACCAATCATTATTACACTATTTATTGCAGACATGATGCTTTTACTTAAAACTTCACCTAAGTTAGAAAGATGTACATTATTGGTAGTTGTTGAAGGATTTAATTTAGTATAATGTACTTTTACTTTTCTAGTTTTCTTGTATTTCCAGAATCTAAAACAAATTCCAACAGAAATACAAGCTAAAAGATGAGTAATGAAAAGTAATATTCCTATTAATGAATTGCCAAAAAGTGTAACTCCAACAGTGCCTATTATGAATAATGGACCAGAATTGTTTGTAAAAGCAAGCATTCTTTCTGCTTCTTCATTAGTGCATAAACCTTCTTCTTTAAAGTTTGTTACTATTTTTGCACCAATAGGGTAACCACTAATTATTCCCATTATGAAAGCATATGCACCACAACCAGGAACATTAAATATTGGTCTCATTATGGGATTTAATAGTTTACCAATTTTAGAAACAATGTTTGTGTGTGAAAGTAATTCTGTTGCTATAAAAAATGGAAGAAGTGATGGAACTACATTGTTAGCCCACAGGACAAGCCCAGTTTTTGCAGCAGATAAGTTACTTTTTGAGAATATGACTAGAAATATCGTAAATAGGCAAAAGGCTAATGGAATGAGATTTCTTTTTACAGATAAAAAAATAAATTTGGGTTTATGACAAATAGCTTTCATATATAGTTATAAGTCCTTTCTATAATGTTTTATTTATGCTAATATAAATAGGTCAAATAGTTTACTATAGTATATTAGTAATTTTAAAAGTTATGATATGAATCTGGCAATTAATTTGAAATAAAAAATATTGCAAATATAAGGATTTTTTGTTATTATATAAAAAGTGCAAAATATAATTGCATAGAAACAAAAATAAAGGAGAGCAAGATGGACATAATAACAACAAAATTAGGAGAACTCCAGAAATTTCAAGAATACATCGAAAAAATAAAAGAAAAAAGCAGTCCGATAACAATATCGGGCTTATCTGACGTTGGAAAAATAAGCATAGCATATGCAACAAAAGAATATAGCAAAAAGCCAATATGTATAATAACATACAATGAATTACAAGCAAAAAAAATAATAAAAGATTTAAGTTATTTTGAAAAAGAGCAAAACATCAGTTATTTCCCAAAAAGAGAAATAGCAACATATGACTATATAGCACAAAGTAACGACTTACCATATGAAAGAATAGAAACCTTAAATAAAATAAAAAATGGGAAAGCAAAAATAGTAGTAACAACAATAGAAGCAGTGATGCAAAAAATGGTAACAAAAAATACATTATACAAAAATATATTAAAATTCAAAGTAGGAGATACATACAATATAGAAAAACTAAAACAAGAGTTGGTATATTTAGGGTATGAGAGAAATGATTTAGTAGAAGGAAGAGGGCAATTTAGTGTAAGAGGAGGAATTGTAGATATATCTATAAGTGCAAAAAAAGGAATAAGAATAGAGTTTTGGGGAGATGAAATTGATTCAATAAGGCAATTTAATATAGATAGTCAACGTTCCACAGAAATGTTAGAAAATGTGGATATATACCCTTCACACGAATTTTTAATAGAAGAAAACATAAACAAAATATGTGAAAAGATATTAGAAGATAAGCTACAAACAAAGCAATTAGATCAAATAAGGCAAGAAGATATAGAACAAATAAGAGCAGGAAATTATATTAGTAAAATAGACAAATACTTTAATTATTTTTATAAAAAGCAAGGAAGTTTTTTAGACTATATAGATAAATATTTAATTTTAATAGATGAATATTCAAAAATAAATCAAAGGCAAGAAAATATAATAATTGAAAACAATAATTTAATAAAAGCATTAGTAGATAAACAAAGAATAGTGCCACATTCAATACAAAATATAAGTGAATACAAATATACTTTAGAAGAAAATCAAGTAATATATTTAGAAAAACAGGATTTTGGAATATCAAAAACAAGTAGTACAAAATTTAATTTTAATTACAGAGATGTCAATTACTATAAAAGTGAAATGGAAATATTATTTGATGACATAAAAAAATCAAAAAAGCAAATAATAGTATTAGCAGGAAATGAAGAAAATGCAAGAAGATTTAGTATATTACTAAATGAACAAGAAATAAAAAACAAGTATATAAAAAACTTAGAAAATGTACAATGCAAAAAAGGTGAAGTTATTGTATCAGAAGGAAGGCTTTCAGAGGGTTTTGAATGTTATGATTTAAACTTAATTGTAATAACTGGTGAGGAACTATTTGAAACAAATATAAAAAAAAGAAGAAAGATGTCTTTAGCCTTTAAAGAAGGAGAAAAGGTTGTATTTGCAGACCTAAAAATAGGTGATTATGTAGTACATAAATCACATGGAATAGGTCAATTTATAGGTGTAAATACAATAAAAACAGATGGAATTACAAAAGATTATATAAAAATAAGATATAAAAATGATGATATGTTATATATCCCTACAAACGATTTAGATAATATCAGAAAGTTTATAGGAGCAGGGGAAAATACGCCAAAAATAAGCAAATTAGGTGGTAAAGACTGGGAAAATACAAAATCAAAAGTAAAAAGAAATCTACAAGAAGTTGCAAAAGAACTAATAGATTTATATGCAAAAAGGCAGAAAATAAAAGGGTTTGCATTTTCAAAAGATACAGACTGGCAAAAGCAATTTGAAGATAGTTTTCCATATGCAGAAACAGAAGATCAACTTCGTTGTATAGAAGAAACTAAAAAAGATATGGAACAACCACGTCCAATGGATAGGTTATTATGTGGAGATGTAGGGTATGGAAAAACAGAAGTTGCAATACGTGCAGCATTTAAGGCTGTAATGGATCAAAAACAAGTTGCATATTTAGTACCCACAACAGTACTTGCAAACCAACAATATGAAGGATTTAAAAGTAGAATGGAAGGTTTTGCAATAAAAGTTGAATTATTAAATAGGTTTAGAACAAAAAAAGAGCAAGCAGAAGTAATAAAAAAGTTAAAATTAGGGGAAGTTGATGTTGTAATAGGTACACACAGGTTATTAAGTAAAGATGTTGAATTTAAAGATTTAGGACTTCTTATAATAGATGAAGAACACAGATTTGGAGTAAAGGATAAAGAAAAAATAAAGCAATATAAAGCAAATGTTGATGTGCTTACAATGACAGCAACTCCAATACCTAGAACACTTCATATGTCAATTGTTGGAGTAAGAGACATGTCAGTTATATATGAACCACCACAAAACAGAAGACCAGTTCAAACATATATTTTAGAATATGATGAAGAAGTAGTAAAGGAAGCAATTACAAAAGAATTGGAAAGAGGAGGGCAAGTTTTTTATCTATTTAACAATGTAGAAGGAATAGAAAAAAAGGCAGATCAAATATCAGATTTAGTACCAGAAGCAAATGTTACTGTAGCACATGGTAAAATGTCAGGCAATGAACTAGAAGAGATAATGATGGATTTTATAGATGGGAATACAAATGTATTAGTTTGTACAACAATATTAGAATCTGGAATTGACATTCCAAATGCAAATACTATAATAGTGGAAAATGCAGATAGACTGGGTTTAGCACAACTATATCAAATTAGAGGAAGAGTTGGAAGAGCAAATAAACAAGCATATGCATATATTACCTATAAAAGAGACAAACTATTAACAGAAGTTGCAGATAAAAGGTTGAAAGCAATAAAAGAATTTACAGAGTTTGGTTCAGGTTTTAAAATTGCTATGCGTGACTTAGAAATAAGGGGAGCTGGAAGTTTACTAGGAGAAATTCAACATGGTCATATGGAACAGGTTGGATATGATACATATTGCAAATTATTGGATGATGTAATAAAACAAATGCAAGGAATAGAAGTATATGAAGAACAAGATGTTCAAATAGATTTAAATGTATCAAGCTATATACCAGAAGAATTTATTAGTGATAGTAGTCAGAAAATAGAGATTTATCAGGATATTGCATTATGTAGAACTGAACAAGATGTTCAAAATATTATTGATGAAATAATTGACAGATTTGGTAGCATGCCAAAAGAGGTTGAAAATTTAATTGAAATAGCCAGAATTAAGGAAATGTGTAAAAAAGCAAATGTAGTGAAAGTATCTCAAAAAAGAGACAGTGTAGTATATATATTTGATGCACAAAAATTTAATGTTGATTTAGTAAACATTTTAGTTAAAGAATATGGCAATAAAATAAAATTTTCGCCAGGAAGTCAACCATATGTAACATACAAATTGCAAGGGGCAAGAGGAACAGGAGAAGCTCCTAAGCTTAGTTTAAATGAGGTTAAGGAATTTTTAGAAATTATGGGAAAATAGTTATTTATTTTTGCATATATTAATTTTCTTAATGTAAAAAAGTATAAAAACTTAATTTCTGTAGGATTTAAAAGTACCAAGAAAGGATGAATTTGAAATGCAGGTAATATCTAGTAAAGATAATGATATTGTTAAAAATATAAAAAAACTAAAAGAGAAAAAGTATAGAGACTTAAATAAGGAGTTTATTGTAGAAGGAATTAAGCTAGTAGAAGAAGCGGTACAGGAAAATGTGGAAATTAAGAAAATTATAATTTGCGAAGATTGTGCAAATAGTGGATTGTTTGATAAAAATTTGATGTATGAAATTGCAAAACATGATTGTATTTATGTAACAGAAAAAGTTTTTCAAACAATATCAGATGTAACAAATCCTCAAGGAATTTTAGCTGTTGTTGCTCAAAATGCTACTGAACAAATAAAATATGATGAAGATATTATTCTTGTATTAGATGGAATTCAAGATCCAGGAAATTTAGGTACTATTCTTAGAACTTTAGATAGTGTAAATTTAAAACAAGTAATAATTACAGATAAAACAGCAGATCCATACAATCCTAAAGTAGTTCGTTCAACTATGGGTGCAATTTATAGAGTAAATGTAATTCAAACTGAAGATTTGCCTAATTTATTGAAAATTATAAAAAAACATAAATATAATATAGTTTCTACTTCATTAGATACCAAAAATAGTATATATGATATAGATTACAAAAAAACAGCTATTGTTATAGGAAATGAAGCAAATGGAGTGTCAAAAGAAGTTTTAGATATGTCTGATAAAAAAATTAAAATTCCTATGCTAGGTAAAACAGAAAGTTTAAATGCTGGAGTTGCAACTGGAATTGTACTATATGAGTATGTTAGACAAATTAAAATGAAATAAAATGGTTAAATGTAAAGAAATAGATTTTGAGATTCTATGGTCATTAATTGAACAGAGAATGGTAGAAATAGAATCCATATAATTAATATAGAGCTTAGTATAAAAAAATGAATACTAAGCTCTATTTATATGACTTAGAAAGTATAATAGCTTCCATGCGCAAAACGAAGCATTTGTTCATGTTACTGTTATTCTTAGAATTCGCAGTTTTTTGGTGTTCTAGGGAAAGGAATAACATCACGTATATTTTGCATACCTGTTAAATACATCATCATTCTTTCAAAACCTAAACCAAAACCAGAATGTTTGATGCTTCCAAAGCGACGTAAATCTAAATACCACCAGTAATCTTCTTCATTTAAGCCAAGCTCTTTCATACGTGTTTTTAATTTTTCTAGATCTTCTTCTCTTTGGCTACCTCCAATTAATTCTCCAATACCAGGCACTAATAGGTCAGTAGCAGCTACAGTTTTACCATCTGGATTTTGTTTCATATAAAATGCCTTTATTTCTTTTGGATAGTCTGTAACAAATACAGGTTTTCCAAAAACAACTTCACTTAAATATCTTTCATGTTCTGTTTGAATATCTGCTCCCCAAAATACTTTATATTCGAAATTATCATTATTTTTTTCTAATTCTTTTATAGCATCTGTATATGTAATTCTACCAAACTCAGAATTTACTACATGATTTAATCTTTCTAATAGACCAGGGGCAATAAACTTATCAAAGAATTCCATTTCTTCTGGTACATTTTCTAATACATAAGAAATGATGTATTTTATCATATCTTCTGCTAAGTCCATGTCATCATTTAAGTCAGCAAAACACATTTCAGGTTCGATCATCCAAAATTCGGCAGCATGTTTTACAGTATTTGAATTTTCTGCTCTAAAAGTTGGACCAAATGTATATACATTTCTGAATGCGAATGCGTAATTTTCGACATCTAGTTGTCCACTTACAGTAAGATGTGCATTTTTTCCAAAAAAGTCTTTGCTAAAGTCAACTGCACCATCTTCAGTTTTAGGAAGTTCATTAAAGTCTAAAGAAGAAACACTAAACATTTCTCCAGCACCTTCTGCATCGCTACTTGTAATTATTGGTGTATGAACATAAACAAAACCTCTTTCATTGAAAAATTTGTGTATTGCAAATGATAATACACTACGTACTCTAAATACTGCATTAAATGTATTTGTACGTGGACGTAAATGTGATATTGTTCGTAAATATTCAAATGAGTGTCTCTTTTTTTGAAGAGGATAGTCACTATCTGAAATGTTACATATTTCAATTTTACTAGCTTTTATTTCAAATGGTTGTTTTGCATTTTCTGTTTTTACAACTGTTCCTGTAACTATTATAGATGAACTTATTGAAAGTTTGCAAATTTGCTCAAAGTTTTCCAATTTTTCATCAAATACTATTTGTACATTTGTGTAAAATGAACCATCATTTAATTCTATAAAACCAAATGATTTTGAGTCTCTTACTGTTTTTACCCAGCCAGATACTTGCACTTGTGTACCTATATACTTTTCTTCATTTCGATATAAATTTTTTACTAATGTATTTTCCATAGTTTACCTCCGTCTTTTATTATTAAATATAAGATTTAATAATGTTTTTATTTTTTATATAGTATAACATATTTATCATTTTTTGCAATATAATTTGTTAAATAAAAACTTGACATATTATGTAAAACAATATATAATATTAATCGGAGCAAATAGTAAATAATCTTAGTATACTAGGATAAAAAAGGAGAATGAATATGAATACTAATAATGAAAGTTTGAAAAAAATGGCAAATGAAGAAATTCGGAAATTTTTCACTGGCGAGAATATTCAAGTAAGAGTTGATTACAATTTAGAAGGTAGAATTGAAAGGATTATATTAGAAAATCAAGAAGATAAAAAGAATGCTAAAATTGAGAGTAATGACAAAGTAGAAACTGATGATGATTACATAATTGTTAATAAAGAACTGGAAGTAACAAATATAATGAATAAAATTGGGATTCCTGTAAGATTAAAAGGTTATAAATACTTGAGAACAGCTATAATAGAGATAATGGATAAACCAGAACTAATAGAATCCTTATCAAAGGCGTTATATCCTCGGATAGCTGAGATATATGACACAAGACCGCAAAGAGTTCAACGTGCTATTCGCACTGCAATAAGTGTTACATGGAAAAAAATACAACCAGAGGTAATTAAAGATATATTTGGATATGACATTTCAGAAAAGCCAACTAATTGGCAATTTATATCTATGATAACAGATCTATTTTTGTTGCAATAAAAAGTATCATATTTCATAAAAATGACATAGAGTGTATTCTCTGTGTCATTTTTGTTGTTACAATTAACATTTTATAAAATTATATTTCTTAAATAGAAATTGGACTGTGAATTGTAACTTTGTTGTTATAACTATTTATTAAAATTAGCAAAATAATATTGGCACAAAAATTAAAATGTGATATACTATCAAAAACAGTATGGGGAGGGTTGACCAAATGGCAAAGGCGACAAAAGAAATAGAAAAAAAATTAGAAAATATTGGGCTAAATATAGAAAAAGTACCAGCTTGTTTATCAAAAAGAGAAAGTATAAAATTTAGAGCAAGTAAAACATATGATGATACAAGTTATAAAATATATAAATATATAGATGTAAAAGACATAGAAATATTCATAACATCGTCAGATAGAATGGACGACTTAAATCAAAAATTTAAAAAAGCAGACTATTTAATAAATTATATTAAGGTAGAAGAAGAGCAGAGAGTAGAAGACATAGAAAAATACACTACATTTTTAGAACTATTAAAAAAATTAGACCTAGAAAAATTAGCAGAATTAGAACAAAGGCAAAAAAAGAGAGATAAAGAAATTCCATATGAAGTAAAATATAAAGAAAGTTACATATGGCAAATATTTTATTCAGTAGAATCAGACAAATACTTTATGTTGTTTCCAAGTAAAGAAAATAATGTAGAAAGCTTATTTTACCTTATTAAGAGAAAAATACAAGCACAAAAAACGAAAAAGAAAGAATTAATATATGTACCAATTAGTCAAGCAGATTATACAAATAATTTTTTAAAAAAATCAGAAATATCAGATCTAGAAAATTACCTATGGCTATTTACAAAATCTTGGCCAACAATATATGAAGTACAAGATAAAAATGAAAAAATAAGTTTACAAATAATAGGGCAAACAGAAGTATATGAAAAGATGAAAAGCGACTACAAAATAGAATTAAAAGATAAAGAAGAAGCAAGTAAATGCTATAAAATGATAAAAGCATTATTCATATTGCAAAGTGAAATGCAGCAAGAATACAATTTTAAAACAAGTATAAGTGAAAATGGTGGGATAGAATTCTATTGTGGTTTTAAAAGAATAAACTATGACAACTTATCAGAATTTATAAAACAAGAGTTTTTAAGGAATAAAACAGAATTTGAAAAACTTTCAACAGAAACACTGTTTGAAATAGAAAAATTAGAGTTATTAAATAGAACAATAAAAAAACAAAATGAAGAATATATGGTTAAAGAAAGGCAAATAGTTACATTTTTAGAATGCAAAAAAAGTTTTCTAGGAAAAGTAAAATACTTTTTTCAGGGGAAAAAAGCTAATAAGAAAATGACAAAAAAGACAAGTGAAGAAAAAATCAAAGAATTTGTAGAAAATGAGCAACAAGAAATCAAAATAGAAGAAGAAATTATACAAACAAAAGAGTTATATACAATAGAAGATTTATTAGAACTTGGAAAAAAATTAGAAGATAAAAGAAGCAAATATAAAAATATACAAATGGATATAAAAGCAGCAGAGAATAAAAAAGAAAATTTGCAAAGAAAAATAAAAAATGCAACATTATATATAAATGAAATAGAGAGTCATAAAAAAAGCATATTTGATTTTTGGAAATATGCAAATAAAGATGAAGTAGCGCTATTAACAGAAAGTGAAGAAAAAGAGAAGAATAAAGAAAACGAGAAATTAAAAAAAGTATTTGAATATGAAGAAGATATAGAAGAATTAGGAGAAAAAGTAGATGAAAGACAAAGAGAATATTTATCTAAAAATGAATGTGATGCAGTTTTTGCAATAAAAGTAGATACAGGAGCTTTCAAAATTTTAGATAAACAAAATATTCAAAGAAAAGATATTATAGCACTTGAAAAAGATTTAAAAATGTTAAAACAAGAATATGAATATGACATAGAAGATATAGAAGACAAAGATTTTGATATATTCGGAAATGTAGTTGAAGATAAAACAAAAATAAAAATATTAAATAATAGAAAACATAGAGAATTAGAAAGACAAAAATATGAAATATTAAATATTAATAAAGACACTACTATAGAAGATTATCAAAAGACAATTGAAAATTATTTAACATTATTAAAAGAAAGTTATGGAAAAATAACTTCAGCTTATGATATGCCAGTATATATAAATGGCTTAAAAGAGACAGAAGAAAAAGGATTCACAATTTGTAATATAAATCCAAAAGAAGTTATAGAAAATGCAGAAAATGGAGAAGTGAATTTATATAGGTACAATATCAAAGAAAATATGCCAATAATATATTATAGTAATATTATATTTTTTGATAATAAATACGAAACTCTTCCACTTGGAATGGATGTATCTACAGAAGTATTATTGAATTTAAATAATTTTGAAACTAAATTAATTTCAAGAAAAGATTTTAGAATTAATAGAGTTATTAATGAACAAGAAAATGAAATTAAAATAGTACATTTATATGAATATTCATTATCAAATGTATGTGGGAAGGAATGAATTAAAAATGATAAATAGAGCAATTATTATTGTATTAGATGGTTTTGGAGTAGGAGAACTTCCAGATGCAAATAAATATAAAGATGAAGGAAGTAATACTTTAAAAGGAATATATAATAATGTGAAATTAAATTTACCTAATATGAAAAAGTTAGGGTTATATAATATAGAAGGAATTGGAATACCAGAACATGAGGAAAATCCAATTGGAATGTATGGAAAAGCTGTAGAACAAGCGGAAGGTAAAAACAGTCCTGTGGGTCATTGGGAAATTTCAGGATATATTCAACATCCAGCATTTACAACATATCCTAATGCTTTTCCAGAAAAAATGTTAAATGAATTTAAAGAGAAAACAGGGGTACAAGGAATTTTATGTAATGAAGTAGGTTCAGGAACAGAAATACTAAAAAGATTTGGAGAAGAACATATAAAAACAGGTTTCCCAATAATATATACTTCGGCAGATAGCGTATTTCAAATTGCTGCACATGAAGATATTATACCAGTAGAAAAATTATACGAAATATGTTTAGTTGCACGAAAAATGCTAGCGAAAAAAGAATACAATGTAGGTACAGTTATTGCAAGACCTTTTATTGGTACAAGTAGTGAAAACTTTATAAGAACATATAATAGGAGAGATTTTGAGTCAGAGAGTTTTGGAAGAACTATGCTAGATGTGATAAGTGAAAATGGTAAAGATGTAATAGCAATAGGAAAAATAGAAGATTTATTTTCAGGTAGAGGTATCACAAAAGCTATTCATACAAAAGGAAATGAAGATGGAATTGAAAAAACATTACAAGAATTGAAAGAAGATACATCAGGCTTAATATTTACAAACTTAGTAGACTTTGATATGCTTTATGGTCATAGAAATGATATAATTGGCTATGGTAAAGCACTTGAGTATTTTGATAGCAAGTTACCAGATATAATTGGCAATCTAAAGGAAGACGACTTATTAATAATAACAGCAGATCATGGAAATGATCCATCAACACCTAGCACAGATCACTCAAGAGAGTATATTCCTATATTAATGTATAATAAAAATATGAAAAAAGGTGTAAATATAGGAATAAGAGAAACATATGCAGATATATCAGCCACTATATTAGAAGAATTAGGATTTGAAAAATTGAAAAATGGAGAAAGAATTTTATAATTTAGGGGGAAAACAAATGAATAAAGAAAAAAGAGGAATACCATTGGTTTTATTAATATTTATAATATTAGTTGTTATTGGAATAATAATATTTGTTATAATGGCTATGGGAAAAAATGATACTGAAGAAGAACAACATAATCAAAATCAAATAGCTTGCCAAAGATGTGTTCTTGAAACATAAAAGTATCACTAAACATTCCAAACAAAATTACTAAAACAATTCACAGCTTAATTTATATTTAGGCAATATGATATTTATTGATGTGTAACCATTCAGATGTCTTAAACTATTTGCTGTGTTATTAATATTTATTTTTAGAAGTTTCTTACTGGCTTCGTGGGTAGCTCTGGGTCGTGTCCACTCTAGAAGCTTCCCTGCACAAGATTTCTAAAAATAAATATTAATAAATTAGGCAGAATATAAATTTTGCTTACCTCTGAGTAGTTATATTGGTACCAGAAAATTCATTAAATGCACTGGAAATTTCATTTGAAATGCAACAAAAAATTTAGAAAAAAGTATTGACTTTATGAAATAAAGGTGTTATTATAAGTGCAGTTTGCAATTGAAGTGCAAATTGCATCAATTTTGTATAGAAATATATGGTAATTTTAGAAGAAAATATCACATATACTTTCCAATAAAAAGCAATATAAAAATTTATAATAAAAAAAATAAATTTTTTTTAAAAAGGTGTTGACATTAAATATATTTTTGTGCTAAAATATGAATTGTCTTCTGAAAAATAAAAAGAAGAATACATAATACTTATATTATGAAGTACATTGAAAAATAAACAATAAACATACCTTTGAAGAAACCAAGCGGTAGTAATTAGTACTACCAAA
>CANRSN010000009.1 GCA_947642455.1 uncultured Clostridiaceae bacterium
TTTTATTGCCTCGCAGAGCCCCCATGTTATGATAGTATGTCATAACATATAGGGGGTTAGGATGAAGTGAACCCAAAAAATTGAACATTTTTTGATTAGGTATTAAGCAACCTAAGAATGAACTCTGTATTGTACAGGGCTCATTCCTTTTAATTTGCTTTTTATCCTTTTATTATTATAATAATCTATATATTCTATTATATCTCTTTCTAATTCTTCTATTGTTTTATATTAATTGAGATAAAATACATATAGAGAACTAGTGAAAGTCCTCTATATGTGTTTTAATAAATTATTTGTTCTCCAAATCCTGCTATTAAGTTATTATCATAGGAATATGTAAATTGTCTGCAGTAAGCACATTTTAATTCAAGTACTTGTCTAAAATAAATCTGCATAATTTTACATGTCTCTGGAGAAGAATATAACAGGTTATCACATTGACATATGTTTCTATCAGTCAAGTTTCTCACTCTTAGAAAATTATCTGAGAAATAAAAACTCGAATAATCCACATAATGTTCTATGCAATATTGATTGAAAGGCATTAAGCCTACAAACCCAACTTCTGATATACCTATACTGCTAACGGTCTCCAAGTATTTGCTAATTTCTGAAACATCATCAATATATCCTTTTATTAAGTTGCAATTTAATTTAATAATATCACCATATTTTTTGACTGCTTCTGAAATATCAGACAAAGTAGCACATTTGATTCCAAAAACTGCATCATTATTTCCATCCAAGTAGTGATGTCTACTTATTCTAATCTCAGTCAATACATCAATATTTTTCAGTTGGCATAGTTTGTATAACATTGAAGCATTAGTGTTTATGGTTACCATTGGACTTTTTATAGCCCTTTTTATTGTTGAGAGTACATTATCTAAAAGCTTAATGTCTAAAAATGTTTCGCCACCAGTTATAGCAATTCTTCCCAATCTATTCACTCTTTGCAGTTCCATTAAAACTACTGATAGTTTATGAAAATCAAACTCTACTTTAGGTGCACATTGCTTATATATATTACAAAATTTGCACCGAGCATTACATATTTTATTGATATGAATATATAATGTTAGAGCTCTTTCATGAAAAGTTTGCTGTTCTCCATCAGAAATACAATCATTAAATTTGATGTCGATACATTTGCCAAATATTTTAGTTGTTTTACTAAAATTCATATAATTTCTCCTCATATAATTATATGGGGACTGCAATGTATTATTGCAGTCCCGTTGATTGTATCAATCCCTATGCCTGAATTAGCAGCTAGGATCCAATCCCCAAAATCTTCTGGCTGCAGGATTACCAACATACTCACACCAAGGCAAATCAGGAGATTTCTGCCGAGAATCGTTCTGATGTTCAGTAAAGTAGTTGTGAAATCCAGGATACTCGTCTAGCACCTCTTTAAGTAACTTGAGTGTGGATTGTGAACTGCTCCTTTCTGCATCAGAGTACAAGTCATATAGTTTTCCATTTATGAAATCCTGCTGTGCTTCGGGTATTGCACCAATTACTGCATAGCCAGTAGATTTCTTATAGTTAACTATTGACCGTTCAACGAATGCCCTTAATTCCTGTTTGTTTGTACCTATCATAGTACTACCTCCTTGAAAAATTTATTTACATAGTAGCATTATTCCTAAAGCTGAAAACAAGGAATAACAAAATAAGTATACTATAACTATACCACAATTTACATAAAATTTCAACCTTTTTTCAAAAAATACTTGAAAGACCTTAATAAATATGCTTCGCATTACTTCCTTAAAAGAACACACTATTAATAATGCAAAATTTTACAAAAATCAAACCATCTCAGAGACAATAGAAAATTTAGAAACAGGAGTTAAAATTATAATATTTGTGGTCTTATGGATTTTGCTAATCATTGGATTAGGAAAGTTTAACAATATCTAAAATTTCTTTCTTTATTTCATCGTTTGCAAAAATTCCACCTGCTAGATCTCTTCTATCTCCATTGATTATTAAAATTGGAGTATTATTCCTATCTCCATTAAAAAACTTTAAAGCACCTCTTAGTCTATTTTTTTGCTCGTCTGTAGTATTTGTTATATCAATTTCAAAAACGCTTTTATTAGTTACAACATTACTTGATAAAGCATCATTAAAGTCTTGTATTTTATTTGCAAGTATAGTTACATTTCCTTCATCTTCTCTTATGCTTAGTCTTCCCTCTACCATAACTACATTATCTTCCATTAAGGAATTAATTGAAGATTGATAGCAATTTTCAAATACAATTACTTCTATACTTCCATGTAAATCTTCTATATTTACAAAAGCCATTATCTTATTATTTTTGGTATATTTCTTTTTAATATTACTTATTACACCTGCATATTTTACTGTTTGATTATCTCTATATGGAAACCTTCCTGTTTGTTCAAGTTCATCTAAGCCTTCCCTAATTAGCAATGTACTAATATTGGTATTTGCTTCTATTTGAGTTCTTATTCCTTCTAAAGGATGCCCCGAAATATACAAGCCTAACATTTCTTTTTCCATCGACAATAATTCTTTCTCTGTGTATTCTTTTAAATATGTATAATTATACTTCATTTTTTCTAAGGAATTCTCCTCTTTCTCTGTTTGTCCTCCCAAATCAAACATTGATACTTGACCCTTATAATTCCTTTTTGAACTATCTGAAATTGAATCTATTATAGATTCAAAAGATGCTATAAGTGTACTTCTTGTTTGTTCAAAACTATCAAATGCTCCTGCTTTTATTAAACTTTCTATACATTTCTTATTTACAGCTTCATTCTGAATTCTTTCACAAAAGTCTGTAAAACTTTTATATTCTCCTTTTGCCTCGCGTTCTTTAACAATGTTTTCTACCGCTTGCCCTACATTTTTTATACTACCTAATCCAAATCTAATTTTACCATTGTCGACTGTAAATTTCGCAAAACTTTTATTTATATCTGGTTTCAATATTTCTATATGTAATCTTCTACATTCGTCTATATAACCTGGTATTTTATCCAAATTTCCCAAAAAACTATTTAAAGTTGCAGCCATAAATTCTGCTGGATAATATGCTTTTAAATATGCTGTTTGATATGACACAACTGCATATGCTGCTGCATGTGACTTATTAAAAGCATATTTTGCAAATTCTGCCATTTCATCAAATATTTTGTTTGCATCTTCTGCCTTTATTCCATTTCTTACACAACCTGGAACAATAATATTTCCAGTTTCATCAACTTGACCATTTATAAATATTTCTCTTTCTTTTGCCATTACATCTAACTTTTTCTTACCCATGGCACGTCTTACTAGATCTGCTCTTCCCAAAGAATAACCAGCTAGATCTCTAACAATTTGCATTACTTGTTCTTGATACACCATACAACCATATGTTACCTCTAATATTGGTTTTAGTGCAGGATGAGTATATACTGCATGTTCTGTGTCCTTTTTGTTTGCAATATATCTTGGAATTTGATCCATAGGACCTGGTCGATATAATGATACACCTGCTATTATATCCTCTAAGCCATCTGGTTTTAATTCTTTCATAAAATTTGTCATTCCTTGACTCTCAAATTGAAATATTCCCACAGAATTTCCTTCTTGCCATAATTTGTATACTTTTGGGTCATTCATATCTTTATCAAATTGTACATCTATATTTCTATTCTTTTTTACTAAATCTATTGTATCTTGTATTACGGTTAATGTTCGAAGTCCTAAGAAGTCCATTTTTAAAAGACCTAATTCTTCTAATGTTGTCATTATAAATTGTGTAGATATGTTTCCATCTCTTACATATAGTGGTACATATGTATCTACTGGTTCTTTTGTTATTACTATTCCACATGCATGTGTTGATGCCTGACGTGGCATTCCCTCTAGTGCCATAGCTATATCTAACAATTTTTTTATTACTTGATCACTTTCATATAAATTATTTAATTCTCTGTTCTGCTCCATCGCTTTTTTTATAGTAATATGTATTTCATTTGGTATCATTTTGGCTAACTTATCCGCTTCTGCATATGGCACATCTAATACCCTAGCTACATCTCTTATTACCATTCTTGCTGACATTGTACCAAATGTTATTATCTGTGATACATGGTCATAACCATATTTTTCACATACATATTGTATTACTTTATCTCTTTTTTCATAGCAAAAGTCTACATCAAAATCGGGCATACTGATTCTTTCAGGATTTAGAAATCTTTCAAAAATCAAACTATATTTTATTGGATCTATGTCTGTTATTCCTATTGCATATGCAACAATAGAACCTGCTCCTGAGCCACGACCAGGTCCTACAGGAATGTCATGTGTTTTTGCATAATTTATATAATCCCAAACTATTAAAAAGTAGTCAACATATCCCATTTTTTTTATTACTGATAATTCATATTCCGCTCTTGATTTTATCTCTTTTGAATAGTTCTCTCCATACCTTTTTATTAGTCCATCATTTGTCAATTTTTCTATATAATCATAATGTGTACTAAAGCCTTCTGGTACATCATAGTTTGGAAGTATTGTATGACCAAATTCAAATTCTACATTACATTTTTGTGCTATTTTTACTGTATTTTCAATTGCATCAGGAACTGCCTCAAAGTAGCTTGACATTTCTTCTGGTGATTTTATGTATAATTCATCAGTTTCAAATCTCATTCTATCTTCGTCAGACATTTTTTTACCAGTTTGTATACATAATAGAACTTCATGATTATACGCATCTTCCCTTTTCGAATAATGTGCATCGTTTGTTGCTACTAGTGGAATATCTAATTCTCTTGCAATTTCTATTATCTTTTGATTTACCAATACTTGCTCTTTTACACCATTATTTTGAATTTCTAAATAGTAGTCTTCTCCAAATAACTCTTTATACCATAATGCTGCTCTTTTTGCTTCTTCTATGTCATTTTTTATTATTGCTTGGCTTATTTCTCCTGCTAAACATGCACTTTGGCAAATTAATCCTTCATGATATTTTTCTAGTATTTCTTTGTCTATACGTGGTTTATAATAAAAACCATCTGTAAAACTTAAAGATACTAATTTAGATAAATTTTTATATCCTTCATTATCTTTTGCAAGTAATATTAAATGATTATATTTGCTATCTATGTTGGGATCTTTGTCAAACCTTGTTCTTGGAGCAACATATACTTCACACCCTATTATTGGTTTTACTCCATTTGCTTTACATGCTTTATAAAAGTCTATTACTCCAAACATTACTCCATGATCTGTAATTGCAATAGCCTCCATTCCTAATTCTTTGGCTATTACTGGTATATCTTTTATTCTATTAGCTCCATCTAATAAACTAAATTCACTATGTATGTGTAAGTGTACAAAATTTGACATTTTCCTTCTTCTCCTTATATGTATTCTAAACGAATTTTATCAAAAATATTGTTGCCAAGTCAATATCTATACGTAAAAATCATTTCTAAAATCCTGTTCTTGGTAACTTTTTTTCTGGTTTTTTGGGTTCATTTGTTATTTTTACCTCTAACATTTCATCATATTTGGTTAATTTTACTATATATTCTTTTACATCTAATAAATATGCTTCACCAGTTTCTACTTCTTTTATTATATATACACCTTTAACCATTTTTTTAGTTACTGCAATACCTTCTTCGTCTGTACTAATAGTATCCATTAATTCTCTATTAGCATTGTATATTTCAAATTTCACATTTGGTATTGGTGTACCTGCTTTATCTCCATTCATATAATTATCCTCCTTACTTGTTTTAATAATTTTAATTTGTCCTCGTATCATTTCATTTTCTATTGTTGTTTCTGTAATTTTATTTGCTTCTAGTTCTACTTGTACCAATTCTTCATTTAATACATATAGTTCTCCTGTTTGAATTTCTTTTAGTTTTAGTTCTTTAAAATCTCTAATTGGATATTTTTTTGTTAATGCTTCGCCATTTTCATTAGTTACTATTTTTTCTAAAACTTTACCATTTTTATCTTGAACTTCAAATATAACATTAGGTATTCTTATCTCTTTGTTGTCTTTGTCTACTTTTATTACTTTTACTTGTCCTTTCTTTAATTCATTTGTTATTACTACTTCTTTAGTTTTATTTTCTTCTACAATTACTTCTACAGTATCTGCTAAATTATACCATTTATTAGTTGAGATTTCTTTTAGCTTATAGTTTCCTATTCTTAAATTTTCTATAATAATCTCCCCATTACTATTAGTAGTATATGTTCCTACTACTTTTTTAAATTCTTCACTATAAAGTTCAAATTCTACCCCTCCTATCGCTATTTTGTTATTGTCTTCATCTACTTTTACTACTTTTATTTTTCCTTGTTTATGTCTATTAGTAATTATTAGTTGTTTATTATTTTCTTTAGGCGTAAAAGTTACATTTTCTATGTCTGAAGAAACTATATACTTTGGACTTGCTTGTGTTTCTTTTACTTCATATTTTTCATCTATTGGTAAGAGTTTTGACTTTGCATATCCTTTCTTATCTGTAATAAGTGTATCGACTAATTCACCTTTTGAATTTCTTATTTCAAATTTTACATTTTCCAATTTTATATCTGAATAATCTACATCTTGTTTTATTATTTCTATATAACCTTTTTTTACATTATTTGAAATTACTAATTCTGATGTATTATTCCACTCTATTTCTACTTCATTTGTCTGTTCATTTAATGCATACCATTCATTTGTAGATATTTCTTTTACTTTATATGTACCTATTTCCAAATTATCTATTAAAATTGTACCATCTTTTCCAGTTGTTTTTGTTGCTATCTTTTGGTTTGTTTCTGTTTTCCATATTTCAAAAGTCACATTTGAAATTGGAGTTTTATTATCTCTACTGTCTACTTTAACAATTTTTAATTTTCCCTTTTTATGCTTATTTGTCATATTTATTGTCTTTGTTTCTCCAGTTTTTATAGTGATTTCTATAGGTGTATCATCTAGTATATATTTATCATTTGCTTGAATCTCTTTTAGTATATATTTTCCTGCTACTAAATTATTGGATTTTGCATAACCCTTTGAATTTGTTGTGATTGTATCTACTACTATTCCTTTTTCATTTATTATTTCAAATTTAGTATTACTTATTGCTTTTCCTGTTTCCTCATCTTTTTTATAAATTTCTAGTTGACCTAAAGAAAGCCAATTTACGGTTAAATCTGTTACCATTCTACCTGATTGTATTATTTTGTATCCTGAAGCTAGTCTTTGAAGCGAATTATTATTTGTTCTATATATAATTGGATGATAATTGTATTTATTATTTTGTATATTGTCTGTATACCAAGTACCATTTATACTTAGAGGTGCTTTTAAATAAAATCTATCTTCTCCATATACATCGACATTTCCTACTCCTGTAGTTCCTTTTGTTTCATTTACTAATGTTACTCCTTCTGGTAATGGTATAGTTAAATAACATTTTGGATCTCCCTCTATTGAAATACTTTCTGTTCTTTGTATATTATCTTCTGTTATATATGAATTTAAGATTCTTTTAGAAAAGTCTAATATAATTTCTGGTGCATCTTTTGCATTAACATAGTCAATAAATTCTTGTGCTATGCTATTTCTATTACCATTTACAAAATGATCTAATGCTAATGTTGTATATACTATTCCTTGCTCTTCTGATTCGAAACACCATGGTTCATCTCCATCTATACCATAATATAAACATTTTAATATGTTATCATCTTTGTATATTTCATTTGTTACTATTGTACCATTGTTTGGTGTGGCTTTTTTATGGTCTATACAAAATGCCCTTTGTCCTGCTATATAGAATTTTCCTACTTTACTTTCTCCATATGTTACACTTCCTTGATAATCTACTTCATAGTCTTCTGCATAAACAACATTTTGTAAAGTTGGTAATATTACTGATAATAGTGTTACTATTATCACCACTAAACTTACTATTTTGTTTTTTTTCATTTTTAATCACATTCCTTTCTAGTACATAAATAAGTTCTAATATACTTAGTTTGAATTAAAATGATTTATAATGTGATTATAAATAAATTTGACACAAACTAAAATATATTGTTTTAACCTTTTATGAATTAAATATTTAGATTTTAAATCTTTTTATGAATTAATTTAGATATTTATAAATTTTATTAAACATTTTATGAATACATATTAGATTTAAAATGGCTTTGCTAAGCCTTTTTGTTTGATATAATATTGGCAGATTTTAAATTACTGAATAAATCGCTATATCGAAATAGTTTTAAGAATTAATTCTTTAGTTTTTCACTTTGTATAAAAAAACTTTTTCTATACTTCTTTTAAGAAGTTTGGCTAATACCAAAAACAAATTTGTTATATATATTTTTACACATTTTTTCTCTTATGTCAAGAAAATTCGTTCGTCAAATTATTACATTTTTCGTCAAATACAAATTAACATAACAAAAAGAGTACAATTTGTTACAATTCATAGATATTAATTATTTATCTAGGCAATATAATATTTATTTTTAGAAGTTTTGCGCAGGGAAGCTCCCACAGTGGGCATGACCCAGAGCGATTGGCGAAGCCAGTAAAAAACTTCGACAAAATAAATATTATATTGCCTATTAGCTTCTAATTTTAAACTATGAATTGTAACAAATTGTACTTTTTTTGCTACCACTGAAAAAGTAACAATTATAGATTTTATATAAAAGCTAAATACTTTTCATACTTCTCTATTATAAAATTTTAATTATTTCGCCCAAATCTTTTGTTTGTACTTTTGGTATCTGCATGATCTCAAATTTAGATATTTTATCTCCAAACTTAATTTCCACAACATCTCCAACTTTAACTTCATAACTAGGCTTAACTACCTTACCATTTACAGATACTCTTCCTCCATCTGCTGCTTCATTTGCAACAGTTCGTCTTTTTATGACTCTTGATACTTTTAAAAACTTATCTAATCTCATATTAATCATCCTTTTAAAATATTTAAGCTTTTAGAAATGGAAAGCCTATAAACCAACTATTTAAATTCTAATTCTTTTTGTAAATATAGGGAATAAATAATTACATTATCTACTTTCTTATTTGTACTACTTTCTAATGCTCTTTTATAAAGTTCTAGTTGTTCCTTATACTTTTCTTTTAAAGAATTTTCTTGACCATTTTCTACATAATCTGTTTTATAATCTACTAAAATAAGTTTGTCATTTTCATCAATAAAATATAAATCTATTATTCCTTGTACTAATATATTCTCATCTTCCTCAGTCTGATATACTTCTTTTGAAGATATATTTATATAAAAAGGCTGTTCTTTTTTTACTTCTTTTGCATTTTTTAGTTTATTCCATAAACTTGATTTTGTATAATCTAATAATTTTCCTATTGATATTGCATTCATTTCACTTTCTGTTATTATTTCTCTTTCTTTTAAATCTTGTACTAATTCCTTTATTTTATTATAATCATATTCTAGCTTTTCATTAAGTTTTTGAACACATAAATGCATCAAAGTACCTTTTTGACTATTAGTTACTTTTTCTTCTTTCATAAACTTAGGAACCTGCCAAGTACTGCTTACTTTACTTTCATTTTGCTGTTTCATTTCTTTTATATTTGTTACAGAAGTCTTTGTTGGCATTGTTGTAGCAACATTATGTTTATATTTCCATTTTAATAATTCTGATATTTCTTCATTTTTACCTATTTTTTGAATTTTATTTATTTTTTCTATAATATCTTCATTTTGCTTTTCTTCCTCTTGTATTTCTATTTCACTTGTCTTATGTTTATATAAAGTTATGGTATCTGGATTTTCCTTTAAATAGACAAGTACTAACCATCCTAAATATGAAATATATTTTTTCAATATATTTTGATTAATCTTTTGTTCATCTTGTTTATATAAGTCTAATTGTTCTTGCTTTTCCTTTAAATCCTTTTCTAAATCGTTTAAAACACCTGTTACTATTAACTTTTCTTTTGCTCTTGTTAATGCAACATACAATACTCTCATTTCTTCAGAAATAAGTTCTTGTTTTGTCTTTACTTTTAATGCTTCTTTTGCTAAAGTATTATATTCTATTCTTTTTTCATAATCTATATATTTTGGTCCAAAGCCTAAGTCTTGATGTAATAGAATAGTTCTATTTAAGTCTTGCATATTAAATTGTTTCCCTGTACTACATAAAAAAACTACTGGAAATTCTAGTCCTTTACTTTTATGAATACTCATTATTCTAACAACATTTTCATTTTCTCCAATAACTTTAGCAGCTGACATATCTGTACTAGTCGTCTTTAACTTATCTATAAAATTTATAAAATTAAATAACCCTTTAAAACTTGCAGTTTCATATTGCTTAGCCCTTTGAAATAGCATTTTTAAATTTGCTTGTTTTAGTTTTCCATTTTGAAGTAAACCAACATAATTATAATAATTTGTGTCTATATAAATTTGCCAAATCAACTCATCTAGTGATTTATATTTTTCTTGTTGTCTCCAATTTTCTATATTATCTATAAATTTTTCAATTTTTTTTCTCAAATTTTCATTAACACTAATTCTTGATTTTATCATTGCATTATAGAAATTATCTTGCTTTTCTGCTAACCTAATTTGAACTAACTCATTATCTGTAAAACCTCCAATTTCTGACCTCATTACTGTAACTAATGGTATATCCTGTAATGGATTATCTATTATTTTTAATAAACTCATTATCGTCTGTATTTCTGTTGCCTCTAGATATTCACTTGAAGTATCACTATATACTGGTATGTTTAAATTATTTAATTCTTTTTCATATATTGGTGCTAAAACTGATGTTGCTCTAAGAAGTATAACTATATCTTTATATGTTATTTTTCTATAAATTTTCTTATTTTTATCAAATACTTGATATTGGCTATTTACTAATTCTTTCACTTTATTTGCAACAAATTTTGCTTCTATAACCGTCTTTTCAATAATTTCTGTGTCATCCTCTTGATTTTCTTCATCATCTTCTGAATCATTGTCAAATTTATTATTCCAATTTCTAATCTCTTTTTCTTCTGACATTTCTTCGTCATTTTTCAAGTCGATAATATGTAGTTCTGTGTTTCCTGCATAATCTACTTTACTTTTTGGTTCTATATAATTTGCCCCTAAGTTTAAATATTCTTCTTCATTATAGTCTATATCGCCCAATTCCTTTGACATAATATTTTCAAATACTATATTTGTAACATCTAAAATATTTTTTCTACTTCTAAAATTTTTAAACAATTTAATTTTAGCATCTATATTTGTTTGTTTTTCATCTACTATGTTATAATTTTCATATTTTTCTAGAAACAGTTCTGGTCTTGCTTGCCTAAATTTATATATACTTTGCTTAACATCTCCAACCATAAATATATTATTTCCATTAGATATACTATTTAATATATATTCTTGTACTAAATTACTATCTTGATATTCATCTATTAATATCTCATTAAATTTATTTTTATATTTTAATGCAACTTCTGATGGCTCTATTTCACCTTTTTCATCTATTTGCTTTATTAAAATATTAAGTGCAAAATGTTCAATGTCATTAAAATCTATAATATTTTTTTCTTTTTTCTTATCTGCAAACATTTCTGAAAACTCTAATATTATGTTGCTCAAATATTTTAAAATTTTATACATAGAACCTATATCCTCATTTGCTGTTTTTGAATCATATTTAAAAATTCTTTCTATTGCTGCTCCAATTTTATCTTTTACTTCATCTCTTATTTCTTTTGCCTCTGTTTTATATTCAATTGTTACTTTTTGGTCTCTTGCCCAATTTACAAAAGCCAATTCTGAGGTTAAATTATATAGTTTGTCCCAAGTTTCAATTTCTTTATCATTATTCAAAACCATTTCAAATTTTTCAATTTGCTCTATATCATTTATAATAATATTTGTCCACTTCTCTAGTTCTGGATATTTTAATAATCCATTTTTTACTTTTTCTAATTTTGACTTACATTCTATTACAATATCTTTAAATTCTTTTATTAATATTTCTCCCCATATAGTTTTAGAAAAATCTATATCATCTGTTTTTGTATTAAAAAATTCTACTTTTTCTTGTAGCCATTTCTTTGGTTCTGGTGTACTTTGTATATATTTGTATATGTTTAATATTAAATCCTTTAAAGGTTCATCTCCTCTATATGTTGTATATGTATTTATTAAATTTATGAATTCTTCATTCTTTTCTATATACTTTTGTTCAAATATTTCTTCTATAACTTCCTGTTTTAGAAGTTCTATTTCTGTGGTATCACCAATTCTGAAATTTGCTGATGCTCCTATTTCATAAAAATTATTTCTTATAACATCTAAACAAAATGAATGTATTGTACAAATACTTGCTTTATTTAATAATGTTATTTGTCTTTGCAAATGCAAATTGTTTTCATCTTTTTCTATTTGTTTGTATATTGCATCTAAAATTCTCCCTCTCATTTCACTTGCTGCCGCATTTGTAAATGTTACTACCAATATTTTGTCTATATCTATTTTTTCTTTTATTACTTTGCTTATTATTCTTTCAACTAATACTGCTGTTTTTCCACTTCCGCGCTGCTGCTGCTACTAGTATATTAGATTCTTTTTGATTTATTGCTTGCTCTTGTTCTTTAGTCCATTTTACTTCTGACATATTTTATCTCCTTTACAATTAGTAACTATTCAGAGATAAGCAAAATTTATATTCTGCTTACCTCTGAATTGTTACTATATTATATTACATTTTTTTTAATGTTTCACTATTTTTCTTTATTTTTTTACAAAATGGTTATAATAATATTATTACAGTTCACTGCTTGTGCAATTATTACAGTATTTAGCTGTGAATGTAACATGTTTTTTGAAAGGAGCTATATAAAATGGACGAAAATATTAATTTAACAATTTTAAACGAAATTGGTAAAGCTGCTAAAATGGGTATGGACTCTATCAAATACGTTTCTGATAAAGTTGAAGATGAAAACCTAAAAGAAAACTTAACTACTCAATATAGTAGTTATAGTAAAATTGCTGATAAAGTTAATGTAGAATTTGAAAAGTATGGAGAAATTCCTGACGAAGCACCTGCTAGAGACAAAATGATGAGTTGGACTGGAGTTCAAATGAATACTATGATGGATAAAAGTAATTCTCATATTGCTGAAATGCTTATTCAAGGTGGAAATATGGGCATTATCGAATGTCAAAAACTTATTAATCATAATCCTCATGCTGAAGAAAATGTTAAAAATATTTTAAATGAATTTATGACTTTGCAACAAAACAATATTGAAAAAATGAAACAATTTTTATAAAAATTCTCCACACAAAATTGCTAAGTAATTTTGGCAAAGAACAAATCGGAAAGCCTTTAAATTGGTATAATTTTAACTTTTCTCTTTGGCTTTCCGTAAATTTGTTCTGTGCCAAATTTTTTTAAAATTTGTGCACAATGTTTGCGAAGCTTTTTATACAATAGGAAAGTCAGTATGACTTTGCTATTGTATAACAAATCGGAAAGCCTTTAAATTGGCATAATTTTAACTTTTCTCTTTGGCTTTCCGTAAATTTGTTCTGTGCCAAATTTTTTAATTCCCTCTTTGCTTTCTATTTTATATATTGCTCTGGATTCAAATATTCATCGCCTTTTATAATTTCGAAATGTAAGTGTGGATCATCTGCAATTTCAAAGGTAGCAGTATTCCCAACAGTTCCAAGAGTTTGTCCTTGAGTTACTTTTTCCCCTTCTTTTATAAATTCTGCTGTTAATAAATTTGAATAAACTGTTTTATATCCATCTTGATGTTCTACTACAACACTAATACCATATCTAGGATCATTTTTTATAGACTTAACTGTACCATCTTCTGCTGATTTTACTATTGCTGTTTTTTCTGCTTTAATATCTATTCCATTGTGAATTACCCATTCTTTTAAAGTTTCAGAATATACCAATTTATCTTTTGCAAATTCCTTTACTATTTCTCCCTCAACAGGTTTTACAAATTTCAATTCCTTTTTAGTAGTATTTTTTGTTGTATTTTCTACAGTATTTGTTTTAATTGTATTTGTTGTGTTAGAACTTGTGCTAGTCACTGTATTTGTAGTATTAGCTTTATTACTTACATTTGTATTTGTGGTTGTGTTAGTAGTTGTATTTTCTTTTTGCATATTAGTAGTATTTATAGCTACTTTTTGAGTAATAGAATTAGTAACTGTATTTGTTACATCATTTTGACTTTCTACTTGATTTACACTTTTCCCTATTTGTGTACTAGCTGATGTTGTAGAATTAGTATTGTCTGAGCTTTGTGTTTCTCCTACCTGTAACTCATCATTATTAAAAGTATTGCTATATACTATAAAAGTAATTACAAAAGCAAGTACTGCAATTGCTAAAACCGAACCTGAAATATATAACATCTTTCTTGTCTCTCTATCCTCATCAAAAACATTTCTACTATTACGTCTTCTCATATAAAATCCTCCTTAACTTTTTCTTTAGTTAAAGTATTTCCTCTTTTTACAGTTTTATACATTACAAATACTCAATTTCTACACCAGAATAAAAATGTTTTATTATTTCTTCATAATTACTTCCCGATTTTGCCATACTATCTGCTCCAGTTTGACTCATTCCAACACCATGTCCATAGCCTTTTACAGTAAATGTAATTTCATCTCCATTTATAGTAATATCAAAATTTGCTGACCTCAATCCCAATATTGTTCTTACTTCTACACCTGATAATTGCAAATTTCCAATTTTTACAGTTTTAACTCTATTTCCCTCTGTATATTCTAATATTTTTATACATTCTGGTTCATCAAAATTAATTTGGAAATCTGCATGTTTTCCCTTTATTTTATTTATCAAATCATTTCTTGTAAACTTAGCTTCTGAATTATATTGAGTATATGCATCCTCTCCTGCAGTTTCTATACTTTGTAAATATGGGTAACCTGTACCTCCCCATACATTTGCTGTCGTTTCTGTTTTTCCTCCACTATTAGAGTGAAAAAAAGCATTTATTGGTTTTCCTTCATATGTAATTATTTTACCTTGTGTTAAATTTACTGACTTTGTAATCTTATTCCAATTAGCCTCTCTTGTTTCTTCTTGCCATCTTGCGAATCTATCTTCTTTTGAAATCCAAGCTTGACAACATGTTGAATCATCACAAATACTAGCTTCCCCATGTTTTCCTAAATTATTTTGTATTTTATATATTGTATATGTTCTTGCAACCACTGCTTGTGCTTTTAATGCCTCTTCTTCAAAATTGGCTGGCATTTCGCTTGATACTACACCATACAAATAATCATCTAACTTGATTTCTTCTACTTGATTTGTTTTTACATGTAATAGTTTTATTGTTGCATATTCTTTATAATTATATGTACTTTCTATTTCACTTACTTCTACTTGTTTATTTTCTTGTTTATTCCCTTCATTTTCTTGATTATTATTTTGATTTTCTAAATTACTTGATACTTCTATTTCTTCAAATTTTTTTGTGAATAAAATTGGTATTGCAAAACAAATTATAATAAATAATATTAAATATGTTACAAATTTTTTCGTTATGCTCAACTCCTATACTTATATCGCTAATTTCATTTTCATTGAACTTAAAACCCTTTTTTCTATTCTTGATACTTGAACTTGGCTTATTCCTAAAATTTTAGCTACTTCCATTTGTGTTTTATTTTTATAATACCTTAATAAAATTATTTCCCTTTCTCTTTCTTCTAAATTATCTATTATGCTTTTTATAGAAACTCTATTTGTTATTTGCTCTGATTCATCTATTCCATTACTGATTTTATCTATATACCCTATTCCACCTTCTTCATCAGAATAAACTTTATCATAAATTGATATCATAGGATTTAAGGAATCTAAGGCTGCTGCTACTTCTTCTTTGGAAGTTTTAAGTTCTTTTGCAATTTCTGTAATTGTTATCTCCTTTCCTCTTTCTCTCATATATTTTTCTTGAATTTCTCTAATTTTAACTGCAAGTTCTTTTAAACCTCTACTTACTTTTATACTTCCATCATCTCTCATAAACCTTTTTATTTCGCCTATTATATATGGTACTGCATAAGTAGATAATTTTACTTCATAATTCATATCAAATTTTTTAACTGATTTTATAAAACCTATTGCCCCTATTTGATATAAATCTTCAAGTTCATATCCCCTATCTTTAAATCTTTTAACAACACTCCATATTAACCCATTATTGTTTTCAACCATCTGTGACATGGCTACTTCATCGCCATTTTGGGCTTTAATTATATTTTCTATACTATTTTCATATAACATAAAAATCTCCTTGCTTTGTTGTTTTACTAATGTTTAGTCAAAACTAAGTTGTTCTACTCCTTGTATTTCACCCATATCTATACTTTTTTGTTCTTCACTTTTTATTTCCTTTTTCATTGTTACTTTTGTGCCTAATCCTAATATAGATTCAACATTTAATTCATCCATAAAACTCTCCATTATTGTAAAGCCCATTCCTGACCTTTCTAAGTTTGGTTTTGAAGTATATAATGGTTTTTTTGCATTTTCTATATTATCTATCCCTTTTCCTGAATCTGAAACTTCTATTGTTACCCAATTTTCTTTTAAACTACATTTTACTTTTACTATTCCTTCTTTATCTTCATAACCATGTACTATAGCATTTGTAACAGCTTCTGATACTGCTGTTTTTATATCTGAAAGTTCCTCTATTGTAGGATCTAACTGTGAAACAAATGCTGCAACACTTATTCTTGCAAATGCTTCATTATTTGACTTACTTATAAATTCTAATTTCATTTCATTTTCATATACACTTTTCATCTTTTTTTCCTTTATAATATATTTAGGTTTTTTCTAGGTTTCACCTATAACCTTATGATTTTATACAGCCTCTTTTATAGGACAAATTTTTAGTATTCCACTCATTTCAAATATTTTCTTTATACTTGGATGTACGTTTATCATTTCTAAACTTCCCCCTAGCATTTTCATCATTTTATATCTACCTAATACCATTCCTATTCCTGCACTGTCCATAAAAGTGACATTATTAAAATCAAATATAACTTTTCTAGGCATATATCTCGTAATTTCATTATCCGCTTTCCTCCTTATATTTTCTGTTGTATGATGATCTATTTCTTCTGTAATTTCCAATAATAGTAGCTTGTCCTCTTGTAAATATTTAGAATTCATATAATCCCTCCTTTGTTTTTTCATGCTACTATTATACTCTCTTTTCCTTTTTTTTCCAATAGCAAATTTTAGGAAGTTTTGCCGATTTTTAAGAAACTTTCGACATTATATTTAACAGCAAAAAAGGAGTACAATTTGTTACATTTCACAGATATAATATTCACTAAAGTACTATAATATTTATTTTAACAAAGTTTTGCGCAGGGAAGCTCCTACATTAGAAATGACCCTAGGCGATTGGCGAAGCCAGTAAAAAACTTTGATAAAATAAATATTATAGTACTTATATAATTCTTATTTTAATCTGTGAAATTTAACAAATTGTACTCCTTTTGGCTGCATATTTAAATTTAATCTTGACAATCACAATAAAACATTCTATAATATTTATGTTAATTTTATTATGTTCCTATAAAAATAATTTTTTAAGGAGGTACTATATTATGATATTTTTTATAATCCATATCACATCTTTCATTATTGGAAGTATTTTACTTTTTGTAACAAATTCTCATATGATTGCTTTGAATGAAAGCTACTCACATTTTAAAGAAATTGGTAACATCGATAATAGAGATAAATATACAAAAATTGTAATGCATATATTAGTAATGGCTAGCATTGCATTATTTGAAGGAAATATTCTATCCCTTTTTACACTCTCATGTATTCTTTCACCAACTTTAAAATCTATATTTCAACTAATTGTTTTTTCAATAGCACTATATGTTATTATTGGCTATACCATCTTATGGTTATTTTGTTTTAAGAATATACGTTCACATATATATTTTATATTTACTTATATTATATCTATATTGAGTTATACTTGTTTAGATTATGTGCTTCTTTTTATTATCTATAAATTAGAATTTTAGAAAATATCATAATTACAAAAGAAATGAGGGTGTCCTAAAGTAGGAACTCTCATTTCTTGTTCTACTAAGAAAATTGAATTTTATTTTTACAAATTAGCTAATCTTTCTTTTGTAGAATTTAGCATATCTTCATATTTAGCTAACTTTTCTTTTTCCTCATTTATTTTGGCTTCTGGAGCCTTATTTACAAAGCCTGGATTAGAAAGCATTTTGCTTGCACGTTCAACCTCTAATTCTAATTTTCTTATTTCTTGTTGAAGTCTTTCTCTTTCTTCAGCTAAATTAACTAAGTCTTGTAAAGGTATATATACTTCCATTTCTTTAGTTAATACAGACATTGCATTTTTCATATTATCACTTATATTTTCTTTATTATCTTCTATAATAATTTCATTTGAGAAACCTAATTTACAAATAAGTTCTTGAGAATTGTTTAACATATCTTTTAAATTTTTAGTTACAAATACTAATTTTGATTTTTTAGAAGGATGAACTTTATTATTTGTGCGAATATTTCTTATTCCTACTATTACTTCTTTTAATTGTTCTATTTGTTGTTCTTCTACTTCAAAATTTAATTTTTCTTCAAATTTAGGCCAATTTGAAATCATTATACTTTCATCATTATTATATAATTTTGTATATATCTCTTCTGTAACAAAAGGCATTACTGGATGTAATAATTTTAAAGAATCTTGTAATACTCTATTTAGAGTCCAATATGCTGCATTTTTAGTAGAACAGTTTTCACTATATAAACGTGTTTTTACCATTTCTATATACCAGTCGCAAAATTCATTCCATATAAAATCGTAAACTTTTTGTAGTGCAACTCCTAAATCGTAGTTATCTAAATTTACTGTAACCTCTTTTATTAATTTATTTAATTTTGATAAAATCCATTTATCTTCATAGCATAAATCTACTGGAAGTTCGTTATTATACATAAACTCTGCGTTTTGTATTGAAATATTAGAGCATACGAACTTAGAAGCATTCCATAATTTGTTTGCAAAGTTTGAAGCACTATCTAATTTTTCTGGCATATATCTAATATCATTTCCTGCTGTTGTTCCAAGTATTAATGAAAACCTTAAGCTATCTGTTCCATATTTATCTATTATTTCTATTGGGTCGATTCCATTTCCTAGAGATTTTGACATTTTTCTTCCTTGTGAATCTCTTACAATTCCATGTATTAATACATCTTTAAAAGGTACTTCTCCTGTATGCTCTATACTAGAAAATATCATTCTTGCTACCCAGAAGAATATAATGTCATACCCTGTAACTAATGTACTTGTTGGGAAAAAATATTTGAAATCTTCTGTTTGTTCTGGCCAGCCAAGTGTTGAAAAAGGCCATAATGCAGAACTAAACCAAGTATCTAAAGTGTCTTCATCTTGATGTATATGGTCACTTCCACATTTTGTACATTTTTCTGGAGCTTCCTTTTGTACCATTAAATTGTCACAATCTTTGCAATAATATGCAGGTATTCTGTGACCCCACCACAATTGCCTAGAAATACACCAATCTTGTATGTTTTCCATCCAATTGAAATATATTTTGTCAAATCTTTCAGGAATAAATTTTACATTTCCATTTTTTACAGCTTCAATTGCTGGCTTTGCTAATGGTTCCATTTTTACAAACCATTGCTCTGATATCTTTGGTTCAATTGTATGATGACATCTATAACATTTTCCTACATTATGATTATAATCTTCTATTTTTACTAATGCACCTATTTCTTCTAATTTTTCTACTATTTTTTGTCTTGCTTCATAAATGTCCATACCTTCATATTCTGGTACTAATTTGCCCATTTTCCAATCTTTATTGAAAACTTCTATTATTTCAAGATTATGTTTTAAAGCTGCTTGGTAATCATTAGGGTCATGCGATGGCGTAAGCTTTACCGCTCCTGTTCCGGAATTCTCTTTCTACAAAGCTGTCTGCAATAATAGGAATTTCTTTATTCATTATTGGTAATATTACAGTTTTTCCGATCAAGTCTTTATATCTTTCATCTTCTGGATGTACTGCAACACCAGTGTCACCTAGCATTGTTTCTGGTCTAGTTGTTGCTACAATTATATATTTATCTTCATCTTTTACTTTATATTTTATATTCCATAAATGTGTTTTTTCTTCTTCATACTCAATTTCTGCATCTGAAATAGATGTATCACAATTAGGACACCAATTTACCATTCTTTTACCTTTATATATTAGACCTTTTTCATATAATTTTACAAATACATATTTTACTGCATTTGATAAACCTTCATCCATTGTAAACCTTTCACGCGACCAGTCACATGAGCTACCTAAACATTTTAATTGATTTACTATTGTTCCACCATATTCCTTTTTCCAGTCCCATGCTCTTTCTAAAAAACCCTCTCTACCTAAATCCTGTTTTGTAATTCCTGCTTCTTTTAATTTTGCAACTATTTTTGCTTCTGTTGCAATTGCTGCATGGTCTGTCCCTGGAATCCAAAGAGCATTAAAACCTGCCATTCTTTTATATCTAATTAGTATATCTTGTATTGTTTCATCTAATGCATGACCCATATGAAGTTTTCCTGTAATGTTTGGTGGCGGAATAACTATTGTATATGGTGTTTTTGTTTTATCTTCTGATGGTTTAAAATACCCTTTCTCATTCCAATTTTTATATATTCTATCTTCAAAACTTTTTGGTTCATATTTTCCTTCTAATTGATGTTTATTTTCCATTTAATTTCCCTCTTTCTTTAAAAATATAACTTTTTATTCATTTTTAAATTATACTTTTTATTTAATATTTTGAAATAGTATTATTACTACGCCTATTATTGATACAACAAAACCTGCAACTTTTAAAACTTTTGCACCTTCGTTTCTATCTCCAAAACTAAATCTATTTTTAGTAATTTTCCTTGCATCAAAAACAAATACTACTCCAATAGCTACTAATATATACCCTATTAATTTTATTATTACTTCTAAATTTTCCATTTTTTATACATTCCTTTCGTAAAATGTAGTCTAGTTGTTTCATTATAAATACTTCCATATACAAGTTTATATTATTTTGTTAACTTTCAAAAAATTCTACTGTAAATTTGCACTCATATTCTTGTTTTGGTGGAAGAAGTATAATATCTCCTTTTTGCCTAAATACTCCTGTTCCTTTCATTGTGTCTGCTGTAGTCTTCCATGGTTCTATACATATAAATGGTGCATTTGGTTTTGACCATATACCTAAATATGGAAAACCTGTAAAGTCTAATGTTAATAGTTTTTTTCCTGTATCTTTTTTTATAAGACTGACTCGTGTTGAAGTTAGGCCTTTCATTATTACTGCATCATTATTAAAAGTTGTTGGCGTTATTGTTATTCTTCTTTTATCATCCATTATATTTTTGGCATATTCTGTTCCAATTAGACCATCTACTAAGTATAAAAAATGAATTTTATTTTCTTCTTCTTCAAATTCTAAACAATAATTTTCTTTTTGTAATTCTTCTAAATCTATTTTGAATGCAGGATGACCACCGATTCCAAATGGCATATCTACATTTCCCTCATTTATAACTTTATATATTGTAGTTAATTTGTTCTCATCTAATCTATATGTAACATATAAAGAAAACTCATATGGAAATTTGTCTATCAATTTTTTGTCACTTTTAAGTACATATGAATGAAAGTTGTCTAATTTTGTAATTGGTTCAAATTCCATATCTCTGGCAAACCCATGTTGTTGCATTTCATAGGTTTTTCCATTTATTATGGTTTGATTTTTTTTTGATTTTCCTACTGTAGGAAATAAAACTGGCCAATGCCTTTTCCAATATACTTTTCCGTTATTATCTGTACATTCTGCACCTTGATGTATTTTTTCTTCTCCATTTAACTTAAAACTTATAAGTTCTGCACCAAATTTTGAAGTTAGTATTTGTGTATACATAAACACCTTCTCCTTTTTTTCGACTTTGCTATATATAATAATATTGTTTTTTTGTGCAACTGTCAAGTCTTTGACTCTTTAAGTTTCAATATTTTAATTTATTTGTTACAATTCACAAATTGTAAATTATATATTTTAGGTAATATAATATTTATCTACCTTTCACTTCTATCTTTTTGCTCATTATATGCTTCTTTTTTCTTTTCAAATATTGTTTGTAATGTTTGAATATTTCTAACTTCTATATCATCTTTAGGAGTTCTATTTTCTGCTCTTTTTAATCTTACATCTATCCAAGTTTCTTGATATTTTTTTATATCTTCACTTTCCAATTTTTTTAGCTCTACTAGCACTTCATATATATATTGAGTCCAATTTTTGTAATGGTTCATTTTATATGTTTTTATATCTTCTAAATTCCACTTTTCATTATAAAATTCTTCTTGTTCTCTATTGAAATATATTCCTGCTGGGAAAACTGTTATCTTTCCATTTTGCCTTAGTTTCTCTATGTTTTCTTCAACCTTTATTTTAATTTGCTTCAACATTTCTTCTGTAATTTCCATATTATAATTTTCTTTATTGTCTGGAAAAACTATAAACCTATAATATTGTTTATATAAAGAAGTCGCTTCTTGTATAAGTTTTTTCATATGTTCTGTTTTCATTTTTTCTTGAGCTATCTGTTCTGCTTGTCTACATTTTGCATAATATTGTTCTTTTTCTTCTTTTGTAAAATTCTTTGTTGGAATTTCTTTATAATTTATATAATCTTTTTCACTTATTGCAGATGGTTCTTTATGAATTTTTGATAATATATAAAATAATAAACCTTCTTCTAGTTCTTGCTTATTTATTATTCCATAATAAAAATATTGTTTTAATAAATTTTTATCAATATTCATTTTGGCCTCCTTCTATACAATTGATTTATAATTTCACTTAAAGCTTATTATACATAAACTTTTATATTTCTATTCTATTAGAAAACTTATCTTTTATCAATTCTTTTAATCTACTATTTTTCTCCAATTCTAGCTTAGAATCTTCATCTGCTATCTTAATCGCCAAACTTTGTACTTTTTTAAGCATTGGCATATCTTCAAATAAATTTGCTATTTTAAATTCTGGAAGTCCATGTTGTTTCGTACCAAAAAATTCTCCTGAACCTCTTAGCTCTAAGTCTTTTTCTGCAATTAAAAAACCATCATTAGTATCTTGCATTATTTTCATTCTTTGTCTTACCACATCGGTATTTCCATTATACTTCAATATACAATATGACTGGTACTCTCCTCTTCCAACTCTACCTCTTAATTGATGTAATGCTGCAAGTCCAAACCTTTCTGCATTTTCTATTACCATAATACTTGCATTTGGAACATTAACACCGACCTCAATTACAGTAGTTGAAATTAAAATGTCTATATCACCATTTTTAAATGTATTCATTATTTCTTCTTTTTCTTTTGGTCTCAACTTTCCGTGCATATACTCAACCCTATATTCTGGAAATACCTTTGTTTTATAATTAGCTGTAAGTTCTATAACAGCTTTTGCATCAATTTCTTCGGTTTCTTCTACTAAAGGACATACAATATATACTTGTCTTCCCTCATTTACTTGTTTTCTAATAAAATTATTAACTCTTTCTTCCATACTTTTTCTAACTGCATATGTTTCTATCTTTTTCCTATTTGGAGGTAATTCGTCAATTATTGATATGTCTAGATCTCCATATAGTATAAGAGCTAAAGTTCTAGGTATTGGGGTTGCTGTCATAACTAATACATCTGGGTTATTGCCTTTATCTGCTATAACACCTCTTTGTCTTACTCCAAAACGATGTTGCTCATCTGTTACAACAAAACCTAAATTTTTAAATATTACATTTTCCTCTAAAAGAGCATGTGTTCCTATTAAAATGTCTATTTCTCCATTTTTTAGTCTTTCTAAAAGTTCCTCTTTTTTCTTTTTGCTAACACTACCTATTAATAATTCACATCTTATTCCATACTTTCCTAATATGCCTTCAAAACTTTCTAAATGTTGGCTTGCAAGTATTGCTGTTGGTGCCATTATTGCAACTTGATACCCACATTTAACAGCCTTATATGCAGCTATAATTGAAACAATTGTCTTTCCAGAGCCAACATCTCCTTGAAGAAGCCTATTCATTGCCTTATTACTTTCCATATCTGAGTCGATTTCTTCTAAGACATTTAATTGTGCTTTTGTTAGTTTAAATGGTAAATTATCTATAACATCTGACATTTTTATATTTTTATCAAACTGTATCCCATCTTGTTTTGCATACCTTGTTTTAAGTTGCAATAATGCTAATTGCATTGTTAATAATTCTTCAAAAACTAACCTTTTCCTAGCATTTTCAAAACTTGTAAAATCTTTTGGAAAATGTATTTGATTAATAGCATTATTTATGTCTAGTAAATTGTATTCCTTTAATATATATTCTGGAATTGTTTCTTGCAATTTAGCTTCATCTTCATTTACTATTTTTAATCCATTTTCTACAATTTGTCTAATCATATTTTGAGAAAGATTATATGTTGTAGGATATATTGGTACGATTTTTCCTGTGTTTTTTGAAACTTCAGCTTCTTCAAAAACAGGAGAATTCATTTCAGTAGTTCCATACCTTTTTGAAACTTTTCCAAAAAATTTATATTTCTTTCCCATTATAAACTTGTTTTTTAAATAGCTTTGATTAAACCATGTCATTACACATGTACCTGTATCATCTCTAACAATTAATTTGTATATTGTCATATTTTTTCTTACTTTATTTTCATTAATTTTTGATACAACTATTGCTTCAATTAAAGAGTCTTCTCCATTAATTAGTTCTGCTATTTTTAATGCTTTTCCTCTATCTTCATATCCTCTTGGATAATATGTAATTAAATCTTTAAGAGTATTTATTCCTAATTTATTTAAAAGCATTGCCCTATTTGGTCCTACACCTTTTATATACTGAATTTCTTTTTCAAAATTTACCATAACTTTAAATTATCCTTTCTAACTATTTTATATCATATATATAAAAAAAAATCTAGTATATAATTTACAGCTCTATTCGGCGAAGCTTTCCTAATAAGAAAAAAGTATCAAAACTTTGGAAAATAACATCGTTTTATTCTCTCAAGTTTTGATAAACTTACACATATTATACAATTTACATTTTATTATACAATTCAAAATTTTAATTTTTGAATTTACACAGTTATCTTGACAAGCTCTTTACACAGTTATATTTTAACACTCACACAGACACTCGATACACCATCCCAGTTAGATTTTAACACTCCTTGACACTCGCTACCAGCTCTCAGGGCTACCTTATATAAAGTGTGGCACGACAGCCATAGTAGCTGTAGTTGCCGGTCGGAAAGTTGCTACGAGAACTAGCTGGGTAGTCGGCACTATAGCTGACGTAATTGCCACCACGATACCTCCTGTAGCTGGTGGAGTAAGCCTCCATTCCCCAGTCCCAGACGTTCCCAGCTAAATCATAGATATTATTCGCTTTCGTCTGCTCACTTGCTCCTGCTGGGATTCTTGTACTTCCACTTGCTGTTGCTACACTTCCACTACTTGTTACATACTCTACTGCATTATTACTATAATTTCCCCACTCTACTGAATCTTTACACACCTGCTCTTTTGTCTTATTTCCACTCTCTATTAACCACATTAGTACTCTATCTTGCTCACATCCCCATATCATTCCTGTTTCTACATTTCTATTTGTTCCTGCTAATTCCTTACATTTTTTATACATTGTATACCATGTTTGGCTTGCTATATTTGTTTCTCCTTTTACTATTTTCACTGTTCCATTTAGTCCTCCTGTTTCATACCTTCCTATATAATACCCTCCATATTTTTCTATACTCTTTATTGCTCTTGCAAATTCTCTGTTCATTTCCATATTAAACTCATTCATTGTCTTTACTCCTAACCCTAATGTCTTTAGTATCGAATCTTTGTCTCTTTCTTTTAATATATCTGGCTCTCTATCTCTTGTTGTGCTTGTTATCTTCATCACTCCATTGCTTTCACTCCAATTGTCTGGGCTTGTTCCTGTTATTTCATCTCCTCCTGTTGTACTAAAACTATACAGCTTTCCCCATTTCTTTCCTTTGCTATCTGTTCCATATATTTTACTTGCATCTGGTACTGGCACCCATACATATTGGTTTCTCGTTTTTCTCGCCTCTTCTACATTTGCTTCTGTTACTTCCTCTTCTCCTTCATATATTACATAACCTGTGTTTATTCTATTTTCTTCATTTTCTCCGCCTACACTACTTCCCACATACCCATTTGGCACTGGTACTTTTTTTCCTTCTGCATCTGTTTCCACATGCATATATTCATTATTCTCTAACACTATTTCTCTTTCTTCTGCTTTTATTTTTTCTCCTTGCTCTGTTTTATTACTCTCTTCTTTTTTATTTTCTTCTTTACTATTTAGGGTAACTTTCTCACTTTGTGGCTCTTTTAATCCTGCATTTTTGTTTCTAGCTTCATTTAGAGCTATTACTAATACTACTATTGCAAATATTATTATTAGTACTGTTACTCCTATTGCTACGTTCATTTCTATACTTCCTTTATTGCTCTTTCTTCTTCTCTTTTTTATGCTAATTTCTTTATTTTTCATAGTTTCCTCCTTGGTTTAATTACAATTATGCTTATGTACTGTAATAAATATTTATAACTGTAATTTATTTTATTAAAGTCTATTATTTATATTATTAACAGCTTTTTTCTTAATATACACTCTTTTTTATAACTATTTGTTTTAAATGTTTGTGTTTATATTAAAGCATTTTGTTATATTTTTGTCAATGTTATTTTTTGTCATTTTTCGTATTAGGTTACCTATATATCCTAGATCTTAAACATTTTTTACCTATTTAAAAAGTGTTTAAGATCCATGTCAAATTTCTATGTATTTTTGCACAAAAAACTTGGTAGGGGAAACTACCCAAAACAGATTAACTTTTACAGAGTGAACAATAACATCAATTGTTACTATTCACAGCTCAATTTCTATTTAAGCAATATAATATTTATTTTAACAAAGCTTTGCGTAGGGAAGCTCCCAGAGTGGACATGACCCAGAGCGATTGGCGAAGCCAGTAAAAAGCTTTGTTAAAATAAATATTATATTGCCTAAAATATATAATTTTATAAACTGTGAATTGTAACAAATTGTACTTTTTTTCTGCTTTAGTATTCCCTTTTTTGCACTTTTATCATATAATACATGTAACTGATGTAAAATATAATTATATTTTATATGTCTATTATTACTAATCAAATGAGGTACTCAAATAATACAATCAATTTCGTACCTTATGGAAGGATGGTATAAAATGAAAAATTACAAATTAGCTGTAGTAGGAGCTACAGGTGTTGTAGGAAGAACAGTTTTGAAAGTATTGGAAGAAAAAAAATTACCAATTTCAGAATATGTTCTTTTTGCGTCTAGCCGTTCTTGCGGAAAAAAAATAAACTTTATGGGAAAGGAGTACATTGTACAGGAATTAACTGAGCATTCTTTTGATGAAGGCTTTGACTTTGCAATCTTTTCTGCTGGTGGAGACACATCAAAAAAATACTCTCCAATAGCAGCTTCTAAAGGATGTATTGTTGTAGACAATAGTAGTGCTTTTCGTATGGATAAAGATGTTCCATTAATTGTTCCAGAAGTAAACCCAGAAGAAATAAAAAACAATCATGGAATTATTGCAAACCCAAACTGTTCTACAATTCAGGCTGTTGTAGCTTTAAAACCTTTGGATGACAAATACAAAATTAAAAGAATTGTATATTCAACTTATCAAGCCGTTTCTGGTGCTGGCTCTAAAGGTATTGAGGATTTAGAAAATGGAATTACACAATTTTCTGCAAGCAAGAATGTTATGTCTTTTGTAGAAGGTAATGTACCTAATACAGATTACTTAGTTAAATTCCCTTATCCAATTTTTAATAATTGTCTTCCACATATTGATGTATTTCTTGATAATGGCTACACTAAAGAAGAAGAAAAAATGATTAACGAAACTAGAAAAATTTTAAAAAGACCTGACTTAAAAATAACTGCAACTACTGTAAGAGTACCTGTATTTAATTCACATAGTGAATCAATCAATGTAGAATTTGAAAATGATTTTGATTTAGATGATTTAAAAAATACTTTAAAAGAAGGTTGTAACATTATAGTTCAAGATGATATAAATAATACTATATATCCTCTTTCTTCTTTTGCCAATGGTCATGATGAAGTTTTTGTTGGAAGAATTAGACGTGACTATAGTGTTGACTATGGGGTTAATCTTTGGGTTGTAGCAGATAATATTAGAAAAGGTGCTGCAAGTAATGCTGTTCAAATTGTTGAAAAGCTAATTTATTCTTAAGGAGGTATTTTAATTATGAAAAAGATATTATTCAAAGGCTGTGGTACAGCTATTGTTACCCCATTTACAGATGACGGAATAAATTTTGAGGAATACAAAAAATTAGTAGAATTTCAAATTGCCGAAGGTACTGATGCTATAATTGTTTGTGGCACTACTGGTGAAAGTTCTACTATGACTAATGAAGAAAGAAAAAACTTAATAAAATATACTGTTCAAATTGTTGACTCAAGAGTACCTGTAATTGCAGGAACAGGAGCAAATAATACATTATCTACAATAGAACTTTCAAAATATGCTCAAAGTGTTGGTGTAGATGGTCTTCTTATTGTAACACCTTATTATAACAAAACTACTCCTGAAGGACTTATTGCTCACTATAGTGCAATTGCAAAAGAAGTTACTATACCTATAATCTTATATAATGTACCTTCTAGAACAGGTGTAAATATAACTCCTGAAGTATGTCTTGAACTTTCTAAAATTTCTAATATAGTTGCTATTAAAGAAGCATCTGGCAATATTTCGCAAGTTGCTCAAATTGCCTCTTTATGTAAAGATGATTTAAATATATATTCTGGAAATGATGATCAAATTGTGCCTATATTATCTTTAGGTGGAATTGGAGTAATTTCAGTTTTATCAAATATTGAACCTAAATTTACTCATAAAATGGTTTATGACTTTTTAGATGGAAATTTGGAAAGTGCAAAAAAATCTCAATTACAAAGCCTTGATTTAATAAATACTTTATTTTGTGAAGTAAATCCTATCCCAATAAAAGAGGCTTTAAATATTAAAGGCTACAATTTTGGAACTCCACGACTTCCTCTTGTAAAATTAAGCACTAAAAATCAAGACAAATTGATTAAATCTATGGAAAACTTCTCAAAATTATGTTAGAATATATATGTACAGTGCTTTTTACTGTATAAAGTATATACAAAGGAGTTTTACAAATGAGTGCATCTTTACAAGCGAAAAGTGAAAAAGAATTAGCATATATCTTAAACAATGCTGAATATTGTTCTATTGTTCAAGATATTTTAGAAAATGAAACTGTTCAAGAAATGAAAAAATATAGACAACACTATAACACAAGTACATATGACCATTGTTTGGAAGTTTCTTATATAAGTTACAAAATATGTAAAAAATTTAATTTAGATTATAAATCTATGGCTCGTGCAGCAATGCTTCATGACTTATTTTTATACGACTGGCGTAAAAGTCAAAGAGATGTTGAAATAGAAGGATTACACGCTTTTGTACATCCCAAAATTGCTTTACAAAATGCTTCAAAAATATTTGATTTAAATGACAAGGAAAAGGATATTATAGTTAAACATATGTGGCCTTTAACTCTTCCTTTTCCTAAATATAGAGAATCATTTATTATTACTCTAGTTGACAAATATTCTGCTTTGCACGAGTCTTTTATTCACTATAAAAATTTACTATTAAAAAAGGAGAAATCTTTATGATAAATGTATTAATAAATGGTTGCAATGGCAAAATGGGACAAGAAGTTATAAAAAGATTAGATAATTACCCTGAATTCTCACTTTTAGGTGGATTTGACAAAGAAAATTCTGGGAAATTTACTTTTCCTGTTTATACTTCATTTGAACAAATAAAAAATTTACCCAATATAATAATTGATTTTTCTATACCAGATGCAACACTAAATGTTTTAACTTTTGCTAAACAAAATAAAATTCCAATTGTTATTGCTACAACTGGATTTTCTGCAAAACAAGAAGCTATAATTGAAGAATATGCAAATTATATTCCTATTTTTAAATCTGCCAATATGTCTTTTGATATTAATTTGATGTGCAAAATTCTTTCTAACATTGCACCTGCTTTAAATAATTGCGATATTGAAATTACTGAAACACATCATAATAAAAAAATAGATGCACCAAGTGGCACAGCTCTTCTTCTTGCAAATTCTATTAACAACTCTCTTTCAAATAAATACACTTATAATTTTGGTAGATTTTCTAACCAAGAAAAACGCTCTAAAAATGAAATTGGCTTTTCTTCAATACGTGGTGGAAATATTGTTGGTGAACATACTGTTCAATTTTTTGGAGATAATGAGACTTTTGAAATTACTCACAAAACATATTCTAGGTCTATTTTTGCAGATGGTGCTATAAAAGCAGCTAAATTTTTAATAACTAAACCTAATGGTTTTTATACTATGAATGACCTAGAACAAAAGAGGCATGATTAAAATATTTAGACCTTTTAGATTACTTTTCATGCCTCGTCTTTGTTCGCCCGCCAAAATTGCTTTAGCAATTTTGTGTGGAACGTTTGGCGAAGCTTTTTATACAATAGGACAAGTCAAAATGACTTTCTTATTGTATAAAAACAATAATTAATATTTATTTTTAGAAGTTTCTTACTGGCTTTGTAGGTAGCTCTGGGTTACTATATTTTAAAAAATATTTTTTATTTTTATCTCTGTTTTTTCTTTAATATGATTTAATATAAATTTACACATTTCTAAGTTTGGTACTCCCTGACTATATTCTTCTACTAATATATTAGCTTTTAATGAAGACAATTCTGTATTTACCTTCTCCAATTCATCATGTTCTATATAATAAGCTAATTTTTCTTTTTTTTCTTCCCAGTTCTCATATATTTCTTTCATCTTGTTATCAACTAAATCTTTGTCAACTTCATCTATTATTAAATTTTCTTTTAAATATGATAATTCTTCATCCATATATGCTATAGATTCATTTGTGAAATTTTGAGTAAATATATCTAAAACTGTAATAACTACAACTACAACAATACATATTATTAATTCTTTGTGCATTTTTTATCACATCCTTTCCTTATGCACAAATTGTACTCTTTTTTACTTCTACATTTCACTAGTTACTTATTTTTCTTCTTTATACTTTTTTCTTGACAGAAAAAGTTACCCTTTCCATCAATTGTTGCAAGAAGTGCTTCTTCTGGCATAATATTAAATTTTTCAACTTGTTTAACAAGCCAATTATAATCTTTCCCCAATTTGTCTAAATTGTCTTTCATAATTTTTCCATCAACAACTAAGTCATATGAAATCCCTTCATAGTCTGGCATTATTCCAAAATCTTCTGGTATAGTATTTCTTTTATTTGGTTTCTGAATAACTGTAATTTGTCCACTTGTTTCTAATATTGCATATTCTACATCACCTATGTTAGAAATATTATTACCTCTTAACCTTTCTTCTAATTCATTTATTGTAAACCTTTCTTTTTTCATTTTCTGCTCATCTATTCTTCCTCTATAAATTAATATTGAAGGTTTACCACATACTAATTCTCTTATTTTTACACTTTTTAAATTTAATAATGATATTGTTAAATGCATTACCAATAATCCTAATATTGGTATTATTCCATTTGATATTGGTATTCCTGGTTCTGCCATTGGAATTGTTGCTAAATCTGCAATCATTATTGATATTGCAAGTTCAAAAGGTTGAAGTTGCCCTATTTCTCTTTTTCCCATCAACCTCATTACAATTAATACAATTATGTATAAAATTATTGTTCTTATAAAACTTAGTAACATATAAAATTCCTTCCTTTCCAATTTTGATGGTGTAATTTTTATACTTTGTTTTTTGAAATGTATTTTAATTGTATTTTTCACAATTTCCAAAAAAAATATTCTATTTTTTAAAATTTTGAATAAATCATTTTTTTTTGCAAATAATACAATTATGAACCCAGATAAATTGGCAATATATTTGCAAATTTTTATAAGGAGGTTTTATATCATGTCAGAAAATCAAACTAAATCACAATATAAAAGTGGTGCTAGTACAGTTTGGCAAATGATAGGAAGATTAGTTACAGCTGCTATAGTTCTTGCAATTACAGCATTTTTTACTCCAGGTTTCCATATAAATAATATTTGGACACTAGCTGCTGCTGCAATAGTTCTTACTGTAATAGATTATTTAATAGTGAAATTTACAGGACTTCACGCTAGTCCTTTTGGTAAAGGATTTGTAGGTTTTGTACTTTCTGCTATTGTATTATATGTAACTCAATATTTTGTAGCTGGTTATACTATATCTTGGATGGCTGCTATAATAGGTGCTTTAATCTATGGTGTTGTAGACTATTTCTTACCTGGCGAACAAGGAATGTAAAAAGAAACATGAAAAGTATTTTGACCTTTCAAAATACTTTTCATGCCTCTTTTGTTATATACTAGGGAAGTATAACGAATTGTAATTTCTATTCTATCTGTTCCAACCTTCTTTATTCACCTGTCTTTGTCTTGCTATTGCTAAACTATCTTGTGGTACATCTTCTGTAATTGTTGAACCTGCCGCAACAAAGCTATTATTTCCTAAAGTAACTGGTGCTACTAAATTTGTGTTTGAGCCTATAAAGGACTTATCTCCAATAATTGTTTTACTTTTATGGAAGCCGTCATAATTACATGTAATAGTTCCACAACCAATATTACAATGCGAACCAATTTCGCAATCTCCCATATATGATAAATGTGGTACTTTACTACCTTCTCCTATTATTGCTTTTTTTATTTCTACAAAACTTCCAATCTTAACTTTATTTGCTAATTTACAGCCTTCTCTTATATACGCATTTGGACCAATTTCACAATCTTCTCCAATTGTAACATCTGATTTTATTGTAGTATTTGGATGTATTATTGTATCCATTCCTATTTCTACATCATCATAAATATATGTATTATTAATATCTTCTATTGTTACGCCATTTTTCATATGTTCTGTATTTATTCTAATTTGTAATACCTTTGTAAGCATTTCTAATTGAATTCTATCATTTATACCCAATATTTCAGTATTATCTTCTACTATTACTGCACCTGTTTTTAATCCTTTATCATTCATTATTTTAATTACATCTGTTAAATAATATTCTCCTTGTGCATTATTTGGTTGTATTTGTTTTAAAGCATTTAATAATTCTACTATATCAAAACAATAGATTCCTGCATTTATTTCTTTTATCATTTTTTGTGTATCATTTGTGTCCTTTTCTTCTACTATTGCTTTAATATTGCCACCTTCATCTCTTACTATTCTACCATATCCAGTTGGGTTGTCATATATAGCTGTAAGCAATGTTGCCGCTTCTTTGTTTTCTATACTTTTATTTAGTAATCTATTTAAAGTCTCTGGTCTTAATATTGGAACATCTCCATTTAATACTAATACTTTGCCACTTTTTCCTTGTAGATATTCTGTTGCCTGCATTACTGCATGACCTGTTCCTAACATTTGCTCTTGATAAGCATATTTAATGTTTTCTCCTAACACTTCCATTACTTCTTCTTTTTTATAACCCACTATTGCTACTATATCTTTTATTCCCGCTTTTTGAGCATTTTCTACAGCTCTTTTTACTACTTCCTTTCCATATATCTTTTGTACTAATTTTGATTTCTTTGATTTCATTCTTGTGCCTTTTCCTGCTGCCATTACTATTGCCATCACATCTTGTTTCAATTTTATCACCCTTTCTTTATAGTTATATATTATTCAAAATATTTGTATTTTGCTATTCTATATTATCATCCAACATAGTATATCACTCTAACTTTTATGTGTCAAACTTAAATATTATAGTACTTATACAACTCTGATTTTAATCTGTGAAATGAAACAAATTGTGCTCATTTTTGCTGAATTTTATATTCTGATGAGTTATCAATATTATTTTTGGAATTCTGTCATAAATTAAAAAAATTCTAATATACATTAATTAAAGTTTATTCGTACAAACACTATAAACACAATTTAAGGAGGTATATATTTTAATGGAAGATAATTTATTAGTATATCAAGATATAGCAAAACGTACTGATGGCGATATATATGTTGGCGTTGTCGGACCCGTTAGAACTGGTAAATCTACTTTTATAAAAAAATTTATGGATTTATTAGTAATTCCCAATATTGATAATGAATATAAAAGAGAACGTGCTTTAGATGAATTACCACAAAGTGCATCTGGAAGAACGATAATGACAACTGAACCAAAATTTATTCCAAATGAGGCAGTTGAAATTACACTTGGAGATAACATCAAATTAAAAACTCGTATGGTAGACTGTGTTGGATATTTAGTAAATAATGCTATTGGTTATTTAGAAGATGACATGCCTAGAATGGTAAAAACACCTTGGAATGAAAACGAAATTCCTTTTGAGCAAGCAGCTGAAATGGGAACTAAAAAAGTAATTGAAGAGCATTCTACAATTGGTATTTTAATTACTACTGATGGAAGTATTACTGACATTCCTAGAGAAGACTATATTGAAGCAGAAACTAGAGTTGTTAATGAGTTAAAGGCTCTTAATAAACCATTTGTAATTGTTCTTAATTCTGCAGATGTTCATTCAGACTATACAAGAAATCTTGCTAAAAATTTAGAAGAAAAATATTGTGTACCTGTTCTTCCTATGGATTGCTCAACTTTAGATTTTGAAGATATAAATTCTATATTTGGAAAAATTTTATATCAATTTCCTATTGAAAGAATTAATATTAATTTTCCACGTTGGGTAGATGGTTTAGACTGTGAACACTGGCTAAAAAAAGAATTGTATTCAGAAATAAAAGATGCTTTTGTTGGAGTTAAACTGTTAAATCAAATTGATAATGGTATTTCTAAAATACAAAAAACTGAATTCATTACCAAGACTGTAGTTGACGAAATTCTTTTAGGCACTGGAAACGTAAATGTTTCGGTTCAATTAAAAGATGATCTATTTTATAAAGTACTTACTGAAATTTCTAATGTTGAAATCAACAATGAAGGAGACCTTTTCTCTACTATAAGTACTTTTGCAAAGACCAAAAAAGAATATGACAAAATTGCTTATGCTTTAGAAGAGGTAAAAGCTAAAGGATATGGTATTGTTACTCCTTCAATGGAAGAACTTATATTAGATGAACCAGAAATGGTAAAACAGGGCTCAAGATTTGGTGTTAAATTAAAAGCTAAGGCTCCATCAATTCATATGATAAAAGCAGATATTGAGACAGAAGTATCTCCAATTGTTGGAAGTGAAAAACAATCTGAAGAATTAGTTAATTACTTACTTTCTGAATTTGAATCTGACCCTCAAAAAATTTGGGAATCTAATATTTTCGGAAAAAGTCTACATGAACTTGTAAATGAAGGTTTACAAAATAAATTATGTAGAATGCCAGAAGATGCTCAAGCTAAACTACAGGAAACTTTGGAACGTATTGTTAATGAAGGTAGTGGTGGACTAATTTGTATTATCTTATAGGCAAAGCTTTTATATACTAGGAAAGAACAAAAGAGGCATGATTAAAACATTTAGACCTTTTAGATTACTTTTCATGCCTCGTCTTTGTTCGCCGCCAAAATTGCTTTAGCAATTTTGTGTGGAACGTTTGGCGAAGCTTTTATATACTAGGAAAGTATAACAACAGTGGCATGATTAAATATTTTGACCTTTTAAATTACTTTCATGCCACACCCATTGTTCGTTCGAAGGACGAAGCAGTTCTCTACTTGACTTATCTATTTTTTACATTTGTTATGTTTAATAAATATAACTGTAAATATAATTGTGAAAAATAAAAATATTCCTGATATACTTAAGTACCATACCTCTAAATTACTTGCTTGTACATTATTAACTTCTTCATTTTCTTTAATTTCCTCAACAATTTCTTGTTCAACAATATTCTCTCTTTCTTTTAGTGTTTCGCCTTTTGTATCTTCAGATGGTAGTTGTACAATATCGTTTGTTTTAATATTTTCTGTACCTTCTCTTTCATTTTCTATTTCTTGTATTTCTTCGTTTTTGTTATTTCCTTTTTTCACTTTTTCTACTATAAATAAACTTATTGTGATTATAAATATAGATAAATTAGTTAGTAGTAATTTTAAAGTATTTAAAGATTTATAGTATTTCCATTGTACTGTTCCCATTGGCATATTTAACAATTTGGCAATTTCCCTAAATGGTAAATTTGAAACTAATTTTAAAGATACTATTTCTCTTTCCTTTTCATTTAATTTTGACATTATTCGATTATATGCATCTTTACTAATTATTTTTTCTATTGAATTTTCTTCTGTTACATAATATGCAGCATCTATATTTATAATATTTTTATGTTTTCTTATATAATTTAAGGCTTCATTTTTTGTAATTGTATATAACCAACTTGCCTCATATTTTGTAGGAAGTTGTTGTTTTGGCAAGCCATATATCTTTGTAAATATAGTTTGGCTAATATCTTCTGCATTTTCTTTATTTTTTAAAATTGAAAATGCTACACTATATACAATATTATAATATTTAGTATACAATTCATTAAATTTTAATTCTTCACCATGATATATCCCATCAAATATATTATGTAATTCTTCTTTATTTATTTTCATTTACTTCTCCTGTATATTCAAATCTAAAATGACCAGATATCTTTTCCCACTTGCTAGTTATTTCTAGTACATCTTCTTCTCTTATTGGCTGTGCTGAATTGTGTATTAGATATGGTATTCCTCTTTCATTTCTCTTATCTGATATTATTCCTATATGCTCTTTTCCAAAAGTAACTATATCTCCTGGTTGCCATTCTTCTATTTGGTTTATATCTGTTGTTAAATTTTTTGCATACCTAGAAAAGAAAACTCTTAAGTTATCTACTCTTCTAAAATCAATATTTTTATCTGGTGTTCCATTTACTCTAGGATATAAATTTATATTGTTTTTAATGTCTTCATCTATTAAGTCCTTTAATGTATACCCTGCATTTTTTAAGGCTCTCCATATAACATCTGTACATACACCTTCATTATCTGGTGGATACCCCCCTGCATAGTAAGCATTTTTGTATGTTGGTTTATTTTCTGCATCTTGCCTTGCCCCTATTAATATATCTGTATAATCATCTATTCCATTATTATTATAATCTGTATCACTTAAAATTGTTTCTATTCCAAAGTCTTCTCCATAGTACACTTTTTTATTTATATGGAAAAAGTATATTATTGTAAATGCTAATAAAATTACTATTAATATTATTATACATATAAAGAATATTTTTTTCATTTTTAATTATATTTCCTTCCTAAGGTACAAATTGTAATTATTTTCGACCTTTATCTCTTCCTTTTATTATAAATAAGTCTTTTACATTTTTCAATATTTTTTGCAAAATAATTTGCCTTTATTATTTTAATATTATATAATACTTACAAGAGGTCATAAAGTTGAAAAATAATTACATTTTGGCATTATCAAACTTCATTTAAAATTTAATTTGCTACAATTAGTACTCCTTATAAATTTGAAAATTGTTTTCCTAGCCAAAACTTATTTTTTCCAACAAATTTGTGCCTTAAGAAAGGAATGTGATTAATAATGAAATGGTTTAGAAGAATTATTCTTTTCATATTAGCAATTATTATAATTGTTAGTACTATCGTAATTCTTAATGGTCATAAATTATATGAAAATTCATTAGCACAAATTAGTTTATCTGATAAAATCAATAAAATTAAAAGTGATGAAAATTACGTTTCTATAGATAATATTTCTCAAGACTATATAAATGCAGTTATCGCTGTAGAAGATCATCGTTTTAAAGAGCATGGCGCTGTAGATTTTATTTCTATTGGTAGAGCTATTTTTTCAAATATAAAAAGTGGCAAACTTAATGAAGGAGGTAGCACTATAACTCAACAAGTTGCAGAAAATTTATATTTTATTGGAGAGTCTGATGTTGTCTCTGGTAAAATCGCTGAAGTTTTTTTGTCTATGGAATTAGAAAAGAATTATTCTAAAGAAGATATTTTGGAATTTTATATTAATATAATTTATTTTGGTGAAGGTTATTATGGAATTAAAGAAGCTGCAAATGGTTACTATAATAAGGAACCTAAAGATTTGAATCTCTATGAATCGACTATTCTTGCTGGTGTTCCTAATGCTCCTTCTATTTATGCCCCTACTGTTAATCCTGACTTAGCTAAGAAAAGACAAAAAAAAGTCATTAGTTCTATGGTTAAATATGGCTATCTTACTCAAGAACAAGCAGATAATATCTCTGAATAATAATATATTTTTTATAAGCCGTAAATTGTAACAATTTTTTAAGAAATACCAAGAAGCTTCTTACTGGCTTCTTAGGTAGCTCTGGGTTATGTCCTATTTAGGTACTTCCATTAAGCAAACTTCTGAAAATAAGTCAGGATAAAGTCATGAAAATAAGTATTAATAACTTGTAAAATTCAATTAAATATAGTATAATTAATTAGTGTTTATATGGGGGTGTATTTGGTTTCGACAGGGTTTTAGAAGTATGAATTGCAAGTAGTGGATGGTCGCTTCTGCCACTTAAAAAAAGCGAAATTAAAAATAAACGCTGATAATAGAGAATTAGCATTAGCTGCCTAAGTGCAGCTACGTCTTACTATAGATTCCCACGTTTATAGATAAGGCGCCGATTAGTGGGAAACAAACCTATTCTTTGCCATATGAATAGCGGGTATTTTAATGGCTACTCATTATAAAATTTGTTTGTTAATTTTATAATTTGGGAATTTTTTAACAAACTACACTTGTAGAAGTTTGTATGGAAAAAATTTTGGACAGGAGTTCGACTCTCCTCACCTCCACCATGCTTATACCCTAAAATTTAAGATAAAAATAGTTAGGAAGTAATGTCTCCTAACTATTCTTTCTTTTAATCCAAATCTAGTTGTCTTTTTATAATACCTTATATTGATTCTAAGGCTAATTTTATCATATTATCTAAGCCCTTTTCTCTTTGCTCTGCAGTAGCAACTTCTTTTATATACTTTGAATCTACTACACTCATAAGACAAGAAGCCTTTTTATTAAATAATTTTGCAGTATAAAATAAAGCAAAAGCCTCCATTTCTGCACTAATTGGATTAAATCCTTCTGGTATACGAGATAAAAACTCATTAACATCTGTCATATATAAATCAAAACAGTCTGTACATACTGTATTTCCTTTTACTATATTAATTCCAATTTGTTTTGAAGTATCTATAATAGATTTATTTAATTCTTCACTAGAACTAATTATATGGCACTCTTCATTATTAAGTGTTAGTGCATAGTTTCCTTCTGAAAAGCAATTTTCAGACAAAATAATATCAAATAAATTTAAGTTAGGGTCATAAGCTCCACAAGAGCCAATTCTTATAATTGATTCTACGTCATAAAATTTGAATAGCTCATAACAATAAATTCCCATACTAGGCATTCCCATTCCCGATGCCATTATAGTAACTCTTTTGCCTTTATATAGCCCTGTATATGCAAACATCCCCCTTACAGCATTTACTAATTGATAATTTTCTAAGTAGTTTTCTGCAATATATTTACAACGCATAGGATCTCCAGGCATAATAACAATATTTGCTATATCATCTTTTTTAGCTTCATTATGTGGTGTCATAGTAAAAAAACCTCCTTTTATAAAAGCTGTTATATCCTAACAGTTTTAGATAATATTTAATATATATAATTTTTAACATTATAAATTATTTTATATAGTATTTTCTTAATATACAGAGTTCACTAATAAGTGAACTCTGCTTGCAATAAAATGCTTAAAGTAATATTAAAATTGAAGACCTTTATACATTTCTTGTGCAATTTCAATTGTCATTCCACAAGCAGTAGAATATCTTCCCTCTTTCAAATGTGCAAAAGGTGAGTTAGTCATATGAAAACCTCCACAATATATCAATGGTTGATTATTTATTAGATGTCTTTCAAGAGCTTCATCAGAAATTCTGTCTATGCTCATTCTAGCAATATCTGTTACATTTGCAGACTCTAAAATTTCATTTCCATCTGCCAGCAATACTGCATTGCCTGTGTAAACATAAATATCATCACGACCTTGCATACTTTTTATAAGTTTACGTGCTTCATCAATGTTTTTTGGCTTTCCATATAATTTCCCATCAAAGAAAACATTTGCATCAGCTGCAACAATAAGTCTCTTGGCTCTGTGTGATGTTTGGTTAAATACAATATTTGCTTTACGCATGGCAATCTCTGCTAATTGTGCTCTAAATGATTTTGAAGAGTTTACAGTTTCATCTGCATTACTTACTATTACTTCAAATGGGATATCTGCTGTCATCATCATCTGCTTTCTTGCAAATGATTGTGAAGCTAAAATTACACGTGGAAAGTTCTTTACTATTTTCTTAAATGGCTCTATTAAATCTTGTGGCTCATCATAGAAAATAACATTTTTAGCAATGTTACCAATTGTTGTTGAAATATCACTTCCTCTTTTTGCAATTATATACACTGGTCGATTTTTTGCATATGCGTAAGCTGCACCAATTCCAAGCCCTACACCCTTTTCAGAAAATTCACAAATTAGCATGTCACATTCTTTCATTGCTGGAAATGCATAATCGGGCATTAATTGCTTACCTTCAGGAATTTCTGCATTTCCCCATTTTTCAACATCTCTTGCCATAACAACATTGGTAATACCTGCCATTGCTAAAGCATTAGTAATTGCTTCCACTTTTGGCTTGTCTTCATCTCCATCATGAAACTTTATAGACATGAATGCCCATACTTCTCCATTTTTCCTTTCTACAGGTATTTCTACTCTTCTTGCTTTTTCCATTATGCTCTCTCCTTTTTTTATATTACATATTAAATTATATGTGCTAATATTTTATCATAATTTATATTAAAAATCAAATATTTGTTGTTCACATCAGCCAATGTGATAAATACAAAAATAGAGTATCAATATTATCTTCTGTAATTATTGATACTCTAATATTTTTTTACTTTGGTGACCCCTACGGGAATCGAACCCATGATTCAGCCTTGAGAGGGCTGCGTCTTAACCGCTTGACCAAGGGGCCTTCTTATCTGCTTATTTATAATATCATTTTTTTCTTTCTCTGTCAACCAATTTTTCATTATTTCGCAACTATTCAAAGGTATTATTACATTTATTTTTATAGTCTTTGCACAGGAAATCTCCAAAAGAGTACACAAATTTTATATTAACTCTAAAATTTCCTTTAATCTTTTATCCTGTTTTGTTAAATATAAGTATCCAATTAACCCTTCAAATGCAGTTGAATACATATAATCTCTACTACTTGCATTTTTAGGCAAATGATGATTTTCTGCATTTCTAGCTCTTCGTACTATTTCTTGCTCTTGTATAGTTAATTTATCATAAATCTCAGATAATATTTTGGCTTGTGCTCCTGCTTTTACATACTTAATTGACTCAATATGTAGTTTGTGTGGATTAAGTTTAGTTATATTTACTAATTTTGTTCTTATATATAATTCATAAACACTATCTCCAACATATGCCCATACTAAAGGAGGCATCAAATTTACTTCTGTTACATCTTTTGTTCTATCTATTAGTTCTTCCATACAAATCCTTCCTTATATAGTTTCTAATGTTATCTTTCCTAATTTTCCACATCTAAAATCATCTAAAATTATGTTAGCAACTTTTTGTTCATCAACTTTACCTCCAGAAACTATAGCTCCTCTCTTTTTTCCTATTAAATACATTATTTCCAATATATTTTCACTTTCCATATTATTAGTATTTTTCATAATATCATCAACTTGAACTTCATCTAATTTATATCTTTCTAATATATTCTGTTTATAATTTTGTAATAAATTTTTTAATAATTCAAATGCTATTTCTACTTTATCTAATATATCATCTTTTATAGTTCCGATAAAAGCTAAATTTAATGCTATTTCTTCATTTTCAAATTTAGGCCATAAAACTCCTGGTGTATCTAATAATTCTATATTTCCATTAACTTTTATCCACTGTTTATGTTTTGTAACACCTGGTTTATTTCCAACTTGTGTAGCTACCCTTTTTGTCATCCTGTTTATAAATGAAGACTTTCCAACATTTGGTATTCCTATAACCATAACTCTTATTGGCTTTCCTATTCTTCCTTTATTTTCTAGTAGCTTTTTATTATCTATATTGGACTTTTCTATCTCTTTTATTGTATCTTGTATTCCTTTGCCTGTATTTGAGTCACAAAGAACAGCAGGAATATTTTTCTTCTTATAATATTCCAACCATCTTTTATTTTCATTTATATCAGATAAATCACTTTTGTTTAAGACTATTACTTGTTTTTTATCTTTTATATAACTATTTATATCTGGATTTATACTTGATTTAGGTGTTCTTGCATCTATTATTTGAACAACTACATCTATTAACTTAAGATCTTCTATTATTTGTTTTTTGGTTTTCGCCATATGACCTGGATACCAGTTTATGTTTGTCGAATTTTGTCGCTTATTATCCATTACTTTCACCTCTTTTAACAAATGCTCAAATTACAAAGTCCTATAATTGTTTTTATCTGCTCTTTCATCTAATTCTCTATCATATTGTTCATTTTTATAGTACCAGTCTGTTTTCTTATCTGTAGGATTTAATTTTCTACCTTTATCAAGTAAAATATCAAACAATGCAAATATTGGTAAAGCAATTCCTACTAAAGAGAAGAAAAATGTGGTATATTCTGGTACCGACAAAGTATTACCTTCTATTAAAATCATAACTTTACTTAATAAATCTTGCCCAAAATACCAGCCATATGCAACTAAATATATTAATGCTCCTATTAACTTTCTTTTAAATATAAATGGAACACATAATAATGCTACAAATAATAGTATTATTTCCATAGTTAAATCTATTGGTTGTACCATAAATTCTCCACCCATTGAGGCAGTAAGCGCCACAACCGTTCTAAAAACTATAAAAGCCACCATAAATATTACAATTAACCAACTACTTAAATTTTTCATTTAATACTCTCCTCCTTTTATTAATCAATAGAGGTCAGAAAATTCCGACCTCTTATTAATTTTTATCTAAATATTTCACCACTGCTAACTTTGTTCTTAATCTTCATCTACAAAATTAAATTCATCTTTGAATTTTTCTTTAAATATTTCAAATACTTTATTTAATACTTCATCATCCTCAACACTTACATATGATTCTTCTTCTTCATTTTCTGTATCTTCTATTTTTAATATTACTACTTCTCCTGCTTCTTCTTCATCCTCTTCTTCTATAGGTAATAATATTACATATTCTTCTCCATCTAATTCTACAACATCAAGAAATTCAAAAGAAACTTCTTCTCCATTTTCATCATTTAATACTACTATATTGTCTAATTCCTCCTCTGGAACATTTACATTTTCATCTTCGTTCATTTATTTAATTCTCCTTTCAAATTTATATATAAAACTGTATTTCTACAATTTAATATCATTTTTATATATTATTTACCTTTTTACATTTCATATACTATTTTTTAATTTATTCATATATGTTTCTAAAATATATACTGCAGATATTGTATCAACTATATTTCTTTTTTTTCTTTTATTTACATCTAAAAAATTCATAGTTTTATGAGCTGCAACAGTTGTTAATCTTTCGTCAATTTCTTCTATTTTTACTTTATTAAATTTACACTTTAGCTTATGGATAAATTTTTGCGTTATTTCTACTCTTTCTGATTTTGTACCATCCATATTTACTGGCATTCCTATAACAATTGTATCTATTTCGTATATTTCAAATATTTCTTCTAGCCTTTTTAACACTTGTTTGTCATTATTTTGATGATGTATAGTCTCAAGTCCTTGTACTGTTATTCCTAAAGCATCTGTTATAGCTAATCCAACTCTTGCTTGTCCATAATCTATACCTAATTTTCTCATTTTTGCCTCTTTTTATTATTATTTTATTTCTATATAATTTTTAACCATTTTTTCTAATAGCTCATCTCTTTCAATTTGCCTTATTAAATTTCTTGCATCTTTGTAACTTGTTATATAAGTTGGGTCTCCTGATAAAATATAACCAACTATTTGATTTATTGGATTATATCCTTTTTCTGCTAATGCTTCATATACTTTTTTTAATATTTCCTTACTTTTATTATTATCTTCTTTCTCTACATTGAAGCACATTGTTTCATCTATTGACATACTTACCTCCTACTTTAGATATAATTTATTGCACTTTCCTCATTTGAATTATCTAAATATTCTTCTAATTTTTTTGTTACACCTTCTAATGGTGTACCTTTATAATATGTAGTAACTACAACATTTATTTTTGGTTTTGCAATTATATTATCGTCATCATTTTCATATAAATCTTGTTCATTTACTTCAATATTCATGTTTTCTATTTTTTGTTTTATATCTGTCATAAATTCTGTTACTCCACCAACTTCTACTCCTGAAAAGGCTATTACAAATTTTGGTCCCATATATCTTACAAATATATAGTCTTCTGATATATTATTTTTAATTAAATCACTTATTTGTGTTATTACATCATTCCCTGTATGTCTTCCTATATTTTCATTTATATCTACTATATTTATTATTTTAAACATACATATAGCAGATGTAGCATATTGGTCTATAAACCTTTTTCCCTCTGAATACAAATACTCTGCTGATTTCAAATTTGTAAATAAATCTGTTCTTACTATATTTTCTACTACACTTTGTTTTTCTATTGTTTTCAAAACAGACACAATATTATTTTTTACAACTTCTAATATTGTTGTATCTACATTGTCAAAATCATGAGGAATTCCACTTTCTATAATCCAATACCCTATATATATGTTATCTATATAAAGAGGAAAAAACATTGCAGACTTTGCTCTTCCAAACTCTAATTTTTGATATGGTAACCTCTCGCCTTCTCTTTCTACTGTTATATATTTTGGTGTAGCTGTTTGTATACTATCTCTAAAAATTTCTTCTTTATGGAGACTTTTTAGTGTTTCCCAATGTTTTTGGTCTACATTTGTGGCTTTTATTGTATATTCTGTACCAGTATATATTACTATAGTAGAATATTTTATTTCATATTTTTCTATTAGTATTTCATTTATTCTTTTTATTTTTTCATCTGCCGATTTTTCTTCTCCTATTGTACTCATAAATTCTTGTAATACATTTAAACTTGTTATTCTTTGATTTATATTTTTGTATACATCTATTTTTTTATGAACAGACATGTTATATAACATTAAGAATAGAATTATTACTACCAATAGTACTATTACTGCAATTATCAAGATGTTTCTCCCCTTTTCCTTATATTTTAATAATTATTTTTCATTTTATTTAGTGTATTATTCATTTCATTTGAAAAATTTTTTTGATATTGCCCATATTGAGCTTTTTGCTTTTTATTGTACTCTTTTCCATATTTTTGTGTATTTGTAACTAATGGATATACCATATTTGCAAGTTTTCTTAATTCTGCTATCATTTCTTTTGAATATCCATTTAATGAAATTTCACAATTTACTAACCCTTCTAAATATTTTGAATATGCTTGTGTATCAAAAGGTATTACCGTATATTTTATTGTTTCCCTATTAAATAATTCTGTCATAAATGACATTGCTGGATCATTATAAAATGCCATACCACCTATTATTGTCTTTTCTGTTAAACTTCTTACTCTTAGATATTTATTTATTACTACCCTTAACTTACTTTGGTCTAATATCCCTTTTGCTTTTAAATCTCTTAAATATGCTGTAAGAGGTTGAATTGTAAGTACATCCATACTTTGTACTAAATATAATTCCTGAAGGTTTGCTATATATCTATAATCTGATTTGAAATCACAATCTACTAATATTAATGAGTATTTTTGTGTTAATGTTGTTATTACATTGTTTACATTTTCTACTTCGTCTAGCTCTCCTGGTAAAGATGTGTAAACATCTAAATTTGGATTTACTTTTATTCCATTTGCTATTCCCAATTCTAAATTTTTCATACAGTCTATAGCTATTCTTCTTAAGTTCTCCTCATTTTTAGTATAAATATAATATGCATTTCTATTTTGAGTTAAATCTAGTATTGCTGTTTTTATTCCTTGGTTTGATAACATTTGTGCTAAGTTATCTACTATAAATGATGTTCCATTTTTTGATGTTCCTACAAACCCTACTATTTTTTTGTCTCCACTTAATAGTGACTCTGCTCCAATATTAGTATTGATATTTTGAGTTTGTATTTGTTGTGAAAAATTATCATTATTAGTTTGGTTTTCATAATTTGATATTGTCGTATTTAAGTCAAAGTTATCTATTCCAGAATAATTATCATTTCCTATACTATTTGATGCTGATATATTGTTTTGATATTTGTCCATTCCTGATAACATATTATTATCTTCTTCATAGCTATTCATTCCTAGTATATCATCATTTTGATTATAATTATTTTCTTCATAATTATTCATTCCTGGTAGTACATCACTGTTTTCTTCATAATTATTCATTCCTGGTAATACATCACTATTTTCTTCATAGTTATTCATTCCTAGTAATACATCACTGTTTTCTTCATAGTTATTCATTCCTGGTAATACATCATTATTTTCTTCATAGTTATTCATTCCTGGTAGTACATCACTGTTTTCTTCATAGTTATTCATTCCTGGTAATACATCACTATTTTCTTCATAGTTATTCATTCCTAGGAACATATCATCACTTTGATTATAATTATTTTTTGATAGTTTATCATCTTTTTCTTCATAGTCATCTACACTAGGTAATATATTATCTTGCTCATTCTCACTTGCTACTGGAATCATTCCATCCTTTTTTGTATATTCGCCTTCCATCCCTGGTAACATTCCATCATCTTCAAAGTCTGAAAACATATTATCATCATACTCTTTTTCATTATTAAAGTCATTAAATCCTGGTAACATATCTGTATCGCTTTGCTCATTATAATCGTCAAAACCTGGTAACATCCCAGTATTATTACTATTTGTTTCTAGTTCGTTGTTTGTATTTTCTTCAAAGTCTTCAAATCCAGGTAATGTATCATTACTTGGAGCCTCAAAGCTTTCAAATCCTGATAATATATCATCATTTTCCATTTCATTTTTTTGTGATGAATTATTTCCTTGTGTTTGATAATCTTCAAAGCTAGGCAATGTACTTTCATTTATTTGTGAATTTACGTCGTTTTGTTGTTCTATTTCATCCTCAACTTGAATTTTTCTTGGTCTTCCTCTTTTTCTTTTTACTACATTTGCTTGTGCTGCTATTTCTTCTTCTGTTAATACTTTTCTTGGTCTTCCTCTTCCTCTTTTTGGTTGTTCTTGAACTACTGGGGTTTCTTGGATTTCAATGTTTTGCATTACATTTTTATGTGTTTCTTGTTCTTGTATTTGACTATTTTGATTCATATTTTTTTGTTGTTCTTGCATTTGACTATTTTGATTCATGTTTCTTTGTTGTTCTTGCATTTGACTATTTTCTTTCATATTTCTTTGTTGTTCTTGCATTTGACCATTTTGCTTCATGTTTCTTTGTTGTTGCATTTGACCATTTTGCCTTATATTTCTTTTTTGTTCTTGCATTTGACCATTCTGTCTCATATCTCTTTGTTGTTCTTGCATTTGACTATTTTGCTTCATGTTTCTTTGTTGTTCTTGCATTTGGTTATTTTCTTTCATATTTCTTTGTTGTTCTTGCATTTGACCATTCTGTCTCATATTTCTTTGTTGTTCTTGCATTTGACTATTTTGCTTCATGTTTCTTTGTTGTTCTTGCATTTGACTATTCTGTCTCATATCTCTTTGTTGTTCTTGCATCTGATTATTTTGTTTCTTATCTATTGGTTGTTCTTGCATTTGATTATTTTTTATTATAGCTCTTTGTTGCCTATCATTATTTGATTTTATAATTCTATGTGGTTCTTGCAGCCTACCATTTTGTTGTAAATTTTCTGCTTGATTTTCCTCATTTTGTTTACTATTTGTCATATTATTTCCTTTTTGCTCTACTTTCTTTATATTTCTTGTTGTTACTTCTGATGGAATTATTACTGGTTTACTAAGCACACTGCTATTTTTATCTGTTTTTATTGATTCTATTTTCAAACCTGCTTTTTCTGCTTGTTTGTCTACCTTATGTTGCTTTTCATGTTTTTTACTGAATTTTGATTGTGTATTTTTATATTCTTTTTCTGTTTCTTCGTCATCTACTGTGCCACCAGAATATGCAACTACTTGTTGATACCTAGGACACTGTGCTTCTAATACTGCTTTTACATTTAGTGGTAAGAATTTGATTATTAGTCTTAATTGTTGGTCTGTGTATTGGTTTGCTATACTGTTAAAACTTGTAACATATTTTTCTTCATTTTTTCCAAGCCTTTTGTAGTGTGCAAGTATATTCTGAATTTCTACTTCACTAACATCTCCTTCACTTTCTGCTTTGTATTCAACTTCTCCTGATGAAATTTTATAATATACTTTTGCTTCTTTTTTGCTCCTTGGCTTGTTTATTAAATTACATACTTGCTCTATACTTCTATCTTGTCCAATTAATGCACTATATACACCTATTCCAAATAGTTTTACTAAAAGGCTCTCCCCTTTTGTTCTTCTATCTGTTGATATTAGTATTATTGGTATGTCTTCACCTTGTACATTTGATGCTTCATCACTAATACTATCTAATTTTTCAAATAGAAAATTGTCTATTGTATCATAATTTTTACTTGCAAATGGCTCTAAATCTTCGCTTATTACTATTCTGTCATATGACTTATCTTTTTGCAATTCTTTTATTATTGCATTAAAATAGTATACATTTTTACTTGATATTATCTCCTTATACATTTGCTGATATTTTTTTATTATCGCCTCCGATATAGACTCATTGCTAACTGCAAATAAAACTTTCATTTGTTAATCCCCCCAACCTTTCACTACTATTGCAAATATTAATGGTAACACTTGTGCAATAATAAATATTGTTACTATTGATACCATGATTGCAAATCCTTTATCTCTTGTGTCTAACTTCCTTATACCTAAAACATATTGGTATATTGCACTTATTGCAATTCCTACAAAACAAAATGGTATACTATATATTTGTATTTTGTTTAATATGTATGCCGCAAACCCATATGAGTCTGATCCATATTCTTTTTTGTAGTCTTCTAATTGTCTTTCTTGATCTATTTTCATTTTTAGTAATTGACTTATTGATGTGTCTTTTTCTTCAACATCTGCTATTGTATTTGAGGCAAAAACTGTTGTTGTTCCTATTATACAAAACATTATTGTTACTATTGCTATGACTTTTTTCATGTATTCTACTCCTTTCGGTTTTTTATACAATTTTTTACTTATATTATCATACAATATTATCTAAAAAATAGCAAGGAAATATGTAGATTTTTTTTCAAAATTAGTAACAATTCACAAGTATTCTACTATCTGCTGTGTTATTAATATTTATTTTTACAAGTTTTGCACTGGAAAGCTCACCTGAACTGCAATTTAATTATTGGTTATAATTTAGAGTTAAATTACTTTTTAAGCAATATAATATTTATTATAACAAAGTTTTGCACAGGGAAGTTCTCACAGTGGACATGACCCAGAGCTACCCACGAAACCAGTAAAAAACTTTGTTAAAATAAATATTATAGTACTTATATATTTCTGATTTTAATCTGTAAAATGTAATATTTTACAAAAGAACCATTTTTATAAGAACATTTTATTCTTTAATTTCTTTTGCTAATTTTCCAATTGCTTTTGTTTCAATTCTTGAAACATATGAACGTGATATACCAAACATTTTAGCAATTTCATTTTGTGTTTTTGGCTTTTTACCATCTAAGCCAAATCTCATTTCAATAATCTCCTTTTCTCTATCTCTTAAAACCTTTTTTATATTTTTATACAACTGTTTTATTTTCATTTTCAAATCAACTTCATCTTCAATATTTCTTTCACTATTTTCCAAAACATCTTTTAATGAAACTACATTATCATCTTTATCTTTCCCAATTGGATCTTCTAAAGAAACCTCTGCTCCATTTTTCTTACTAGAACGTAAAAACATCAAAATCTCATTATCTATACATCTTGAAACATATGTTGAAAGTCTAACATTTTTATCAGATTTAAAACTATTTATTCCCTTTATCAATCCTATAGTACCAATAGATATTAAATCATCTTGCTCTACTTTTGTAGAAGAATATTTTTTGCACACATGTGCAACTAATCTTAAGTTTCTTTCTATTAATATATTTCTTGCTTCTTCATCTCCATTTTCTAAATTTTGTATATACATTTCCTCTTCTTCTGGAGTTAATGGTTCAGGAAACAAATTACTACTTGAAATATACCCTACTACAAACACAGCAGAATGAAGAAATGCTAAAAAGCCTGATATTGAAAGAGCTAACATACATATACCTCCATATTTTCACTATATCACATTATATGTTTATAAATTTCTTTTGTGCCTGACCTCATAAAATATATAGCAAATCTTGAAATTGATTGTAGACTACTATTTGAGCATAAATATCTTGATATATGAATACCACTATTCACCTTAATTATATAATTTTATCCAACCTTTATCTAACCAAAATTTAACTTCATCATAAGAAGAAACTTCTTCAGATGGCATATTTAAAATATATATTTCAATATTTTTTTTATGAATTAAATTTAAAATTACAACATAAGTAAGTTCAGCAATTGCACTTGCTCCAATATAACCTTTAATTCCATTTTTTTCTTCATTCATTAAAAAGAATACATCTGTATTTTCTAAAGCTGTATAAAAATCATTATAAACTATTGGTAATTCTTCCATATAATTTTCAGGCTTTATAAGTTTAGGGTAATCTAATATTTCATAATTTCTATTTAGGCAATATATAATTTTACAAACTGTGAATTGTAACGAATAGTTACTGTTTCATAGAAAAATAAATATTATATCTTGATATTATGATAACATAATGTTATACTATACTTATGTCTAAAGTATATAAGCTCTTAATGGCTAGACATGTAACTATTAACCACTAATAATTTAAAAGGAGCGAAATATGGAAACAGTATTATATTGGAATGGAACATTCAAAACAGAGTTTAACAAAAAGGAACTTGCAAATTTTCTTTATGAGTATACTTTAAATTACTCTGAAGACTCTCCCATCTATATTCCTGAGGTTCAAGGTCTTTTCAAAAACGTATTTGAAATTGTACTTACATATCTTCACGAAACAACCTGTATCCAAATATATAATGATGGTGTTATTCGCTTACACTTAAAAAGCGATAGTGCAGTTCGGCTAAAATACTCTGGCATTAATGTTTCAAATTCTATTGTCATTGACAATACTTATAGCAATATGACACATAAATTAAAAGAATGTATAATAGCATTTTCTTACATTTGTGCCAAAAATTCTCTAAGATTTTTTTGTTGATTATTGCAAAACTCACAAAATTATTATAGCAATTTTGTGAAAAACTTTTAACAAAACTCAAAAAAATACTCTAAAAAGTCAAAATCACTTTTTAGAGTATTTTTTATATGTCTCTTTTGTTCTACCAAAATGTTTCTCTATTCCGAAAGGAAGGTAAAGACCAATAGAAAAAAGTATAAAATATATAATACTTCCAGAATCGAAAGAAATATTAGGCATTAGTACAAATATAGAACTCATTGCAAACCCAATAATTGAATAGTATGTTGGATTATGAAATCTATTTAGTAAAAACTTAATTAATATTAAAAAAATAACACTACCTATAACAAGACCTATTCCCATTGGTATAAGTATATTAAAATTTAGTGTAGCAATTCCAGATAAATATGTATAATATACACCTAAACACATTAATAGTACTGTACTACTAACTCCAGGAACTACTATTCCAATAGACATTACAAATCCTGCAAATATCAGAAAAGAAAAAGAAGTATCAGCATTTGATACTATAAAATTTGATATATTACCCTCTAGCCTAAAAAGTATAAATCCAATTAAAAATGTGATTATTGTATATATTAAATAATGTAATTTAAAACTTTTATTTTCTCCTTTTGCTTCTTTTATTAATGATGGTATACTCCCTAAAATTAAGCCCATGAATAATGTTTTAGAAGCATTTTCGAAAGAAGAAAATAAGTACTTTAATATATTACCAAACAAAACTACCCCAATTGTGATACCTATAATAAATGGTAATAAGTATAGAAAACTTTTTTTAAAATCTTTAAAAATACTTAAAATGCTATCTATCATTTTTTCATAAATTCCAAAAATAACACAAAGTACCCCACTGCTAATCCCTGGTAGTATTGCTCCAGCACCTATGGCAATACCTTTAAATATATTGAATACAAAGTCCATAAAATATCCTTTCATTTTCATAATTCATTATATTCTATTATTTAAAATTTATGCTAAAATAAGTAAAATGGAACTTAAGTAAAAATGGGACGGAGCAAATCTGGACATTTTTGTCCCGATTTGCTCCGTCCCATTTTTACTTAAGCTTATCTTTTTTTTCTTATAATCCAATTTTCTTGAACTTCAATTGGTAATACCATTTTCACCTTTTGCTCAGCCTTACCAGGATTTACAAATTCTATTTCCTCATTTGTATCAATATCCCATAGTTTATCTATTGTAAACTTGCAAGTTTGAATTTTATTGGGAATAATTATTTCTAATTCATCACCAACTTTTAATTTATTTTTAATTTCGATAATCACTTTACTTTTTGTATTTTCTAATTTAATATTATTTTGTTGTTCTGAATTTTTTAATTCTGTTTCAATTCCTACAATTTTACCACCAAATTCATAATTAGAATTATACTGTTTTCCTTCATATTCTTGAAAATCTTTATTATTTCTATCATTAAAATAAAATGTTGTAAGCCCTCTTGTTTTAGTTTTTTCTAATTCTTCTAAATACTTAGTATAGTCATAACTTTGTGGATTTTGTATATAATCATCTATTGCATTTCTATAGGCATTTACTACTGAGGCTAAATAGTACTCTGTTTTCAGTCTACCTTCTAATTTTAAACTATTTACTCCCATTTGTATTATTTCTGGAATTTCTTTTACTAAACATAAATCCTTTGAGGAAAATATATATGTTCCTTTTTCATCATGCTCCACTGGCATTAAGTTTCCTAGATTATTAGTTTCTTCTACATAAACATTATAAAGCCATCTACAACTTTGTGAACATTCTCCTAAATTTGCACTTCTTCCAGATAAAAAATCACTCAAAAAGCACCTACCTGAATATCCAAAACAAATTGCTCCATGTATAAATATTTCTATTTCTAAGTCTTTTGGTTTATTTTTCATTATTTGTTTTATTTGTTCTTTGTTTAATTCTCTTCCTAGTATAACTCTTTTTGCGCCATTTTTATACCAAAAATTTGCCGAATGTCCACTTACTGTATTTGCTTGTGTACTTATATGTATTTCCACATCTGGTGCATATTCTTTTATTATTTCTACTATTCCACCATCTGCTACTATGATTCCATCTACTTTTAATTCATTAAGCATTTTTGCTTGTTTTTTTATCTCATCATATGTTTCGTCCCAAGCATATATATTTATTGCTGCATATACTTTTTTTCCTATTGAATGTGCATATTTTATAGTATTTGCTAAATCATTGTCTTGCATTTGTGCTCTTGTTCTTAGCGATAATGATGATGTTCCTGCATATACTGCATCTGCTCCATATAAAAATGCTATTTTTGCTTTTTCAAAAGAACCTGCTGGAGCTAATAATTCTGGCTTTTGCATATTTAATCACATTCCCTTCTTCCATTTAGAAACAGCCAACCCATCTCCTACTTCTAATATCTCAGTTTCTAATTCTGGATTTTGAGTTACTTCTGCTATGTATTCTCTTAAATTTCTAACTGCTGTACGTTGTTTATGTTTGTTATAATCACTCATAACATACCCTTTATATAAAACATTGTCTGCTAATATTACTCCTGTTTTATTTAACATTCGTAAAGCTTGCTGTAGGAAAAATGGATATTTCCCTTTTGCAGCATCTATAAACACCATATCATATTTATTTTGTAAAGTAGGTAATATTTCTACTGCATCACCTTGCAATATATTTATTTTTTTATCTAGCCCAAGTTCAGTTATATTTTTTATTGCTTCTTTTACTCTTTCTTCATCTCTTTCTATTGTGTCAATTATTCCATCTGCTTCTAAGTATTCTGAAAAACATATAGCAGAATAGCCTACTGCTGTACCTATTTCTAATATTTTTTTTGGCTTTATTTGTTTTAAAATCTTATCTACTACTTCTAAAGTATCATCCATTATTATTGGTATATGTTCTTTTAATGCTTCTTCTTTTATTTTATTTAATTTTTCTTTCATATTACTCCCATCTTTGAGCTTATCTTCTTGCTTCTCTTTCTCTTGTTTTTGTATCTAATGTTTTCTTTCTTAAACGAATATTTTGAGGAGTTATTTCAACAAGTTCGTCTTCTGCTATAAATTCTATAGCTTTTTCCAAAGACATTTGTAAAGGTGGTACTAAACGAAGTGCATCATCTGAGCCAGAAGCTCTTGTATTTGTTAAGTGTTTTTCTTTACATACATTAATTGCAATATCTTCATTTCTTGAATTTATTCCGACTATCATTCCTTCATATACATCTACACCTGCACCAATTAAAAGTTCCCCTCTTTCTTGTGCATTATATAGTCCATATGTTACTGATGTTCCTTGTTCCCATGCTACAAGCACACCTCTTGTTCTTGCTTGAATTTCTCCTTTATATGGTTCATAACTATCAAATATAGAATTCATTGTTCCTACACCTTTTGTGTCTGTTAAGAATTCTGTTCTATATCCAATTAAACCTCTTGCAGGTATTTTAAACTCTACTTTTGTATGTCCCAATTCTGCTGGTTCCATATTTGTCATTTCACCTTTACGTCTTCCCAATTTTTCTATAACTGTACCTATAGAATCGTCTGGTACATTTACTACTAAAGTTTCCATTGGTTCACACTTTACGCCATCTATTTCTTTAAATATAACTTTTGGACGAGATACTAAGAGTTCAAAACCTTCTCTTCTCATTGTTTCTATTAATACAGATAGATGTAATTCTCCACGTCCACATACTTCAAAACTATCTGCAGAATCTGTTTCTTTTACACGTAAACTTACATTTCTTTCTAATTCTTTAAATAGTCTATCACGAATATGTCTTGATGTAATAAATAGACCTTCTTTTCCTGCAAATGGTCCATTGTTTACACTAAATGTCATTGATACTGTTGGCTCATCTATATCTACAAATGGAATTTTCTCTGGATTGTTTAAATCACATATTGTGTCCCCAATATTTATATCTGCAATTCCTGATAATGCAACAATATCTCCTGCTGTAGCTTCTTCTACTTCTATTCTTTTTAAACCTTGATATGTAAATAATTTAGCAACTTTTCCTTGTGTATTTTTTTCTGCTTTACATATTGCTATTGGCATTCCTGATTTTATTATTCCTCTTTCTATTCTTCCTATAGCAATTCTTCCTAAATAGTCATCATAATCTATATTTGAAACCAACATTTGTGCTGTTCCATCTATTTCACAATTTGGTGGTGTGATACTTTTTATTATTGTATCAAATATACAATTTACATTGTCACTTTCTTCTTCTAATGACATTTTAGCTATTCCGTTTTTTGCTGAAGCATATATTACTGGAAATTCTAATTGTTCATCATTTGCATTTAATTCTATAAATAATTCTAATACTTGATCTACTACTTTTTCAGGGTTTGAACCTGGTCTATCTATTTTGTTTATTACTACTATTGGTTTTAAATTTAATGCTAATGATTTTTTTAACACCTCTCTTGTTTGTGGCATTGGACCTTCAAAAGCATCTACTAATAAAAGTACACCATCTACTGTTTTTAGTACACGTTCTACTTCTCCTCCAAAGTCAGCATGTCCTGGTGTGTCTACTATATTTATTTTTACACCATTGTACATTACTGATGTATTTTTTGATAATATTGTTATTCCTCTTTCTTTTTCTAAGTCGTTAGAATCCATTACTCTTTCTTGTACTTGCTCGTTTTCTCTAAAAACATGGCTTTGATGTAATAAACAATCTACAAGTGTAGTTTTTCCATGGTCTACGTGTGCAATTATAGCTATATTTCTTATATTTTCATTTTTCATTTTTTTATCAAATTCCTTTCTTAAGGCAGAAATGCCATACTTCCCCTTTATTTTAACTACTCAGAAGTATTATACTATCTGCTATATTATTAATATTTATTTTAACAAAGTTTTACTGGTTTTGCCAATCATTCTGAAGCATGTCCACTTTTGGAGCTTCCCTGTGCAAAACTTCTAAAAATAAATATTAATAATATAGCAGAATATAAATTTTTCTTACTACTGAATATTACACTTTATTAATATATTTCAATATAAAGAAGCTACTATTTGTAACTTTTGTTACAATTCATAGCTTTCATATTAAAATTTGTTTACAATTCTTCTTTATATTCATCAGATGTGCCTTCTAGTTCTCTAATTGAAAGTTCTATTCTTTGTTTTTCTTTGTCTACTTCAATTATTTTGGCATTTACATGTTTACCAATTTGCAATTCTTCTTCTGGTTTTGTTATTTTTCTTTCTGATATTTGAGATATGTGGACTAAACCTTCAACTCCAGGCTCTAACTCTACAAAAGCTCCAAAACTCATTATTTTTGATACTTTTACTTTCACAATGTCATTTACTTTGTATTTTTCCTCTATGTTGTTCCATGGGTTTGGTCCTTTATTTCCATATGAGAATTTTACTCTTCTATTTTCTTTGTCTATATCTATTACTTGTACTTCTATTTCTTGACCTTGTTTTAAAATTTCATCTGGTTTTATATTTCTTGCCCAAGAAATTTCTGAAACATGTAAAAGACCTTGAACTCCATCTACATCTACAAAAGCTCCATAAGTACTTAAACTTGTTACTATTCCTTTTCTAGTTTGTCCTACTTCTATATTGTTCCAAAATTCATTTGTTTTTCTTTCTTTTTCTTCGTCTAGCACACTTCTTATTGAACCTATCACTTTTCTGTTTTTTGGATCATATTCTACTATTCTGAATTTTACTTTTTTACCTTTGTATTGCTCTGGCTTTTCACTTCTTGGAATTCCTGATAATGATAATGGAATAAATATTCTAGTATCTATATATTTTACTATTAAACCATTTTCATTTACTTCTGACACTACTGCTTCTATTATTTGATTATCTTTTACTTTATCTTCAAATTCTTTTTTAGCTTCTTTATTTCTTATTCTTTTATATGATAATAATACATTTCCAAGCCCATCATTTTGTTTTACAACTTCTGCTGTTATTTCATCACCTATTTTGAACTCTTGTAATGGATTTCCTTCTATATCTGTATATTCTGACTTTGGTATTATACCATCTGCCTTATAGCCTATATCTACAAATATTTCCCCTTTTGAGGTTATACTTATAATTTTACCTACAACTATTTTCTCTAGTTTTTTCTCTTTTAAAGTTTGATTATATAATTCTTCAAAAGACATTTCTTTTTCATTTTCCATACTTTTCACCTTACTATTTTTCTTCTTTGGCAAAACTAAGAAGTTGAACTATTAATTCACATCTTTTTTGTTATACTATATAAAAAATATACTTTTATTAATATTAACTTTCATAAAACTTCAACTCTCATTTTTTTGCATTTATTATTATATATTAATCTTTTACATTTGTCAACATAATTATAGCATTCATTATCTCTTCTGTTACTTTTTCTAATTCCTTTTTTTCTTCTTCACTATCTGCATATTTTTTTCCTTTATAACTACTATAATCTAGTGGCTTACCGTAATTTACATATACTTTTTTAAATGGCTTTTCTCCTCCAGATATTCCTACAGGAACTACCTTTACTCCTGTTTTTACTGCAAAAAAAGCTGCCCCATCTTTTACTTTTTCGCCTTTTTCTAATCCTTTTCTAGTCCCTTCAGGAAACAATGCTATACATCCACCATTTTTTAAAATTTTTAAAGAATTTTTAACTGTTGTTATATCCTTTTCATCTTTACTTACAAGTATTACTTCAAATACCCAACCTAAAAATGCTAGAAATTTACTTCTTGTTAATTCTTTCTTTGCTAAAAATATAAGTTTTCTCTTTGCTGTTACCATTATTAATGGTGGATCTAAGAAACTTTTATGGTTACCACAAACTATAATTGGTCCTTCCTTAGGTATATTCTCTCTCCCTATAATTTTCATTCTATATACTATTTTACAATATAGATATAAAGCACCTTTTACAATTTCCCTTAATGTGCTTCTTACTATTTCTTTCACTTTTATATCATTCCTTCCTAAAAGCACTAACTATATATTACTTTTTAATTTTGAATTTTCTATTATATTTCTAACTTTTTGTTTTACTTGTTCTATAGTTAAATTTGTTGTATCTATGTAAACTGCATCTTCTGCTATTTTTAAAGAACCAATCTCTTTGTTTTTATCATTTTCATCTCTAATTCTTATATTTTCAAGCACTTCTTCAAAAGACATATTTATACCTTTTTCCTGATTTTCTAAGTATCTTCTTTTAGCTCTTTCGTTTTCATCTGCATCTAAATATATTTTTACATCTGCATTTGGAAATACATATGTAGTTATATCTCTTCCTTCCATAATAACATCTTTACCTTTAGCCAAATTTCTTTGTACTTCTACCATTTTTAATCTAACTTCTACAATTGATGATACTTGAGACACTATTTTAGTAACTTCTTTGCTTCTTATTTCTTTTGTTACATCTTCACCGTTTAATAAAATAGTTTGTGTCTCTTTACCTTTATTATTTTTTATATCTATTGTTATTTTATCTAGTAAACTGATTATTTTCTGTTTTTCTTCTAACTTAATATTGTTTCTAATAGCTTGCAACGCAACACATCTATATGTAGCTCCTGTATCTATATTTACTAATCCCATTTCTTTTGAAATTAACCCAGTTATTGTTCCTTTACCTGTTCCTGCTGGTCCATCTATTGCAACTACAAATGACATTTTTATTCCTCCTTATTTTTTGGCATTTCTATTGATTTTGCTACAACTGTTATTTTTTGTACATTCATTGTTGTTAATTTTTCTATTTCTTTAACACATTTTTGTTTAAAGTCATTTAACTTTGAAAGTACATTATCACCATAAATTATAACTACTTCTAAATAAATTGATGGTCCTTCTCCATAATTTTCTACTCTTGTTTTTACAACCTTTGCTATTCCTTCTGCTTTTTTAGCTAAATATTCTACAATTTGCCTAAATACTGTATCTGATATTGTAAAATTACCTAAATAGCTAAATGTAGGCCTTATTATTGACTTTTCTGATATGTATGGTGTTTTTCCAATACCTTTTGACTTAAATATTTGCAAAGGATCTAATATATAACCTGAAAAATCTTTTTTTATTTCAAATGTGGGAACTGGTATAACATGTTTTCCTTGTGTTACTCTTATATTTCTAGCAGTTTCTATTTCATTTTCTGTTGCTACATCTTGAATATATATAGTTTTTTCAATATTAGGCAGACCTAAGTTTTTGGCTATTTTTTCAACCATTCCATCAGAAGTTCCCAATATTAGTATTGAGTCTGGTTTATATTTTTTAATTGCTTCTACCATTTTTACTCTTTCGTTTTCGTCTATAAATATTGCATGTTTTACTGTTTCTATTTTTGTAGGTGCCTTTTTTGCAGACTCTCCAGCCACCACTTCATTTTCGTTTATTAGTAGCCCATCATCTATTATATAAGATACATTATTTTCACCTGCTACCATTTGAGCTCTATAACTTTTCCCTGTTCCTGATGGACCTACAAATGCCAAAACTCTTATTTTATCCATAGCTTACATCCCTTCTATTGAATTTTATTGAGTCATGTGTACTTTTTATGAATTTTTTTGTACTAATGCAATTGCATATTGGTATGAATTATAACTTGTATCAAACTGCCTTTTTTCTAGAACTTCAATGTCCTCATAACCTGCATTTGGAAATTCCTCTTCTAGCATTACAAAACTATTTGCCTCAACTATCCATATTCTTCCTGTATAATCTTTTAAACAGTCTAAACTTTCTACAGTCTGCATATTAGGTCCATATGCCTTATATGCTTCTTCTACATTCCATTTTTCCTTATTATAAAAATATTGCTTATTGTCCCTATACTTAACAGAAATAACAAATCCACTTCCAAAGCCTCCTTGATTATTTCCATATATAATTATATCATCTTCTTTTATCTTTTCAGATATAAATTTGTCTACTTCTATATTACTAGGGTCATAATTTTCTACTATACGGTCAAAATTCATAAATACTGATACAATTACTATAAGAGCACATATAGCAACTGTTCTATATTGATTTTTTTCTTTTGACATAATATATGCCATAAAAAACATAAATAGACCTGTCACATTTAACATATACCTTGCATACAATATTGGAGCTTTTACTATTGAAATAATTCCTGCTGCAACTATTATTGCAATATAAACTCCAATTGCCATTAAAGCAGGTTTTATGTCATATTTTCCATTTTCTTTTTTATACTTACGAGCTAATGTTATTATATATATTAGCAAAATAGCTCCAAAAGCTACAGATGATAATATAAGCTCTATATTTTCTGAGCCTTGTATAATTCCTGTAAATTGAAATTCAAATATTTCCAATAATGTTCCTATATTTACATTAATCCAAAATCCATTTGAAACACTATTAAACTGTTCTAAAAATGCAAATAACCAAGGTATATATAATATAATTTGTACAATTGCTTGTATAGAAAACTTTATTAAGTTATGTACATATTCTTTTTTATTTTCTTTTGATTTTATTAATTTTACTATAAAATATATAAATAATACTGCATTTATTATACCTGCTGCCATTAGTCCATAATAATGAGTATATGCAGACATCAAACTAAAAATTGCAAAAATAGACCAATTTTTTATATCCCCATTTTTTAAAATTCTATAAGCATATAGTCCCATTACTGTAACAAATAACATTGCCCAAGTATACATTCTAATTTCTGTCGCATATACAACATTTATTGGTAAGAAAAATACCAAAAATGAAAATATCATTCCAACTTTCTCTCCAAAGTCCTTTTTTATATGCGTAAATCCTAATATTCCTAATATAGCAAGAGGTATTATTGAAACCAACCTATATGTTAAAATCCCCCCCCAGTTAATGTGCCAGCTATTCTTAATATCCAATAATATAACACTGGATGTACATCATGACTTCCTATTGTCCATATTTCTTCAAAACTATGGTTTGCCATTCCTACTGAATAACTCTCATCAAACCATAAATTTGTATGAAAAGCTCCTAAAGATATAAATATTATTCCTATTACAATTATTGCTATATGTAAATATTTGTTATTAATTTTCATTTTTTATACCCTTTCTTAATATAGCTTATTTAAATACAAGCATTTTTCATTTTTTAGTATTTTATTAAAGCTCTATTTTTATTTCTTTTTTATTTGCAAGTTCTAATTTTTTGTATGTAACTCCACATTCGTCAAATAGCCTTCTTGAAGCAATATTATTTTCTGAGTTTGCATATTTATCAGATAAATATATTACATTTCTTATTCCTGATTGAATTATTATTTTTGCACATTCATTACATGGAAATAAGTCTACATAAACTTTTGAGTTTTCTAAATCCTTTTTACTACCTCTAAAATTTAAAATTGCATTCATTTCTGCATGACATACATATGGATATTTAGTATTCAAATTTTCCCCATCTCTTCCCCAAGGAAATTTTTCATCACTAAAACCATTTGGAGCTCCATTATAGCCTATTGATAAAATTCTATTATCATCACTTACAATACATGCACCTACCTGTGTAGATGGATCTTTACTTCTCATTGCAGATAATTTAGCAATTGCCATAAAATACTCATCCCAATTTATATAATCTTTTCTTTTTTCACCTTCCATTTTCAACATCCTCCATTTTAGATTTTAGGACAGAGATTGTAATACCTTCTCTGCCCTTTTTTTATATAATAGGATTTCCTATTGTATAAAAAGATTTGTTCTATACTAGGAAAGTACAACAATTTATTATACTTTCCTAGTATAGAAAAGCTTCGCAAACATTTCACACAAAATTGCTAAAGCATTATTGGTTACCATATAGTGAATCTAATGAAATTCCATAATTTTGCATAAACCAATTATCTAAATCAAACACATCTACTGTTTCTGGCTCTCCATACTCTACTCCATAAGTTTCTACTCTTATACTTTTTATTACTGGTGGATTTACTGGTGTGTCTGTTGGTTCTGATGTGGTTTCTCCATTTTCATTTTGCTTAGTTTCTGTTGTAGTCTCTAACTCTGCTATAGCATCTACAATTTCTATACCCTCTTTTACTTTTCCAAAAGCTGCATATGAACCATTAAGACTTTCTGTATCTTTTTGCATTATAAAAAATTGTGAACCTGCTGAATTGTAGCTTTCTCTATATAAACCATATTGTGTATAGTTACTTCTAGCCATTGCTATAACTCCTCTTTCGAATTTTATTTTGTTATCTTTATAGTCATTTGCTAAAAATTCACCTTTAATATTATATTTTGTATCATCTTCAACATCTCTTATGTCACTTATTGATGGAGAACCTGTCCCATCTCCGTTTTTATCTCCACCTTGTATCATGAAATCTTTTTCTACTCTATGGAATTTTAGATCATCATAAAAACCTCTTTTTGCAAGTCTTATAAAGTTTGTTACTGTGTTTGGTGCTTGGTCTGGAAATAACTCTACTTTAATTTCTCCAAAATTCTCTACCTCTATTATTGCTATTGGATTTTTAACTTCCATTGTCATTTTTGCATATACTCCATATGTTGCAAAACCTATTCCTACTAACAATATAATTGCTACAATACTTAATATTATTGTTTTTACTAATTCATTTTTGTTTTTCACTTTTTCATCTTCCTCTTTTTTATATTTAGGTTTTTAATGGGATTTACCTATAAACCCAAAATTTCCTTCCTGCCCTAATATTATGAAGTTTAACAATATGATTTACTATTATTGTTGATAATTTTTCATAAACCATTCATTATAGTCAAATGGTTTTAAAGTTTCTGGCTCTCCATAGTCTGCACCATAAGTTTCTACTGTAATGCTTTTTATTAATGGAGGATTTTCTGGTCTATCTCCGTTTATATCATCTGCTGAAATTTTTACATCTGCTATTTTGTCAACTACTTCTAGTCCATCTATTACTTTGCCAAAACCTGCATAAAGCCCATTTAAATTACTATTGTCTTTGTGCATTATAAAAAATTGTGAACTTGCTGAATTATAACCTTCCTCTTCTAAGCCTATAACAGAATAATCTGCTCTAGCCATTGCTATTACTCCTCTTTCAAACTTTATTTTGTTATTTTTATAACCATTTTTAGAAAATTCACCTTTAATACTATATTCTGAACTGTCTCCTCCATCTTTTATATCTTTTAAAGTTGAACCTCCTGTTCCATCTCCTTTTGGATCACCACCTTGTATCATAAAATCTTTTATTACTCTATGAAATGTTAAATTATTATAAAAGCCTCTATTTGCAAGCCTTATAAAGTTCGTTACTGTATTTGGTGCTTGGTCTTTATATAATTCTACTTTTATTGTACCATAATTTTGTATTTCTATTGTAGCTACTGGATTTTTTTCGTTTGTTACATTATCCTCAATTTTGTTACTATTTGTGTTACTTTCTTGTTTATTGCTATTTGTATTTTCTTCTTGCCTTTCTCCAAACTCTTCTATATTGTTTATTTCTGCTATTTTATCTATTATAGTTTTATATAGTATAAAACCTATTATTCCTACTATTAGAATTGTAATAATACTTATAACTATTATTATAATTGCATTTTTCTTCATTTTTCATCTTCCTTTACTTCTTATTTAATTAACTACCATCCTGCTGTTTATAACCTAAAAAGTTAGTTCCTTATTTTTTAATTTATCATAACATTAAATTATCAAATACAAATTGTTCTTGCATTCTTTTTAAAGACTGCTTTATAGTTTTTGCCCTTACTTCTCCAATTCCGTCAACATCGTCTAATGCTGGTATATCTGCAATAACTATATGTTGGAAAGACTTGAATGCTTTTACCAAATTATCTACTATATTGCTTGGCATTCTTGGTATTTTATTTAAAATTCTGTATCCTCTAGTAAATACACCTACTTCATCATAATTGTCAAAGTCGCCATAGCCCAATAACCTTCCAATAATTTGCGGTCTCATTAAATCTTCATGTGTTAAAGATTCTATTTCTTTTAACACTTTTTCTGAAGTTCTTTTCTTCCCTGGTGCTATGTAATCTTTTATTATTAAAAGCTCTTCTTTTTCTAAGTCACCTATAAGTTCTTCTAACTGCATTTCAAGAAGTCTACCTTCTTCTCCTAGTTCATCTATAGATTTTTGAACTTCATCTACTATTTTCATAACCATTTCTGCTCTTTGTATTGCTGTTACTACATTTTCTAATGTTACTATATCATTAAATTCGTATTCATTTAGTAAACTTAATTTGCTGTCAAACACTTTTTTATATTTTTCTACTGTTTGTAGTGCCTGATTTGCTTTTGAAATAACTTTGCTTGTATCTTCTAGTACATATCGTGAATATCCTTTAAATACTGTTATTATATTTCTCCTTTGAGAAATACTTATTACTATTCTACCAGTCTGTTTTGCTGTACGCTCTGCTGTTCTATGTCTAGTTCCTGTTTCTGTTGTTGATATTTCTGATGATGGTATTAACTGTGCATTAGCATATAAAATCTTTTTAAGGTCTGCACTTAATATTATTGCTCCATCCATTTTAGCAAGCTCATATAGCCTAGATGACGTATAATCTACATTTATGCTAAAGCCTCCATCTACAATATCTAAAACCTCATTTGTATCCCCTATAACAATTAATGCTCCTGTTTTTGCTTTAAGTATATTTTCAAGTCCATTCCTTATTGGTGTACCAGGTGCAATTAACTTTAATACTTCTGTGATAGAATTGTCCCTATTACTTGCCATTTAATCACATTCCTTTCTATTAAGCATAAATATGTATGTTAATTTAATATTTTTAGTGCATCTTCTATATCCTTTGCGCCTATTATATCTAATTTATAATTATCTTTCAATAGTTTCTTATTATTTTCTGGTATTATACATTTTTTGAACCCCAACTTTTCTGCTTCTTTAAGCCTTTTTTCAATCATATTAACAGCTCTAATTTCTCCTGTCAAACCAACTTCTCCTATAGCCACTAAGTTTTTTGGAATACTTATATTTTTATAACTTGATGCTACACAAAGTATAATTCCTAAATCTATAGCTGGCTCTGCAATTTTAATTCCACTTACAACATTTAAATATACATCTTGCGAATTAAGATGCAATTTTCCTTTTTTTTCTAAAACTGCCATAAGTAATGTTAGCCTATTATAATCTATACCATTTGCTGTTCTTCTTGGCATTCCAAACAATGTTGCTGTAGTTAATGCTTGAAATTCTACTAAAAGAGGTCTTGTTCCTTCTATACTTGCTACAACAACTGAACCTGCTGGATTATCTTCTCTTTCTGAAATAAGTATTGATGATGGATTTGTAATTTCTACCATTCCTTCATTTCTCATTTCAAACATTCCAACTTCATTTGTTGAACCAAACCTATTTTTTACACCTCTTAAAATTCTATATGAAAAATATCTTTCTCCTTCTAAATATAATACTGTATCAACCATGTGTTCCAAAACTCTTGGACCTGCTATATTTCCCTCTTTTGTAACATGACCTATTATAATTGTTGTAATTCCCTGAGATTTGCATATTTTCATTATTCTTCCTGTAATTTCTCTTACTTGACTTACTGTTCCAGCGGCAGAAGTAATTTCATCACTATACATTGTTTGTATAGAATCTATAATTACAAGTTTTGGGTTAATTTCTGATATAGCTTCAGAAATAACATCAATATCAGTTTCTCCCAAAAATAAAATATCTTCATTTTTTATATTTAACCTATCTGCTCTAATTTTTATTTGCTCTGCCGACTCCTCTCCAGATACATATAAAACCTTTCCTTCTCCTTGTATTTTATTACATATTTGAAGTATTAATGTAGATTTTCCTATTCCTGGCTCTCCTCCTAAAAGTAACAAAGAACCTTTTACTATTCCACCACCTAAAACTCTATCTAGTTCGCCAATTCCTGTTGTTACCCTTGAAGCTTCTTTTCCCTCTACATCTGTAAGAATTCTAGGCTTAACACTTTTTCTCTTTTTGTCTGCTGAACCAAAACTTGTATCTGCTTTTGACATTTTTTCCTCATAAAATGTATTCCATTCATTACATGCTGGACACTTTCCTATCCACTTAGCTGACTCATAACCACAACTACTACATACAAAAACTGTCTTTGATTTTGCCATCTTAACTTCCTTGTAAACTAAATTTAGGTTTTAATAAAGGATTTACCTATAACCCATTACATCTCAAATTCCTAATTCAAGATTCCATCTTCTGTATTATTTTTTAACAAAGTATTTCTTTTTGCTTTATTTTCATTTTGTTCCAACCTTCTTGTATAGGAAAAACTTCGATTTTTCCTATACAAGAACAAAAAGATCTTTCACTAGCGTTTACTTTGCTATTTACCAAACTCTTTATTAGGTTTTTCTCCTATGTTTATTCCCATGTCAAGTAACATTCTATATAAAGAAACAACATACATTGCATGAGACCAACCTAAGCCTATAACCCACTTAGAAGTCATAGAACTATTGTCAATTTGCTCTGCTAAAAGACCATGTTTTGTAGCAGTATTTGTTACAAAATCTATGCACTTCATTGCTTCTTGCTTATTGCCAACTTGAAAATAATATAAAGCCATCCATAAAGTCGCAATTGGCCAAGGATTATTACCTTCCATGTATGAATCATTTTCAAACCTTATATATCCACCTGTATATGTTCTTAAAGTTAAATTAATTTTTTCTATAGTATTTTTCACTTCTTTTTGACTTGCATCAAACATTCTAAAAGGAATGATTGTGCCTAGTACACTTATATCTGCCAAAAAATCTTTATTATTTCTTTTTAAAGTAGATGTTTGTTTATCACACAAATTTTCCAAACAATAATCTTTAATCTCACTTGCTAAATTTTTCATATTATCTACTTTTGATTTTTCGTATTCTAATTCTTTATAAATATTTGCCATAGAAATGAATGCTGCATATATTGCTGACAATGAATATAAGTGAATTCCTTGATGATTTTCCCAGATATCATAGCTTTCATATTTTACAAAAAATTGATTTTTTTCTTCCTCAACATTAGCTCTGTTAAATATTGCACAATTTACATAACTCTCTAAAAACTCTATTGCCTTTTCGCACATTTTTATTGTATTTTTTAAAAATTCTTTATTTTTAGCATTATGATAATAAGCATATACACCATACACTACAGCTGCTGTTTCATCTATTTGATACCCCCAACAAGGTGCCAATTTTCCATCAGTATAAAAACGTTGTTCCCACATTCCATTTTTACTTTGAGTATTCTTACTAAAAACTGTATAAAATCTTTCTACTTCTTTATCCATTTTTAGTAAAGTTAATGCTTTATTTATAAAAACTGCATCTCTTGGCCAACAATAAGAATACCTACCACATTTATCTTTTTCTTCATCAACTTCTAATGCTGCAGATATTCCTCCTGTTTTATTATTTAATAATAATGGAAACAATAAAATACTTCTAGTATAAATTCTTTTCATTTCTTCTGTGATATTTTTTAAATTTATTTCATTTTCTGTTAAAATTTTAAGTCCATCATGCTCTTTTACATATTTTCTCCAATACTTCTTAGTTTGCTGTAATTCGGAATCAACATCAATCTTTTTTATTTTTTCAATGTTTTTCTTTACATCATCAAAACTATAGGTATCACTTCTATTATTGTTTATATTGATAAACACTTCAAATTCCTTCGTTTCTCCTGATTTAAAGGTTCCTAAATCAAAACTAACTGCTGAGTCATTTTGCATCGCCTCATAATCTTTGTCTTGCAAAACTCCACTTTTTACATCTTCTGCACTATTATTTAACCTATAACCTAACATTGGTGTTTTTGAAAAAATAGAAATAGCATAATTATGGCTATATTGCATAAATATATTATCTTCAGAATTATTTCCGCCTACTACTCTAGTTCCAACCATATTATTAAAACTTGAAAGTAATTTTGAATATATTAAAAAATTAATATTTAAGTCTATAGAATTATTATTTGTTATTATATATTTTTTTATTATTACATCTTGCTTGATGGAAACAAAATCTGTTTGCAATATATCCACTTTAAAATAAGTATTTTCTATTTTGGTATTTAGTACATTTGTATTTTCTGAATAGTATTGATTATAAACATTGTTTATATCATCATGAAGATATATGTTATTAGAATCATTTACTTTTATTCCTGTGTAGAATGTATCTACAAACTGCCTGTAATCTCTTGTTGGATAAAATAACCTTAATAATTCTCCTTTTTTACTAAAACTTACAACTAAATTCTGATTACCTATAATGGCTTCATTCAAATATTTTTTATTCATTTGTTTTCCTTTCGTTTTATATTTTTTACTATAAGTAACTTTTTATTTAATATTAAAATCTATATTTATATTCATCTTTTTCTATTCTTCTATAATTTTTACAATTTGTTGTTCTAACTCTTTTATTTTCTCATTTAGATTAACAATTTTCTCATCTTTTACATCTTCACTTAGCATTTCTTCTTGTATAATTGTAGACATATCCTCTATTTCCTCTTTTAGAGTTTGCATTCTACCCAATACTTCTAATCTAATATATTTTTGTTCTCTTACTCTTGCTTCTTTAATTCTTCCTAATCTGCTTACACCTTCTTCTGCCCTTGTAGAGTCTAATTCATATTGTTCTCCATATTCTGGAATTATTACAGGAATTTGCATATTGCCTTGTATTTTTTGCTTTAAAGCAATTTGTCCCTCTGGCTCACCATGTACAAGGAAAATCGTTTTAGGTTTTTTCAAGAATGAATAAATAAAGTTTAAAAGCCATTCTTGATCTGCATGTCCTGAATATCCTTCAATATATTCTATTCTAGCATTTACAGAAATTTCATCTCCAAATATTTTAACTGTTTTTGCTCCATCTACAATTTTTCTTCCTAAAGTTCCTGGTGCTTGGTAACCTACAAATAATATTGTACTATTAGGATTCCAAATATTATGTTTTAAATGATGTTTTATTCTTCCAACTTCACACATACCGCTTGCAGAAATTATTATTGAAGATTCATTTTTCATATTTAATTCTTTTGATTCTTCTGCTGTTCTTGTAAACTCAAGCCCTCCAAATTCAAGAGGATTATCTCCACTATTTATTAACTCTTGTGTTTCTTCATCAAACAAGTCTTGATTTTCCTTAAATATTTCTGTTGCAGATATTGCAAGTGGACTGTCTACATATACTTTTGTTTTCATGATCTTTTCATACTTTTTATTAAATTCTTCATCATGTTTTCTATCTTTTACATCATTTATTTCATATAATATTTCTTGTGTTCTACCTACAGCAAATGATGGTATTACTACTGTTCCACCCTTTTCCAAAGTTTCATATACAATATCTAAAAACAGCTCTGCTTTATCATCATTTCTCATATGAAGTCTTCCACCATATGTTGATTCCATAATTAAGTAATCTGCATCTTCTATCATAGTTGGTGAAGATAATAATGGTATATCATTATTTCCTAAGTCTCCTGTAAATACTGCTTTTGTCATTTTTCCATCTTCATTTGCCCACACCTCTATTATACTTGAACCTAACATATGACCTGCATCATTAAAACGAACATGTATATTTTCATTTATATCTATTATTTCATCATACTTTACTGGTTCAAATATTTCTAATGACCTTGCTGCTTCTTCTGCTGTATATAATGGTGGAATAGCTGGTAGTCCTTTACGAAGCCTTTTTCTATTTTTCCACTCAATTTCCATTTCCTGAATATGCCCACTATCTGGTAACATTATTGAACATAAATCACAAGTTGCTTTTGTAGCATATACTTTATTTCTAAAGCCATCATTATATAATTTGGGAATTCTTCCTGAATGGTCTATATGTGCATGTGTTAATAACATGAAATCTATTTCATTTACATCAAATACAAATGGAGCTGAATTCTCCCATTCATCTTCTGCCTTTCCTTGGTACATTCCGCAATCAACTATAAACTTTTTTCCTGCTGCCTCTACTAAAAAATTTGACCCTGTTACAGTTTTTGTTGCACCTAAAAATGTTATTTTCATAAAATTTTCTCCTTCCTTTGTTTCTAATTTATAATTGCAATTTCTAATTAACATATATTCTAATAATTCTTTAAAGGTATTATGCTATCTGCTGTGTTATTAATTCCATACTTTAATTTTCTTTTTTAATTTTACTATCAATTCTGTTTTTTCTGTTATTTTCAATTCTACTGTTTTATCATGTATATTTCCATCATACATTTCTATCCATAATACAGAGTCTTCATATTTTAAGCTAATTACAATATTTTGCATTGTAATTATTCTTGAAACAAAAATATTTCTTAATATATTTGTATTTAATATATCATCTTCACTAAACCTTGTTAATATTTTCATTTCACATGCTTTTTTTACAAGCATTTTCTCTACTTGATTTATTTCATTTTGTTCTACTACTATTTTGTCTGGCAATAACTCAAAATATCTTAATTCATATATTAATTTATCTATATCTTCTTTTTTAGATGCTTTTTGTATTCTCTTTGTAAAACAATGCAAAAATGTTAATTTTAATTCTTCTAATTTTTCTTTTTGATTTTTATTTGTTTCTTCTGTTATATTTAAACTTTCATAAAATTCTACTATATCTTCTACTTGTTTTTTTATTTTTACAAACTCCATTGGTTCAATCATTTTATTTAAACGTTTTATTTCCTCTAAAAACTCCGTTCTTTGCTTTTCAAGCATTAATACTAAATGACTTACACTAAAGATTTTGTCTTTGTTTGCTAATTTTTCATTTCTTCTATTATATTCTTCTTTAAGTTCAGTATTATTATTAAGTAAGCTATCTATATTTTTAATTTGTTGATTTATTTCTTTCTTTTTTAGAGAAATTGACTCTAAAAAGATTTTATTGTTTTGCATTTTCTCTAATTTTTGTTTCTCTTCTTCTAATTTTTCTATAACATATTTTTTATATTCTTCATCTTTACTCGCATATATAACAATAATATTCCTTGTTAAACTTTCCCAAAACTCTTTAGCTAATTCATTTCCAAATTCTTCTTTTAATATATCTTGCATTATTTCTATATAATCTATTTTTTCTTCAACTCTTGTTTCGTCTACAGTAAGCCCAAAGCTCTCATTATATTTACTTCTTAATATTACATTATTTGGTATATTTTCATCATCTTCGTTTTCTTTTACATCATCTAATACTTCATCTGTAAACTGATTTCCAAATAGTATAACAAATAATTGGAATATTGTGTTATAATTAATATTTTCTATATCTTTTATTGGTATGTCCCATGACCAACCATTAAAGTCTCTTATTATTTCTACTTGGTTCATTCTGCTACCTGTTACAAGCATATCCTTTAAAGGTTCTTTTATTAGTTCATATTTTTCATTAAATTCTATATCTTTTTGTGAAAGTTCTACAATTGCTTGTAATAATACATTTTCATTTTGAAATGTTTTAATTTTTCCTATTTTCCTATCTATAAAGTACTTTTCATTTTCTGCAATTGGTCTTATAAATTCTATATCATTACATTGCTCTTCTATTATTTTTATTATTTTTTTTACAAATTCCCTTTTTGTGCATACATTAACTTTTACATTTATATAGTCTTGATACGCATTTTCTATTTTATAAAGCATACTTAATAAAAGATTTTTTACGTCTTCTGAAAAATCCTTGTTTTCTAATATAGTTTCTAATGTATTATTATAGTCTTTTAAATTTATCTTTGAAAAAATATCTTTTGCCATTTTTACCCCTTATCTTATGTATTTAAAACTTAATATGTATAATATTTACAATATTCAAGACATATTAAAAATTCCTCACTTAGTTTTGACTAAATTATTCATCATTTTAAAAATTTCTCCACTTAGTTTTAAGTAACTTATTCATCATTAGACTGGGCTGGTGCTGTTGCCATTTTTAGTTCTGCCAATCTTTCTTTTGTCATTAATACCTCTCTAGGCTTGCTACCTTGGTATCCTGATATAATACCTCTTTCTTCCATTTGATCTATTATTCTTCCTGCCCTTGCATAACCTACTTTAAACCTTCTTTGGATAAAAGATGCTGATGCTTGTCCTGTTTCAACTACAACATCTATTGCATCCATTAAAAATTCGTCAGTATCATCTTCATTGTCATTTGAATTATCTACTTCTTTATCTGTTTTATTTGAATTTTCTATACTATCTATAATATCTTCACTATATTTTGCTTCTCCATTTGCTTTTACAAAATCTACTATTTTTTCTACTTCTTCGTCTGATACAAATGCTCCCTGTATTCTAACAGGTTTTGATGCTCCAGAAGGATAAAATAACATATCACCTTTTCCTAATAATTTTTCTGCTCCTACCATATCTAATATTGTTCTTGAGTCCACTTGAGATGATACTGAAAATGCTATTCTTGATGGTATATTAGCTTTAATTATACCTGTAATTACATCTACAGAAGGTCTTTGAGTTGCTATTACTAGATGCATGCCAGCAGCCCTTGCTTTTTGTGCTAACCTACATATTGAATCTTCTACATCTTTTGCTGCTACCATCATTAAGTCTGCAAGCTCATCTATTATAATTATTATATGTGGTAATTTTCCAAAACCACCTTCTTTTTCTATTTCTTGATTATATCCTTTTAAGTCTCTAACTCCTCTTGCTGCAAATGTATTATATCTGTTTTCCATTTCCTGAACTGCCCATGCTAGTGCCCCTGCTGCTTTTCTTGGATCTGTTACAACTGGAATAAGTAAATGTGGAATTCCATTATATACTGAAAGTTCTACTATTTTTGGGTCTACCATTAATAATTTTGCCTCACTTGGTTTTGCTTTATATATTATACTTGAAATTAATGTATTTATACACACACTCTTTCCTGAACCTGTAGCTCCTGCTATCATAACATGTGGCATTTTAGCAATATCTGTTACAACTTCTTTTCCTGCAACATCTTTTCCAAGTGCAAATGCTAATTTAGATTTATGATCTCTAAACTCATCTGAATCTACAATGTCTCTAAAATGAACTACTTCGTTTTCTTTGTTTGGTATTTCTATTCCAACTGCTTGTTTTCCTGGTATTGGTGCCTCTATTCTTATACTTTCTGCTGCCAAATTTAAAGCTATATCGTCTGCTAAATTTGCAATTTTATTTACCCTTACACCTTCTGCTGGTTTTAACTCATACCTAGTTATTGCAGGTCCTACTGAAACATTTTCTACTTTTGCCGATACTCCAAAACTATATAAAGTTTTTTGAAGTTTTGTTGCTGTATCTGTAACAGCTTTTTTTCCACCTTTTAATGCCTTTTTCTCTCCTAAACTTAATAATTCTACTGGTGGGTATTGATAATCTTCTTCTTCCTCTTCAACTGTCATTGTATGTTCTAAGTTTAATACTTCTTTTACTTTTTCTTCTTTCACTTCTTGCTCTTGCTTAAATAAGTTTGCTTCTATAAAGTCTGGTGATGATTGAACTGTTTTAGCATTTTCTAGACCTATTGGATTTATTTCATCTGCTGCATGATTATATTTTTTTAGCCCTTTTTCTCCATTGTCTTCTAATCCATCTAAATTTATTGTTATTTGACTCTCGTCTATTTCTAATGCTCTTCTTCTTTCTTCTTCTTTTTCACGTAACCTACGCTCTCTTGCAGTTTCTTTTCTTACAGGTGGTAATATTTCTTGTTCCTCAATTTCTCTTATTGTTGTACCTCTTCTTCTAGGTGCTCTTTCTTCTTGTTCTTGTATTTCTTCTCTATATGCTTTTCTTTCTTGTCTATCTATTCTCTTTTCTTCTCTTCTTTCTTCTTTTTTCTCTATCATGTTGTCTAAAATGTTTGCTATTATTTCAGATGGCTTTATTGCAAACATAAATACTAAATCTATAATTGCTATTCCTATACATAAAATAATAGTTCCTATTGCTCCTAGTAAATTCATTAGTGGTGCTGCTATTGCTGCTCCTATTACTCCACCACCTATGTTTTGTGTTCCATTTATGTATGCTGTATCTAGTATTGCAGAAAAGTCACCTGCTGAATTTACTGTTCCTGATAAAACACTCATAACTACTGCTATACATACTAAAAATACTCCATACTGAATTAATTTTGTGTATAAATATTCTGTTTTGTCATGTGCTAAATATAGTGCTATTATAAATGTTCCTACTGGTATTATGTACCTCATAATTCCCATTATTCCACCTAATATTGCATTTAATGCTGTTCCTAATGTACCTGATTGCATATATATTAGTACTGCAAGTAAAAAACTTGCAATTATCATTCCGACAACTGCTATGTCTATTCCTACTTTTTGTTTTTTTACTGTTTTTTTCTTTACTCTTTTAGCCATTTGCTGACATTCCCTTCTTCTTATTTTTTACACTTTTTTGCTTATTAATTTTATCATTATAATTTTTTAATTGCAACACTTATGTTTCATATTTTTAAGATTATTTCTAACAATTCGTTACAATTTACAGCCATATTTCTATTTAGGCAATATAATATTTATTTTAACGAAGTTTCTTACTGGCTTCGCCAATCGCTCTGGGTCATGTCCACTCTGGGAGCTTCCCTGCGCAAAACTTCGTTAAAATAAATATTATATTGCCTAAAATATATAATTTTACAAACTGTGTATTGTAATGCTTTAAATTGCATAATAAAACTAGTCAAAAGTTCTCAAGTAAAATTGAGCAAAATTGACTAGTTTTATTATACAATTTACACAGTTATATTTTAACACTCTTCAGCACTACATACAAAGTGCACATCTAACTCCACCATAGGAATCGCTAACAGTCGGATAACTGTAGTTACGGTAGGAAATAGGACTGTAGGAAGCCGTAAGGCCATAACTGCCACCGACGAATAACACGATTGTCGGTACTGCTAGCTTCTATTGTCCAATCCCATACATTTCCAGCCATATCATATATATTATTTACTTTATAATCTTCACTTGAACCTGTCGCTTTTTTACTTCCTGTATAGTTTCCCATTCCTGTACTGTCTATTACATATTTTACTACATTTTCGTCACTGCTTGTTTGGAACCATTTTAATGTTGCATCCCACTGGCACCCCCATATTATGCCAGTTTTTACTTTCTGATTTCCTCCAGATATTCTTTTACATCCATCATACATTTTATACCAATTTTGATTTGATATATCTGTATTTCCTTTTACTACTACTGGTATATTTTGTGACAAGTTTCCTGTTTCATATCTTCCTATATAAAAACCTCCATATTTTTCTACACTTTTTATCATACTATTAAATTCTTTTTGTAAATCCATATTGAACTCATGCATACTTTTTACTCCTATTCCATATGTCTTTAACTGTGAATCTTTGTCATCATCTTCTAATATATCTGGTTCTCTATAACTTCCACTACTAGATGTTTTTGTTATACTCATCACTCCATTACTTTCACTCCAGTTATTATTTGTTACTGCTCCTGTGCTTTTATTGA
>CANRSN010000010.1 GCA_947642455.1 uncultured Clostridiaceae bacterium
AATGTTTGCGAAGCTTTTTATACAATAGGAAAAGTCAGTATGACTTTCCTATTGTGTGAAAAAATATATACATATAAAGTTTGGAGACGGATTAGCTCGTGCAGTGTGAACAGTAACTAATTTAGATACCACTTTTAATTAGAAAGTTAAATATAGAATATCCTACCTTTTTGATGGTAAGATATTCTATATTTTTTTGCTTTTAATATGATACATAGTTTTGTGGATTTTGAGCTACTCCATTTACTCTTACTTCGAAGTGTAAGTGGTTTCCATATGAGTTTCCTGTATTTCCTACTGTTGCAATTGCTTGCCCTTGTGACACTTTCTGCCCTGCTTTTACTAATAATGTTGTGCAGTGCCCATATAGTGTTTGAACTCCATTTCCATGTGATATTATAAGATGGTTTCCATACCCTCCACCCCATCCAGTGGTTGTTGAGGCTACTGTTCCTGATGCTGAAGCATATATTGTTGTTCCTTTTGGTGCTCCTATATCTATCCCTTTATGTCCTCTTCCCCAACGTGTTCCAAACCTTGATGTTAGTGTTCCTGATACTGGTCTTATAAATGATATTCCTAAGTTTATTTTTTGTGTTGTGTTTGCTACTTTTACGCTCTCTGTGTATGATTTTTGTGTTGTTTTTTTCACTACTGGCTTTTCTATTGGTTTTTCATATAAGTTTGCTACACATGTTTCTACTTCTGTGAATTCTTCTAGTTTTGTTTCGTATTTTTCTTGTATTCCTAGTTTGTCTTTGTTTGTACTGTTTTTTTCTTTTAGTTGTGATACTATGCTTTCTGCTTTTGTGAAGTCTGATACATATGCTTTTATTTCTTCATCTACTGTTACAGCATAATATTTGTAATATGTTGTTCCTCCCTCTATTACTTTTTGATAGATTTCTTCGTCGTTTGGTACTATGTCTCTTTTTAATAGACACATTTTATATTCTGGTAAGTTGCTTATTTCTACAAAAGCTATGTTTTCTTCTCCTGTTCCTTTTTCTATATATTCGTTTATTTTTTCTTGTAGTTCGCTTCTATTTGCACTATAACCTATTTCTTCCCCATTTAATGTTACACTATATATTGGTTTGTATGTAAGTGCCATTATTGCTAGGATTAAGATTGCTGCTACTATAATTAATATTGTAAATTTTGAGCAGGTTCTAAAGTGCATTAATATTTTTTTTACTTTACTAATTTTAAACAACTCCTATCTTTTCTTCTTTTTTACTTGCGATTTTGTTTATTTTATACTATTACATGCTTTTTTGCAATTTTTGTTTGTTTCAGTTTTGATTGTTTTCTTCGTTTTTCATATGTTTTTCTTTGTTTTTCTTCATTTTTCTTCTGTTTTCGTGTTAATAGCTTTCATATTATGTATTTGTTTTTATACATTAATATTTGTTTATTATACACTTTTAAAGGGAGTACTTATATTTTATTATAAGTTCCTCCCTTTTATTTTATGCTTTTATTTTGTTTTTGTTTCTTATTGTAATTCATTTTTTACTGTTTGTATTTCTGTTATTGTAGCTGCTTGCGCTGGCTTATAATATCCTTTTGTTTGCGCTACTTTGAATAATTCGTATTGAAAGCTTTCATCATTGTTTCTTATTTGTTGTATTGTTTGTCTTAATTGCATGTTTTCTGCCTCTGATATTACTCCTTGATATGTTGTTAAACTTGCTTTTACTCCACTTAATATATCGTTTACCATTGTTTTCTCATCCATTTTATTTCCCTCCTCTTTTTTCTTTTTAATTATTTAGAAATGACATTAATTTTTGTTTTGTGTTTAATGCATCTTGTGCTGATTTTGTAAACATTTGCTTTATTTGTGGATCTACTGCTTGTGATGCATATGTGTTTAGTTTTTGATATGATGTCTCATGTGCTCCTATTAGATGTCTTAGGTTTTGTAATTCTATTTGTGTTAAATTTGCCATTTTTATCCTCCCTTTCTTTTCTGTATTATTTTTATTGTTTCCTTTTTTTTGCCTTTTATTCAAATTTATTTAATTATACAGTACTTTAAAATTTTTTCTATTAACAGCTAAATTTCTTTGTTGACATAATGTTGTAGTTTGGCAAATTTTTTGGGTGCCTCAGAGGCACCCTCTCCCAGCCCTTTCGGTCAGGGCTACCTTATATAAAGTGTGGCACGACAGCCATAGTTGTAGGTGCTGTAGTTGGTCGGAGTGCCGTCGCCACGACCACTAGCTGGGTAGCCGGTACTACTGCCGTAGTAATTGCCACCACGATACCTCCTGTAGTTGGTGGAGCTAGCCTCCATTCCCCAGTCCCAGACGTTCCCCGCTAAATCATAAATATTATTCGCTTTTGTCTGCTCACTTGCTCCTGATGGGATTCTTGTGCTACTTCCTGCTGTCGTCGTTGTTACACTTCCACTACTTGTTACATATTCTATTGCATTATTTTTGTAATTTCCCCAGTCTATCGAATCTTTACACACCTGCTCCTTTGTCTTATTTCCACTCTCTATTAACCACATTAGTACTCTATCTTGCTCACATCCCCATATTAACCCTGTCTCCACATTTGTATTTGCTCCTGCTAACCCTTTACATTTCTTATACATTGTATACCATGTTTGATAATTTATATCTGTATTTCCTTTTACTATTTTTGCTGTTCCTTTTAGTCCTCCTGTTTCATACCTTCCTATATAATACCCTCCATATTTTTCTATGCTTTTTATCGCTTTTGTAAATTCTCTCTCTAGCTGCATTTTATATTCATGCATTGTTTTTGCTCCTAGCCCTAAGGTCTTTAAGCGGGAATCTATATCATAATTTGTTAATACATCTGGCTCTCTTCCTTCTGATGTACTTTTTATCGTCATTACTCCATTACTTTCACTCCAATTGTATGGGCTTGTTCCTGTTATTTCTTCTCCTGATGTTGTGCTAAAACTATACAGCTTTCCCCATTTCTTCCCATTTCTATCTGTTCCATATATTTTGCTTGCATCTGCTACTGGCACCCATACATATTGGTTTCTTGTTTTTCTTGCTTCTTCTACATTTGCTTCTGTTACTGCCTCTTCTCCTTCATATATTACATACCCTGTATCTATTTCGTTTTCTTCATTCTCTCCACTTATACTACTTCCTACATACCCATTTGGCACTGGTACTTTGTCCCCACTTGCATCTATCTCCACATGCATGTATTCATTTGGTTCTAAGTTTATTGTTTTCTCTTCTGCCTTTTTTACTTCTTCTTTTTTTTCTTCTTTGCCTTCTTCCTTTTGATTTTCTTCTTTTTTATCTTCTTTGCTTTGCTCTGTTTTTGCACTTTGTGTTATTTCTTCTTTATTTTTTACTTTTTCACTTATTGCCATTATTAGTACTACTATTGCAAATATTATTATTGCTACTGTTATTACTATTGCTATATTTATTCCTATATTCCCTCTATTTTTCTCTCTTTTGCTTTTTCTCTCTATGGTTTTCTCTTTATTTTCCATCGCTTCCTCCTTCTTTAGTACTTTGCTCACATTATATCATTCTTCACTTACACTTACAAGTGCCAGTTCAAATAATTTATTATTTATTGTAACTATTCAGAGGTCTTAAACCATCTGCTGTGTTATTAATATTTATTATTAACATTTTATGAAAAACTATTCTTTGAAGTTTTTCTGAATGTTGTTCACTTGTCAAAATTGCTTTAATAATTTTGTATGGAATGTTTTGCGAAGATTTTTATACAATAGAAAAAGTCAATATGACTTTGCTATTGTATAAAATAAATAGTTTGATGAATACACTTTAATGAATTCATCAAACTACTTCTAGCATTATTATTTTTTATATTATATTTATATTACATTGGTCTGTCCCTTTTGGGACATTTTTGTCCCGATTTGCTCCGTCCCAAATTTTCCCTTAAAAAATTTTTTATGTATTTTTAGGTGTTTTTAAATTTTTTTAGATATTTTTTATGTATTTTTAGGTGTTTTTCAGATAATTTCCAATCCTGCAAATTTTGCCATTAAGCGTTTATGACCTGCTTTTTCAAAGTCTATGTCTACTTTTAGGTCTTCGGCTTCTTGCTCTACTTTGCTTATTGTGCCTTCTCCAAATTTTTTGTGGTATACTTTTGTTCCTTGTTGATATTGACTTAGGTCTACACCATTTGTGTTGTTTTGCTGTTTTTTTAGGTTATTTAAGAAGCTTTCTGCTGTTCTAAAGCCAAAGCCCATATTTGATGTAGTTTTACCTATATTTGTAGTTCCACCTATGTTGTTTTGGTATGTTCCTCTTGTGCTTGGTGTGTTTAATCCTTCTGCTACGTTTGGAGTATTTATATTGTTTATATTGTTTGTGTTGTTTTCTTGTATTTTATATGTTTTTATTTGTTCATTTGCTCTTGCATAGCCATAGTTTGCTCCTCTTCCATATCCCCAAGTATATGAGCTGTCTTCAAATGTTTCTTCTCTTTGACTGCTTTCTTGCATTTGCTCATACCCTTCTAGTAATTCTTGTGGTATTTCTTGTATGAACCTTGATACTGCATTGTAGCTTGTTGAACCAAATATTGTTCTATGTTTTGCACATGTTATGTGTAGGTACTCTTTTGCTCTTGTTATTCCTACATAGAATAAGCGTCTTTCTTCTTCTAGTTCTTTTGGCTCACCTATTGATTTGTACCCTGGGAATATCCCTTCTTCCATTCCTACTAGAAATACTACTGGAAATTCTAGCCCTTTGGCACTATGTAATGTCATTAATGTTACTGTTTCTTCGGTTTCTTCTAGGTTGTCTATTTCACTTGATAGTGTTATGTTCTCTAGGAATTCGTTTAGTGTGTTTTCTGCAAATTGGTCTTCAAATTCTATTGCTACTGTTAATAGCTCGTCTAAGTTTTGTATTCTACTTTCCGCTTCTATGGTATTTTCTAGTTCTAGCGCTTTTGTGTAGCCTGATTTGCTTAGCACTTGTTTTATTATTTCTGATACTCCTATTTCGTCTTTTTGAGCTCTTATGTCTTCTATTGTTTTTATGAATTCTCTTGAGTTTGTATATACTCTGTTTAGTTCATATTGTTGTGCATTTTTTATTATTTCGTACATTGAGACTCCTGTTTGTTCTGCTATTTGTTCTATGTTATCTAAACTTGTTTTTCCTATTCCTCTTTTTGGTTCATTTATTATTCTTTTTAATGATAGGTTGTCTGATGGATTGGCTATTAGCCTTAGATATGCTATACAGTCTTTTATTTCTTTTCTTTCGTAGAATTTTAACCCACCTATGATTTTGTATGGTATGTCTTCTCTTCTTAGTATGTCTTCTATTGCTCTTGATTGTGAGTTCATTCTGTATAGTATTGCAAAGTCTGAGTGTTTGTAGTATTCTTGTGTTTTTAGATGGTTTATTTGCTCTACTATGTATGTTGCTTCATCATATTCGTCTTCTCCTTGATATATTTGTGGTAGGTTCCCTTCTTCGTTTTCTGTCCATAGTTTTTTGTCATATTTGTTTTCATTGTGTTTTATTACTGCATTTGCTGCTTTTAATATGTTTCCTGTACATCTGTAGTTTTGCTCTAGCTTTATTATTGTTGTTCCTGGAAAGTCTTTTTCAAAGTTTAAGATGTTTGTTATGTCTGCACCTCTAAAGCTGTATATTCCTTGGTCATTGTCTCCTACTACTGTTATGTTTCCATATTTTGATGCTAATATGCTTACTAATGTGAATTGCGCTTTGTTTGTGTCTTGATATTCGTCTACTAATACGTATTTGAATTTTTCAGTGTAGTATTCTAATACGTCTATGTTTTCTTTTAGTATTTTTATTGTGTAGTTTATTATGTCGTCAAAGTCTATTGCGTTGTTTTCTTTTAGCCTTTTTTGGTATATTTCATATATTTCTGCTATTTTACTTTTTCTGTAGTCTCCTGCGTATTTTATACTATATGCTTTTGGCTCTAACATTTCGTTTTTTGCATTGCTTATTTCTGCTAGTACACTTCTGTCTGTAAACATTTTGTCATCTATGTTTAGGGCTTTTAAGCAATCTTTTATTAGTGTTTTTTGGTCTGATGTATCAAATATTATAAATGAACTGTCAAACCCTATTCTGTCTATGAATTTTCTTAGTATTCGTACACATATTGAATGGAATGTTCCCATCCATATGTCTTTTGCAGCTTCCCCCACTAGGTTTTCTACTCTTTGCTTCATTTCGTTTGCTGCTTTGTTTGTAAATGTTATTGATAATATGTTCCATGGCAATACATTTTTTTCTGCCATTAAATAAGCTATTTTGTGTGTTAATACTTTTGTTTTTCCACTTCCTGCTCCAGCTATTACAAGACATGGTCCTTCTGTTTGTAATACTGCTTCTTTTTGTTTGTTGTTTAATCCTTCTATTAAATTTTGCATTTTTTCTTCCTTTCTTTTCTATTCTTTTTTACCCTTGTTTTCACATATCTTTAGTTTTGCTGATTGTTTATTCCTCTATTTTGTTTATACCTTTTTTATTATTTTCTTTAGGTTTTCTTTTATTTCTTCTGCACATTGCCTATATACTTGTATACTATACCCCCATGGATCTGCTATGTCTAGGTCTTTAGTTCCTTCTTCTGCATATTCTTTTATTGTGTATACTTTTTCCTTTAGTTCTGGATATTGATTTATTACTATTTTTTTATGTGCTGTTGTGGCACATAGTATTACGTCCATTTCTTCGATTTTTGATTCTTTTATGTTTGTTGCTCTATGTTTTTCTAGGTTTATTTGGTTTTCTTTCATTACTTGTATTGCTTCTTCTGTAGAGGTGTCTCCTGTGTATGCTGTTGTTCCACATGAATATATTTCTATGTTTTTGCCCTCTTCTTCTGCCATTTTTCTTAACATTACTTCTGCCATTGCACTTCTACATATGTTTCCTGTACATACAAACATTATTTTCATCTGTACCCATCCTTGTATTTTTATTTAGGTTTTTTATTGGTTTTACCTATAAACCTGCAGCTATACTTTTTTACATGTTTATAGAATTTAGATAGAGTTCCCTCCTCCATTTTTCTATTTATAGCCTTTTTATTATATCAATTTTATTTTGATTATACAATGGTCAATGAAAAACTTCTAAAAATAAATGTAACTATTCAGATGTCTTAAACTATCTGCAGTGTTATTAATATTATATTGCTAATGCTACTAATCCTATAACAAACCCCACTATATTTCCTATTGCTGTTAATCTTCCTTTATATAGTTTATTGGCTTCTGGTATTAATTCTCCTGATACTATATATAGCATTGCCCCTGCTGCAAAACTTAAGCATAATGCTATTATCTGTTTTGATATTCCTCCAACTAATGCTCCAAAAAATGCTCCTATTCCTGTTGTTATTCCTGACAATATTACATACATTATAACTTTTACAGGACTCATTCCTCCACTTTTCATAGGTACTGACATCGATATTCCTTCTGGTATGTCATGTAAACATATTGCTATTGCTAGAGAATATCCTAGTGTTATTGATGCTCCAAACCCTGAACCTATTGCTAAACCCTCGGGGAAATTGTGAAGTGCTAATCCTATACTTACTATTATTCCTGTTTTTAGTAAGTTATTTGTTTGGTTTTTATCATTAAATTTTTTGTTGTTATATTTGGAAATATTAGATTGAGAATTACTGAATTTCTTTTGTACTAACATATCACAAATTATCATTATTATAATTCCTGTTCCTATTCCTAATATTACATTTACTATTGTTGCTATTTCTAATGCTTCTGGTATTAAATCAAAACATACTATTGCTAACATTAACCCTGATGCAAATGCTAATATAAAACTTAGAAATTTGTTTGATGTTTTTTTAAAACAGATTCCTATTATCCCTCCTATTGTTGTTCCAAATGTCCCAAAAAATAACCCTATTAATGTTGTTTTTATTAAATAATTCACTTTCTTTTCTCCTATCTTTTTTATTTTATTATATGTATTATTTTAGCTTTTTATTTCTTCTTGACTAAATTGGGACGGAGCAAATCGGGACAAAAATGTCTCAAAAGGGACGAACCATTGTAATATTCGAAATTAAATATTACAATGGTTCGTCCCTTTTGAGACATTTTTGTCCCGATTTGCTCCGTCCCAATTTAGCCTTTTTGTTCAGATTTGCTTAAGTCTAAATTTAGCTATTCAATGCTTTTTTAGCCTTTGTTTCCTTAGATTCATTTGTTTCTATAAATCCAAATTTTTTCAGGTATTTAGTTAAATACCATAATGCTAATTCATCTCCTTGTTTTAATTCACATTCTAACATGTGACCTTCTGCAATTTTTCCTTTATATTTATATGTTGAAAAATCACAGGCTATTTCGATTGTACTGTCTTTTATGCTTATTAATGTTTTTCTACGATTTGTTACAATTTCTACACCCTCTGATAACTGCAAATTTCCATTTAGTTGTATTTTCTTTGTTTCAAATAGCTTTGTTGCTAATTTGAGAAAGTCTTCTTGACATTTGCAATTTTTGTACTCATATTCTTCCCTTTTTGTAATAGATGTACCATCATTTACTGGAATTTTTATATAATATGTGCCTATACCATTTGTTTGCCGGTACCTCATGGCAATGTCTTTTGGTATGTTATTTGTCGCTTCAAAGTATAAATCATTATTTTCTAGAAATTTCCAATATCTGGATATTTTAACATGTGGTATACTTTCTAACATTTCTTGTACTTCTTCTATTGTTGTATACCCTTTTCTAGTTATATTTTCTGGGAATATAAACTTCTTTTCTATTTCTACTGGGTTGTCTTCAAATAATGCTTTTATACTTTTTGCTTCTTCTTCGCTAAGTCCATATACTGGGTCTATGTCTACCATTACAAAGCCTAAGTCTATTGATAAGTCTCTTATTTTATGACTTACTTCCAAAAAGTCTTTTACTACTCCATTTTCTATTATATATATCCTATTTTTACTAGGATCATATACAGTGACCTTTTTTTGCTTTGTTTGTATGATGTCTCTTCTTGGAGTTAGCGTATATAGTCTTTCGAGAAAATATTCATATTCTTTAAGGTTTTCGAATTTTTTGTAAAGAATATTTTCTCTTTTCCCTCTTATGGCTACTTCTGCGATTCTATACTGTATGGTATTTTTCTTGCTTTCATCTGCTAATACCTTTTTCAACTCTGTTAGTATTTCGAATTCACATATATCTTCTATTTTTTCCTTTTTCCAGCCTTCAAGTAAAATGTACTCCTCTAGCTTCTTTTCTGTAATTTCACCATCTTGTTCTCGGTAACAATTTATTATATTGTCTACTCTTGTAATTAGTAAATCCTCTATTGTTGTTGTTGCCTCTCTTTCATATGCTACCTCTGGCTTGTCATTCATAATTGTTATCACTATGTTTCGGTAAATGTCTGTAAAACATTTATTTTTTCCATAGACTGTAAGACAATCTGTGGTTAAATATTCTACCCTGTCACAGTCAATATTTCCCATTAATAGACTTTTGTAGATTTCTAGAATGTTTAACTCTTCTTCTTTTTCTACCTTGTAACCATATTTCTTTATTGCTATATCTTTTTTATAGATATAAATTACTCTTCCTACTATGTCATACCCAAATATTTTGTTTATTTCTTCTGCATGTTTTTCAAAATATTTTATTGTCCGCTCCTCATGTGATTCTTCTAAAAGTTCCTGAAATGAATGCGAATAGGCTAAATGCTTTAAGTCATGACCTAATGCTGCTAACTCCATTGCTTCTCTTTCTTCTTGAGTAACTATTATATATGGCCAAAATTTTTTCTCGCATATGTCTATTAACTTCCTTGTTACATACATAACTCCTATAGAATGCATTAGCCTATTATGATTTGCATTTAACAGTCTGTTTGATAATGTTTTTGTTCCTAATTGGCTCTTAAATCTTAGTTCCTGAAATGCTTCTAATTCTAGCACTTTTGTAAATTTTTCGTTTATTTCGATGGTTCCAAAAACTGGGTGTATAACTTTTGTTACATTTTTTTTCAGCATAATTTTTCCTCCTGTCTTTAAAGTTATTCCTACATTTACTATAGGTGTATTATATATCCTTTTTTGTTCTATGTCAATTTTTTTAAGCTCTATTCAGCAAAAAAGAGTACAATTTGTTACATTTCACAGATTAAAATTAAATCATATAAGTACTATAATATTTGTATTAGCAAAGTTTTTTACTAGCTTCGTTGGTAGCCTAGGGTCATTTCTAATGCGGAAGCTTCCCTGTGCAAAACTTTTTCAATATAAATATTATAATACTTAAGTGAATGTTATATCTGTGAAATGTGACAAATTGTACTCTTTTTAATGAACTATTCTTCTTCTCCTTTTAATTTTTCTGCTCTATCTGCTGCTATTAGATTGTCTATCATTTCATCTAGGTTTCCATTTAAGAAGTCTTCAAATTGGTATACATTACAACCAATTCTATGGTCTGTTATACGACCTTGTGGATAGTTGTATGTACGTATTTTTTCGCTTCTGTCTCCACTTCCTACTTGGCTTTTTCTTTCATTTGCTAGTTCAGAATCTCTTTTTGTTTTTTCTTGTTCATATAGTCTGGAACGTAAAAGTCTCATTGCATATTCTCTATTTTGTACTTGTGAACGTTCTGTCTGACATTCTGCAACTAAGCCTGTTGGTATGTGTATTAACCTTACTGCAGATGATGTTTTGTTTACATGTTGCCCTCCTGCCCCTGATGCTCTATATACTTCCATTTTTATGTCTGCTGGATTTATTTCTATTTCTACATCTGCTACTTCTGGAAGTACTGCTACTGTTGCTGTTGATGTGTGTATTCTTCCACTACTTTCTGTGTCCGGTACACGTTGTACTCTATGTACTCCACTTTCGAATTTTAGCCTACTATATGCTCCTTTTCCTGTTATCATAAATGATACTTCTTTGTACCCACCTAATTCTGTTTCGTTTTCATTTACTATTTCTAGCTTCCAATGTTTTCTCTCTGCATACATTGAGTACATTCTAAATAGTGTTCCTGCAAATAGCGCTGCTTCTTCTCCTCCTGCTCCCCCTCTTATTTCACAAATTACGTTTTTGTCATCGTCTGGGTCTTTTGGTATTAATAGTATTTTTAGTTCTTCTTCTATTACTGGTATTTGTTCTTTTGCTGCTAACATTTCTTCTTCTGCTAAGTCTTTTAAGTCTGGATCGTTTAGCATTTCTTTTGCTTCTTCATATGATTGCTTTGCTTTTTTATATTCTCTATATTTTTGTACTATTGGCTCTAATTCTGCATGTTCTTTCATATAGTCTTTCCATTCTACTTGCTTTGATATTACTTCTGGGTCACTTATTTTTTCTGTTAATTCTTCATATCTTTTCTCTACAGTTTCTAATTTGTCAAACATAATTATTCTCCTTTTTCATTTTTTCCTGTCTATTATACTATATTTACCTTCTTTATTCAATAGGAAAAGTTTTTTAAGTTTCAGTATTTTTTGAAATAAGTTACAATTTACAGCCTAATTTCTATTTAGGCAATATAATATTTATTTTAAAGAAGTTTTGCGCAGGGAAGCTCCCAGAGTGGACATGACCCAGAGCGATTGGCAAAACCAGTAAAAAACTTCGTAAAAATAAATATTATATTGCCTAAAATTTGATATTTCAAAAAATACTAAAACTTAAATAAAAGTTATTATTTTTACATTGTTATTAATTTGTATTCTATATTTTCTTGGTTTAATATCTCTTTTTCTCTTTCTGTACATGTAAATATTATTATTTGATTGTTTTTGAATTCTGTATTTATATATTTTAATATGTTTTTTAGTCTTTCGCTATCGTAGTAAGCAAATGCTTCATCTAGTATTATTGGCATACTTTCGTTTGTTATTTCTTCTACCATTGCAAACCTCAATGCTATGTATAGTTGGTCTATTGTTCCCATGCTTAATTTTTCTGCTGATATATATTCTCCATTTTCCTTTTCTACTATTATTCCATCTTCATCGTTTATTCTTACGTTTTTATATTTTTTATTTGATATTATTTCTATATTTTTTGATAGGTTTTGTGTAAATTTGGGTGTTACACTTTCTTTCATTTTCTGGTATGCTATTTCTAGTACTTCTTTTGCAAGTTCTATGCTTTCATTGCTATCTAATAGTGTTTCTTTTTGGGCTTTTAAATCTTCTTTTTCTTCTTCTAATGCTGATAGTTTTTCTAGACTTGGTATTAGATTGTCTTTGTCTAATTCTAAAGCATGTATTTTTAGTTTATCTTTGTTTATTTTGTTTTGCATTTCTTCTAGTTCATAGTTTATGTTTTCTTTTCTCATGTAGTATTCTATTTGTTCTTTTTCTATTTTATCGTTTCTTATTTTTTCTTTTTCTAGATTTATTTTTAGGTTTATTTTTCCTTGCATTTCCTGTATTTGCTTTTTCTGATTTTCATTGCTTTTTTCTAATAGTTCTATTTGTGCTTCTATTTTTTCTATTTCTTTTTTGTGTTCTTCTTCTTGTTTTATTTTTTCTATATTTTTTTCTTTTTGGATGCTTGTTTGCTTTTTTATTTTATTTTTTGCTATTATGTTTTTTATTATTAATTCTATTATTTCTATTATACCTATTGCCCCTGCTATATATGATATTATTGGATTTTCTATTATTATGCCCAGTATTGATATTATTATCATTGTTAATGTTATTGTTGATATTATTATATTTGATTTTTTTTGCTTATTTTTTATTTTGTTTATTTCTTTGTTGTTTTCTTCCATATATGTTTTTTCTGGCTCTTTTTGTTCTACTTGCATTTTTTGTTCTTGCAATTGCTCTATTTTTTCTTGATTTTCTTGTTTTATTCTTTCATTTAGCTTTATTTTTTCGTTTTCTATTTTTTCTATTTCTTTTATTTTTTTTATTTTTGTTATTAATTCTATTTTCTCTTCATCTTCTTTTATTTGCTTTTCTAAGTAATTTTTTTCGCTTTCTATTTCGTACTGCTTATTTTTATAGTTTTCTATTTCGTTTATTTCGTCTTGTATTTGCCTTATTCTTTCTTCTACTATGTTTATTGGCTTTCCCTGTGTTCTGTATGTACCTATTTCGTCTGTTTGCTTTTTACTTAGCTTGTCCATCGCTTTTTTGTATGATATTTTTTCGTCACCTGTACCCGCTAAATTTGCTACTTTTTGTATTAGGAAGTTCTGTGTTTGACTATTTAATTTTACTTCTCCTTGCTCTGATATGAGTGTTGATACAAACATGGTTTCATCTATTTTTGTCTGTTCATAGAAGAATTGATTTCCATTTGTTTTGTCTATTGTAAATTGTTTTGATATTTCTTCAGAGTCTTGGTTATATATTCTTGGATTTTTTTTGTTGAAGTCTCTAAATACTTCATACCTTTTTCCACTGTCTAATGTATATACTATTTTTCCAGAAAATTCTTCTTTTCCCCAAGGTTTGTATCTGTCATAGTCTGAGAATTCTTTTCCTCTTTTGTTTTTTGATATTCCATAAAAACTGTTTATTATGAATTTTAGTAATGTGGATTTTCCACTTTCGTTTTTTCCCTGTATTATGTTTATTTTTTCTGATAGTTCTATCTCTTTTTCATTTATGTTTCCATATGAGTTTATTTTTATATTATTTATTTTCAAGTTAACACTTCCATTCTATTTTTGCTTTTCTATGATCTTTGTTTATGTTTATATTGATTTTTGTTTGCATTTTTTAAGATAATACTTCCATTCCTATTTCTATTGCTTTTTCTATGGTTTCTTTGTTTATGTTTTCATTTTGTAGCTTTTTTAGCATTTCTTTTGCAAATATTCCTTTTAGGCTTATTTCTTTTGATATTTCTTCTAAGTTGTAGTTTAGCTTAGTTTTATCTTTTATTTTTATTATATTTTTGATTTCTATTTGTTTGTATATTTTGTATGTGTTTATTTCGAAGTTTCTTTTTCCTGTTAGTATTATTTTGTAGTAGTTTTTTTCTTCTAATTTTAGTTCTACTATTTTTTGTAGTAGTTCTTCTATAGTTTCTATTTCTGTAATGTCTATTTCTTCTTCTTTGAATTCTCTTTCATCTAGTTCTATAAATTCTATTTTTACTTGTTTTTGCTCTATTTCTCCTACTAACATTCCATGTTTTCCAAGTTCATCAAAGCCCATTGATACCATTGAACCTGGAAATATTATGTTGTCTGTTAGTTTTATCTTGTGTATATGCCCTAGCGCTATGTAGTCAAATCCTAATTCTTTTAATTTTTTGGAGGATAATGTGTTGTACTCTCTTTGGTCATCATACCCACCGTCTAAACTTGCATGTGTTAATAGTATGTTTGTTTTTGTTTTGTCTTCTATTTGTATTTCTTCTATTCCTGATTTGTAACAATAGAAGTCATCAAACCCAAAACCATATAGGGTAAATTCTGGTTCTTCTATTTTTTCTATTTTTGATGTAAATATTTTTTTTACGTTTTCACTCCATTTATATTTGTTGTAATATGAGTTTGATATGTTTGGGTCATGATTCCCTGGTGATATGTATATTTTTGTTTCTGGTATTTCTTTGAATAGGTTGTTTATGTATTCTATTGTGCTTTGTTTTACATATTCTTGCTCATATAAGTCCCCTGCAATAAACAGGTATGGTATGTTGTTTTCTTTTATGTAGTTTATTGCTTTTTTGAAGGCTTGTCTTTGCTCCATTCTTCTTGCTTCTCCTAGCTCCCTTCTACTACTTAATAGTGTAAATGGTGTGTCAAAGTGCATATCTGCTATATGTACAAATTTCATTTTTATATCTTTCCTTGTATATTATATTTAGGTTTTTTAATATGGTTTACCTATAACCCGTTACTTCCTTTTTCTTATTAGCCAAATTATTATTCCTGTTAGAATGATTATTATTGGTAATGCTATTATTATATTTTTTATTATTGTATCTTGTTCTGCTGTTGGTATATATGTTATTAATCCTGTGTCTTTTCTTATTGTTATTGTATTTTCTTCTTGTGTTAATTTTGATATTGAGTTTAGTACTAAGTCTTTATTGTTATAAAAATATATTCCATATTCATAGTTTTGGCTACTTAATTGTATTGGCATATCACTTGCAAATAGACTATTTGCAAATATTATTAGTTCTGATTTTTTTATGTTTTCATTGTTTTGTTTGTTTTCTTTATTTTCTTCTTGATTATTTTCTTGGTTTATTAATTGCCCATTAGTTTCTTCGTTTTTTATTGTTTTTATTATATGTACTCCTAGACTTGCTCCTGCCGCTTCTTCATCTTTTTCTGTTTTTTTGTTTGTGTCTTGTGTTAAATCTTCTCTATAAAATGCTGTTTCACTTGAAGTTATTAGATTTTCAACTTCTACTCCTAAATTTTCTAGTTCTTCATCTGTTTTGAAATTTAATTTTCCAGAGTTTATAAATACTATGGTTCCATCTGTTGAAATATATTTTGTTATGTCTGATGAATAGCTTATATCTGGAATTATTATACTTGATAAATTATTTACCATTCTGTCTGTATTTTGCTCATATATGTACCCTTTTGACACTGATACTCCATACATTTCTAATATTTGATTATAGTTGTTTAATTCTATATTTTCTGGATTTGGATCTGAAAATATTAGCATTTTCCCACCATTTTTTATATATTCCATTATTTTTTGTTTTTCTGATTCGGTTATATCTTCTTTTAATGTTGTGATTACTAGTACATTACAGTCTTCTGGTATTTTCTCTTCTGTTAATATGTCTAATTTTTCTACTTCTTTTGCTTCATTTTTTAAGTATTCTGTTATTACTTTTGAACTATCTTCATATTTTAAATGATTTTCCATAAAGTATACTTTTGGTTTTGTTTCTAAGTTTACATCTGTTATTGCATTTGTTATTGCTTGCTCTATATTTTCTATTCTTTCATATGTTAGATAATCATATGTATATAAATCTGATGGTATTAATATTTTGCTTTCTTTATCTGTTTCGACTATTATTGCCATACTAGTGCTATCAAGTGCATATTTTGATACTAAGTCTGGTCTTTCTACTATATTTTTTATTTCTTCATATGTTATTTTGGAGTTTGCTTTTGCGTATAGTTCTACATATTTTTGTACTTTCTCTTCTTCTTCCATTCCTAATAAAACTATTTTTGTTTCTTTTATATTTTTTATTTTTTCTTTTGTTTCTGGCGTTAGTGTATATAGCTTATTTGTTGTTACATCTATGTCTTCTATGTTTGCTCTTTCTAGCCACTGACTTAGCCCTATATATATTATAATAAATAATATTATTAGTATAGCTGTTATTATGGTATTTTTTAACCATTTATTTTTTATGATTTCTATTATTTTTTTCACGTTTTAACTTTCCCTTCATATTTATTTTATTAATTTTCTTCTAGTCATTATTATTATTGTTAATATTATGAATAATGCTGAAAATGCTATTAAACTTATAGTTTCTTCTATAGGTATTACCCCCATTGTGAATGGATAAAATTTCTCTAGTAATGCTACACTATTGAATATTTGTGATATATCTGGTAGAAACCATGTTAATATGAATGCTGCAACTGTTATTATTGCTGCTATTATCTGATTTTCTGTTATACTTGATATAAACATTCCAAATGCTATATATGCCATTGAAAGTAGTAAAAATCCTATTAGTGTCATTATTGTAACTGGTAAGTCTGGTACTTTAAAATAACATAGTATTGCAAAATATATTAGTGTAAATAATTCTGTTATAACTGTTACTAATACTGCTGCGAAGTATTTCCCTAATGTTATGCTAAACATGCTTTTCGGAGAAGTGAGTAGTAGTTGCTCTGTTCCATTTTTTCGTTCTTCTGCAAACATTCTCATTGTTAATATTGGTATTATAAAACTTAAGGATTGAGCTGCATAGAAGAACATAAATTCAAAGTTTGTTGAACCTATTGCTATTGCTGTTATATAAAAAAATAGGCTACACATTGCTAAAAACACTCCTATAAATACATATCCTATTGGAGATAAGAAGTAACTTTTAAATTCTTTTTTTAGTACTGCCCACATTATTTTTCTCCTCCTTTTTCATTTTCTATTATTTTTATGAATGCATCTTCTAAACTTACTTCTGCTTCTTTTAGTTCAAATATTGTTATGTTTTCTTTTGGTAGTATTTCTATTATTTTTTTCCTTAAGTCTTTATTTGCATTTGATATTATTTTGTATTGTTTTGTTCCATCTCCATTGTCTTTTACCATTTCTATTTGTTTTATTATCTCTATTTTTTCTTTTATTTTTTCCATCTTGTTTTCTTTGTCTTCTACTGTTACTAATATTACGTTTTTTTCTTTTGTTTGTTGCTCTAGTTTTTTAGGGGAATCTATTGTTATTATTTTTCCTTTATTTATTATTATTACTTTTTCGCATATTTGACTTACTTCTGATAGTATGTGTGTACTTAATATTACTGTATGTGTTTTTCCTAGGTCTTTTATTAAATTTCTTATTTCTACTATTTGTTTTGGATCTAGTCCTACTGTAGGTTCATCTAGTATTAAAACTTCTGGATTTCCAACTAATGCTCCTGCCAAGCTTACTCTTTGCTTGTACCCTCTTGATAGGTTTTTTATTAGCTTTTTTTCTACTTCTTTTAAGCCTGTTTGTTCCATGACTTTTTCTATTTCATTATTCCTATCTTTTCTTTTTATTAGTTTTAATTCTGCCATGTATTTTATGAATTCTTTTACTGTAAGTTCTGTGTATAATGGTACATTTTCTGCCATATACCCTATTTGCTTTTTGGCTTTTTTGGCTTTTTTTGATATATCTTGACCATTTATTGTTATTTTGCCTTGTGTTGGTTCTATAAATCCAGTTATCATATTCATTGTGGTGGTTTTCCCCGCTCCATTTGGTCCTAAGAAACCTACTATTTCTCCATCTTTTATTTCAAAACTTATGTTGTCTACTGCTGTATTATTTCCATACTTTTTTGTAATATTTTTTACCTCTATCAAATTAATTCCTCCCTTTTGTCTTTTTTTGTTCTTTTCCTCTTCTCTCTAGTCTTACATAGATTATCATTGACTGCTATTTTTTGCAATGTTTTTCACATACTTTTCACATATTGTGCAGCCTATTTGTTACAATTCACAGCTCAATTTCTATTTAAGCAAAATATATAATTTTATAAACTGTGAATTGTAACGCCTATTTTTCTGTTTAGGTAATATTTTATTTTTGTCTGCATAAAAAATATTATATAAGTATAAAGTACTATCTTCTGTACTTGTTTGTTGAAAGGATTTGTTTTTTATGATGATTAGCTTGTACCCTTTTTTGATTGCTTTTATTTTTGTTTTTATTTCTGAGCTTGGTGATAAAACTCAACTTTTAGTTTTGTCTTTCTCTTCAAAACTAAAAACTTCTACTATTTTACTTGGCGTTGCTCTTGGCTCTTTTTTTAGTCATGGTATTGCTATTTTATTTGGTAGTTCTATTGGGGTTTTAGAAGATGAATTTTTACATATGCTTCTTCAGGTTGTTACTTATTCCTCTTTTCTTCTTTTTGGTATTTTTTCTTTTATTCCTAAAAAAGAACATTCTAAAGAACATAGTAAAAAGGCTAGCTTGATTTCTAAAATGGCTAATTGGGGTGTTGGTTATATTTTTATTATTGCTTTTTCTATTGCTGTTGGTGAAATTGGCGATAAAACTTTTTTAGCTTCTCTTGGTTTAGGTATTAGCTATCCTACTTCTAAGATATTTTTGATTTTGGGTGCCATTTTTGGTATGGTTGTTAGTGATTCTATTGCTATTGTTTTTGGTAAGTTTTTGAGTAATAAGTTTTCTGAAAATGCTATTAAGAAACTTTCTGGTATTCTTTTTATTATTTTTGGTGCTGTTGGTTTTTTTACTTTATAGTTTTTTAAATAGGGAATTTTTTTGTTTTCCCTATTTAAAAAGTATTTATGAAATTATTTTAGTTTGTGTTTGCTGAGCCCATTATACTTAAATTGTCACCTAATGCTGAAAAAAAGTTTCCTAAAGTATCTATTTCATCTGCTTCTAATCCGTTTGGATATATATATTGCCAATATGCTTGCTAACCCTACTAACTCACATCCTGAAAGTTTTGATATGTCCATTTTTTATACCTTTCCTTCCTTTTCCCCTATTTTACTTTATGCTATTTTTGCTTTTTTGTGATTTTTTGTTTTCTTTATTTTCTAGCAAAATTGCTTTGGCAATTTTGTGGGGATTTTTATAACAATTCACAGCCTAATTTCTATTTAGGCAATACAATATGTATTGCCTAAAATATATAATTTTACAAACTGTAAATTGTAATGAATAGTTCCCAATGTTTGATGAAATTTTTTTACTTTTTATTGTAAAATTCGACATCAAATGATATAATCTTTATACTTTATGGAGGGGTGTTATATGAAGTTAGAAAAAAATGATATATCTTTGTTATTTTCTTATACAGATATTCCTGATATATTTTTTACAGAATATTTATCTCAAGCTAATGGTGACTTTGTAAAAGTTTATTTATATATTCTTTTTTTATCTAAATATGGTAAAGATATAAAGGTAAATGATTTAGCTAAAAAGTTAAACTTGCAATTGAAAGTTATACAAGATGCTATTAAATATTGGGAGGATTTAGGTGTTATTACTAAAAAGAATACTGGTTACATTTTAAATAATATTCAAGAAATTGAACTTCATAAATTATATAAACCTAAAGTAGCTCTTTCTGCTGATGCTCTTAATAAGACTGCTCAAAATCAATATAGGGCTAAAGCTATTGAGAATATTAATAATGAGTTTTTTCAAGGAATTATGTCCCCTTCTTGGTATAGTGATATCGATTTATGGTTTAAGAAATATGCTTTTGATGAAGAGGTTATGATTGCTCTATTTCGTTATTGTTTTAATAGGTCTGCATTGCATAGAAATTATATTCAAGCTGTTGCTGATGCTTGGTTTAAAAATAATATTAAAACTTTTAACGATTTAGATGTTTATTATGAAAAACAGGAAAAATTACATAAGATTTGCAAGTCTATTTGTAAAAAGCTAGGATTTACACGACAACTTTCTGAATATGAAGAAGCATACGTTTCTAAGTGGACTGTCGATTTCGGTTTTTCTTTAGATATTATTGAAATTGCCTTAAAGAAAACTACTTCTAAGGCTAACCCTAATTTTGATTATTTAGACAAACTTCTTACTGATTGGCATGATAGAGGTTTTAAATCTGCAAATGATATTCAGTCTTTCTTGTCTGAATTGAAACAGAAAAATAAAGATGTTAAGGTTTTGGAAAAGAAAACTGGTTATAATAATTATGACCAAAGAAAGTATGATAATTTGAATAATTTATATGCTAATTTGAATTTATAAAATAACTTCAAAAAAGGTGTTCTAAATTAAATTTTTGCGGAATTTAGATACTACTTTTAATTAGTAAGTTATAAGAACAAAAGAGGCATGATTAAAATATTTAGACCTTTTAGATTACTTTTCATGCCTCGTTTTTGTTCGCCGCCAAAATTGCTTTAGCAATTTTGTGTGGAATGTTTGTGAAGCTTTTATATACTAGTAAAGTATAACAAATTGTTATGCTTTACTAGTATAAAATTATAGAATATTCTACCACTTTTATGGTAAAATATTCTATATTTTATTATAACTTAATTGTAGGTTGTTCTCTTTTTTAAGTTTATTCAACTTCTTCTTCAACATTATTTATTGTTTCTATACTTACTACTTTTCCTCCATCATTTGTTCTCATTAATGTTACTCCTTGCGTTGACCTTCCTAATACACTGATGTCTTTTACTTTAAGCCTTATTATTGTTCCTTTGTCTGTAATAAGCATTACATCTTCTTCTCCTGTTGCTATTCTTATTCCTACTATATTTCCTGTTTTTGGTGTTATTTTGTAAGTTATTACTCCTTTTCCACCTCTGTTTTGTACTCTATATTCTTCTAGTTCTGTTCTCTTCCCAAAGCCATTTTCTGTTATCGCAAGTAATGTTGCATTACTTCCTACTATTATTGATTCCATTCCTATTACTCTGTCTTCATCATCTAGTCTAATTCCTATAACTCCTTGTGCTGTTCTTCCCATTGGTCTTACGTCTTTTTCATCAAATGTAATACTCATTCCTTTTTGGGTTACTAATACAATATTATCTTCTCCATCTGTAAGTCTTACATCTATTAGTTCATCTTCGTCTTTTAGTGTTATTGCTAATAGTCCTGTTTTTCTTGCTGAGTTGTATTCTATTAATGATGTTTTCTTTATTAAACCATTTTTTGTTGCCATTAGTAGATATTTTCCTTCTGCAAAGTTTTTTAATGGAATTACTGCTGATACTTTCTCTCCAGCATCTAGGCTTAGTAAGTTTACTATTGCTGTTCCTCTTGCTGTTCTTCCTGCTTCTGGAATTTCATAGCCACGTAGTCTGTATAGTTTTCCTTTGTTACTAAAGAATAGTATTGTATCATGTGTTGATGCTGTGAATATTTCTTTAACAAAGTCTTCTTCTCTTGTTGCTATTCCTGTTATTCCCTTTCCTCCTCTTTTTTGACTTTTGTATGTATCTATTGGCATTCTTTTGATGTAACCAAAGTGTGTTAATGCAACTACACATTCTTCTTCTTTTATTAAGTCTTCTAGGTCTATTTCTCCTTCTGCTGCTACTATTTTTGTTTTTCTTTCGTCTCCATATTTTTGTTTTACTTCTAATAGTTCCTCTTTTATTATATCAAATACTAGTTTTTCACTTCCAAGTATTGCTCTTAGATGTGCTATTAATTCCATTAATTGTTTGTATTCTTCTTCTATTTTTTCTCTTTGTAAACCTGATAGTGTTTTTAATCTCATGTCTAGTATTGATTGCGCTTGTATTTCTGATAATCCAAACCTTTCCATTAATCTTTCTTTTGCATCATCATATGAATTTCTTATTATGTTTATTACTTCATCGATGTTGTCTAATGCTATTTTTAATCCTTCTAATATGTGTGCTCTTGCTAATGCTTTGTCTAACTCGAATTGTGTTCTACGTAGTATTACTTCTTTTCTATGTTCTATGTAGTAACGTAAGCATTCTTTTAATGTTAATATTTTTGGTTGCCCATCTACTAATGCTAGCATTATTATTCCAAATGTATCTTGCATTTGTGTATTTTTATATAATTGATTTAATACTACTTGTGGGTTTGCATCTCTTTTTAACTCTATTACTATTCTTACTCTATGTTCTCTATCTGACTCGTCTCTTAATTCTGATATTCCTTCTATTCTTTTGTCTCTTACATATGTTGCTATAGTTTCTATTAATTTTGCTTTGTTTACTTGATATGGTAATGAATTTACTATTATTCTTTGTTTGTTCCCACTCATTTCTTCTATTTCTGTTTCTGCTCTTACTGTTATTTTTCCTCTTCCTGTTGTATATGCTTGCTTTATTCCTTCTCTTCCTAGTATTAACCCTTCTGTTGGAAAGTCTGGACCTTTTATTACTGTCATTAAGTCTTCGTCTGTTATTTCGTCTTCATCTATCATTTTTATTATTCCATCAATTACTTCTGATAGATTATGTGGTGGTATGTTTGTTGCCATTCCAACTGCTATTCCTGATGAACCATTTACTATTAGTGTTGGTATTCTTGATGGTAATACTACAGGTTCTTGCAATCTGTCATCAAAGTTTGGCATAAAGTCTACTGTATTTTTTTCTATGTCTGCTAACATTAACTCTGATATTTTTGCCATTCTTGCTTCTGTATAACGATATGCTGCTGCTCCATCTCCATCTATTGAGCCAAAGTTTCCATGCCCATCTATTAATGGATATCTTAATGAGAAGTCTTGTGCCATTCTTACCATTGCATCATATACTGATGCATCTCCATGTGGATGATATCTTCCTAAAACGTCTCCAACTGTTGTTGCTGATTTTCTGTATGGCTTGTCTGGTGTTAACCCATCTTCATGCATTGTATATAGTATTCTTCTATGTACTGGTTTTAACCCATCTCTAACATCTGGTAATGCACGTGATACTATAACACTCATTGCATAGTCTATATATGCGGTTTTCATTTCTTCTTCTATGTCTCTTTGTATTATTTTTCCATCTCTGTCTTCTGCCATTTTTCTACCTCTTTCCTACTATTGTTTTTATGTATGTATTATACTTTAATTAAATTGTTTTTGCAAGAACTTTTGACAAAATCTTTCTTACCTCGGGTAATATTCAGAGGTCTTATACTATATACTATGTTATTATTATTTATTTTTAGAAGTTTTGCACAGGGAAGCTCTCAAAGTGGACATGACCCAGAGCGAAATGTGCATATAACAATTCGTTACAATCCACATTTTATAAAATTGTATATTTTAAACTGTGAGTTATACTATGCAAGTATTTTTGCAAGTTCCATTTGCTCTTTTGTTAAGTCAAAATTTTTTCCATTATTTTTTATTAATGTATGTAAATTGTCTATTGTTCTTGCTTGTTTTAGTGTATTTTCTAAAGGTAGCACTGTTTTTAATTCTGTTTTTATTTTGTTATATTCTTTTTGCATTCCACTAAAATCTTTTTGCTTAAAATATGTCTTCCAATTTTCAGAATATTTTTGTAGTTTCTCTACACTTTTTAGTTGTTTATTGAATTCATTTTCTATATTATTTGATATATTGTTTAATATTACGTTTTTCCCTTGTTTTATTGTACTTGATATTGCTTTTGGTATTAACCCTAGTTTTGATGTTTTGTCTAATACGAAATCTAATACTCCTGATATTCCATCTATTATTCCTCCATTTTTTACTGCTGTTTGTACTTGTGATACGTTTTCAAAGTTTCCTGTTACTATTCCTAAAGCACTTTTCCCAAAGTCTACTACTGAATCTATTGCTTTTTTTACTCCTTCACCAAACCCTTCTTTTATTATTGTGTCTTTTATATCTATTATCTGATCTTCTATTATATCTGGTAGTAATACTCTTAACCCTATGTCTAAACCTGTATTTATTGTTTTTCCTAGTGTTGTTTCTAGAAAGTTTTTTTGTTCATTGCTTTTTAGTATTGTCTGTTCTTGCTGTATTGCTAAGTCCATATTTATCCCTCCTACGATTTTTTTATTTTTATTTTTTGAAATTATTTCCCTTTTATTTGCTTTATTATGGGACTGTATTGTTTTTTTATTTCTTTGTTTATTGTTCTTGCTTTTTTATTTATTAATACGTCGTATTTTTTACTATATTCTATTTTCCCTATTACTTTGTAATTACTAAAGATGTTTTTTATTACTTTATAGTCTATTGAATTTTTTGTGTATTTGTTTACTATTAATTTAATTTTCTCTTTGTTTATTATGTTTGTATATGTTCTTAATTGTTTTTTGGCTTTTTTTATTTCTATTAAATTTCCTCCTAACAAAAATATAAATATGTCTGTGTTTTCTATTATTTTGTTTGTTATTATGTTTGTATCTATTATTATGTATTTGTAATTTTTTTCGATATTTATTGGTTTTGTTTTTATGTCTATATTTTTACTTATTTTGTCTTTTAGCTTTTGCTCACATATTGAACTTATATTTCTGTTAAAATCCATTATTAATATTTTTTCTGTTTTTTCTATTGTTTTAGCTAGTATTATTGAGAATATACTTTTTCCTATTCCTCCTGTTCCTATTATTGTTATTACTTTTTGATTTTCTCTTTTTTCTTCTATTTTTTGATTTTTTATTATTTTTATTAGATTTTTTGTGTCTATATTTGTGTCTACTACCCTATATGTTCCTTTGCTATTTATTCTTTCTTGGTTATCTACTAATAGTATTATTTTTATTTTTTTGTTTTTTTCTTTTATTGTTTTTATCAATTCTTCTATTTGTATGTTTCCATATATTTTTTTGCTAATTATTATATAGTCTATTTCTTTGTATTTTTCTAGTATTTCAAAGATTCCTTCTTGATAGATTATGTCATTTGATATAATTTCTATTTCTTTGTCTTCTTTTAATTTTTCGTTTATTTTTTGGTTATTTACCGCTGTTATAATTTTTATCATTTTCCCTCTTTAATCAATTTGCTCTTTTATATTGATTCCTTTCTGTGTATTTTATTAAATTTATAAGATTTACTACTAAATTTTATGTATTTTTTCTTGTACGTATTTGTTTGTATGCTTTCAGTAAATTTGCTTTTTATATTGTTTTTTATTCTATTAATTGCTTTTCTATGTCTGATGCTTCTATTTTTGCTAGGATATGATCCTGTCCTACAAACATTATGCTTTCACCTCTTCTTAATGATTTTATTTCTATTTTTTCTTTTTCTGACAGATTCGTATAGTTGCTTAATAGATTTATGTTTTCTTCTTCTAGTGAAAAGAATGTTTTTATTGAAGAGTTGTTTAGTATACTTTTTCCATATGTTCCATTGTCTAAACTGAATAAATCTGATACATCTTGTGTTATTGCTACACTGCTTCCTCCATATTTTCTTATTGTTTTGAATATTTTGTATATAAAACTTGCTACCTCTTTATTTGATGTTACTCCTATTAGTCTCCATATTTCATCTAGATATATTGCTTTTTTTATGTTTCTATCTTTTTTTATTTTATCCCAAAATAATTCTGTGAATAGATACATTCCATATTTTAAGTTATCTTCTCCTAGTTCATATACATCTGCTATTATTAGTTTGTTATTTATCTGTATGTTTGTATAGTTGTTAAAGAATTTTAGTGAACCTTTTATGAATGGTATTAGTTTCGTTTTAAATGTTTGTGTGTTTTTATCTTTTTCTAGTATTTTGTAAAAGTCTTCTAAAATTGGCATATCTTTACTTTGTTTAAATGTCTTTTTGTCTTTATATAGTGTTTTGTCTTCAAATGTTATTCCTTTTGTTTTATATACTTCTATTATTTTTTCTTCTAATATTGCTTTTTCTTCTTCATTTATTTTTCCAAATATTAGATTGAAAAAGCCTATTAGTTTTGTTATTTTTGTTGCTAAGTATCCTTTTTCCCCTTCTTCTATGCTTTCTTGTCTTATGTCAAATATATTTATGTATGTTTCTGAGCTCGGACCTATTTTTAGCAAGGTTCCTTCTAATTCATTACATATTTTTGTATATTCTCTGTCTGGATCTATTATGTATTGTTCTATTCCCATTAGTCTGTATCTTAGTACTAATAGTTTTATATAGTATGATTTTCCTGCTCCACTTGTCCCAAATATGCACATGTTTGCATTTTTGTATTTGTTTGTATTGTATCTATCTATAAATATTAGTGAGTTGTTGTATATGTTTGTTCCTATAAATATTCCTTCTTCATCAAATATTGCTGATGATATGAATGGATATGTACAAACTAAACTTGATGTTAGTACATTTCTTTTGGATACTTCTTTTATTTCTTGTTCATTTTTCATTATTGGTAAACAAGATATGAAAGCTTGTTCTTGCCTAAAGTATGCTCTTCTTAATTGCATTCCTTTGCTTTGCATTATTCCTTCTATTTTGTTTAGTAAGTATTCTACTTCTTTTTTGTCTTCTGAATATGTTATTATGTATATGTATAAGTAATATATTTCCTCGTTGTTTATTTGTATTTCTTTTCTTATGTATTTTGCATCATTGTATGTAAATGCTGCTATTTCTATGTCTTGCCTGTTTTCATTTCCTGTTTTTAGGTCTGCACCTACTGCCCCTATGTGATATGTTAAGTCTTTTACTATTTTGTATGGATTTTGCCTTTCGTAAAATATTGATATGTTTATGTTTATATTTGAGTCTATTATTGTTTTTAATAGTAATTCACTTTGTTCTCTATAATAATTTATTATTAATAGTGAAGAATAGTATATCCCATCTATTTCGATGTATTTTGGGTTTGCTAGATTTATGTAACTTGGTGCTATGTAGTCTTTGGGTGTAAATCCTCCTTCTATTTTGTTTTCTTTTGTTTCTTTTTTGCTTTGTATTGTTTTTTTTGCTTTTTGTATTACATCTTTTAATTTTTCTTTTATTTTTTTGTTTTTTATTTCTATCACCCCTTTTTATTTGCTTTGTAAATATGTTCTTCTATTTATGAATGATGCTAATACCTCTTTTATTTCTTCTGCCCTGTTTATGTCTTTTACTATGTTTCCACATCTTGATAGGCTCTCTTTTATTTTGTAGTATTTGTCGCTTAGCTCTTCTATTATTATGTTTTCGATTTTTTGTGTCTCTTTTGGATTTTTTATTATGATATAAAAATTTTTGTTTGATGATTTTTTGTTTTTGTTTAATTCTTTGATATATTGAATATAATTTTCTGATATGTTTTTTATTTTTTGATTTTCGTTTTTTTGTTGATTTTTTATTTTTGATATTGTTTTTGTTAGATCCTCTTTGTTACTTTGAATTAATATTTGGATATTAAAATTACATGTTTTTAAAAATGTTTTATATGAATTTAATATTGCTTCTTTTTCTAGTTCTGATTTTAAGTTGAAATTTATTGGGATTATTTTTAGTATTTTTATGTATGTGTTGTCTTTTAATTTTACAATTCCATTGCTGAGTATTTGTTCAAAAGGCAACCATTCTTGTATAGAATTGATTTGTTTTGTCAGTTTTGATCACTTTCCTTTCTTGAATATAACTTTTTTTGATGTTAATTTGTTTTGATTTAAATTTTGGATAGAATTTTTTATTTTTATGTTTGCAATTGTTTTTTCTAAAATTGTTTTTTCATTATGTTTTTAGTTTACATGCTTTTTTCTGTTTTGTCAAGAATTTTCGTACGTCAAATATCGACATTTTATAACACTTTGCTACTGTTCACACTTTAAAATATGTATTAGTTTACAAATTTTATATATCTATTTTTTGTGTTACTTTTTCAACCGTCTCATTAAAACATTTAGATCTTTTAGATTACTTTTCATGCCTCGTCTTTGTTCGCCACCAAAATTGCTTTAGCAATTTTGTGTGGAATGTTTGCGAAGCTTTTATATACCAGAAAAGTATAACAATTTGTTATGCTTTCCTGGTATATAACAAAAATGTACAATTTTAACAAAATATTTTTGTATAATCTTGTACATTTTATCTAGTATTTTTTTGTATATTTTATAACTAATTCTTGGATAGAGAAGTGAGAAAATATATACATATATATTTTTTTATTCTCCACATTCTTCTAATGCTATAAAAAATATTTCTTCTATTTCTTTATATATTTTTTCTGCATTTTCTAGTTTAAGTGACTTTCCTTCTTCTCCTTTTCCTATTTCTATTGTGTATCCTGGCTTTCCAAACTCATTTATATACCAATCCTTGTATCCTGCAAATGATGAGTTGTACTCTGGCTTTGTTAATTTATATCCACTTACTTGTTCAAATTTTTTTCCTATTTCATATGCTTTTGGTATTTTTTTGTCTCCATAACTCCAATATATTTCTTGCCCCTGTGAATGTAAAGATATGGTCATATTGAAGTTGTTTATTTTGCTGAAATTCATCATGTTTTTTGTTTCTTTTTCTGATACTGCATTTGGTCCTGGATAATCTCTTGCACTTGGATTTTTTATTCCTTTTTTTGCTTTGTTTTTTACTGCTTTTTCCCATCCCGCTGGATAATTCAAATTTAAATCCACACCTGTGGTGTTAAAAATATACCAACCACAAAAATAAATTAATAAAACGCAGTAATCATCTATATTACAGGATATTTCTATATTAAGAAAATATTCTGTTTTTTTATTGGATTTTTACTGCTAGAATTGAAGTGGTATCCTACCATTCTATCCATCAAAAAGTAGAAGATAATAATAAAAGAAATAATATTAAAAATAATACTAAATTACAGAAAAAATCTTTATCAAATTATACAAATCAAAGAGAATATTCAGAAGAATTTTTAAACAGTTTATATGCAAATTTATAGAGAAAGGATAGGTAAATTTAATGAAAAAATATAAAATTTTGAATACATTTTATTCTCCCAGCGGGCTAAAAAGGTATTAGGAGATTTTCTCCTAAACAGCAATTTGTGGTCCACAGGACCATGCTGGCGAATGTTAGGCACAAAAAAATACCCTACCATTCGGAGCAAAAGTATTTGCTCTAAAATATCAAAATTCGCTTCGCTAATATTGATATTTATATGAGTATATTTTTATAAAATTTTAAGGAGTGTGATATTATGAAATTTAATTCAAAAGATAGAACTGAAATGTTAAAAGTAAGAGTTTCAGAAGAAGAGAAAACTTTAATACAAGCAAAAGCAAAAATGTATGGATATAGATACTTGTCAAATTACATAAGAGATGCTGCAATTTATGAAAAAGTAACACAAGTAGATTTAAAAGGACAAGATGAAATTTTAAGTGCATTTTCAGAAAACACCAAAGAAATAAAAGATATTGCAAAAGGAGTTAGACATTTGTGCAAATTTTTAACACAAGCAGATGATTTAGCAATAGCAAATTTAAGAGCAAGAATGTATGATATTATGAGAGCACAATATAAAATACGTGATTTAATTACTAAAAAATTAGATTTGGATGTATGGCAAAGAATTAATCATTCAAAATCCTAATGTTCTAAAACAAAAGAACTACATCTTTAACGTGAAGGTAGTTCTTTTGTTTATAATTGCATAAAATCTCTTAATTAGTATTTTCTATTCCTTAAACTAATAATATTCCTCCATTTACATTCAAGTTTTCTCCATTTATATAATCTGCTTCATCACTTAATAAAAACAATACAGCATTTACAGTATCCTCAATTTTACCTAATCTTTTGCTTGGATTTTTTTTAGCAGTTAATTCTATTTCTTCTTCTGTATAACTTTGCCTTGCTAATGGAGTCAAAGTTAGTGATGGACTAACTGTATTTACTTTTATATTGTATTTACTTGTTAATTCAAGGGCACAACATTTTGTTAACATTACAGTTGCTGCCTCGCAAGTACAATAAGCAACTGAGTCTAATGCTGGTCTATCGGCTAATCTAGAAGCAATATTTACAATTCTTGGAGATTTTACTTTTTTCATTAAATGGATACAATATTTAATGCATATCCATCTTCCTACAAGATTAACATCTAATTCTTTTCTAAACTCTTCTGGAGTCAGATTTTCTATTGAATTTATTTTATCATAAGCAGCGTTATTTACTAATCCATCTAATCTTCCATATTTCTTATCAATCATTTCAAACATATTTTTTACATCATTTTCATTTGAAACATCTGCTTTAATAAATAACACATTATCTGTATATTTTCCAAACATATCTTTTGTTTCATTTGCTTTTTCTTCACTATGAGCATAATTGACAATGACTTTTGCTCCTAATTCTAATAATTTCTTTGCAATTCCTTGACCGATTCCAGAAGTTGCTCCAGTAACTAAAATAACTTTATCTTTAAAATCCATAATCTCCGTTCCTTTCTAACTAAAGTATGCCAATTATATCACATAAATTTACTTTTGTCTTTACATAAATTTAAAACAAAATTATGAATTTTGAGAAAAAATCTCAAAAATGTTGATATTTTATTAAAATTAGCATATAATATAGTATGAGAGGAGAGAAAACAAAATGTTAATTAGATTTAGTTTTAAAAATTTTAAATCCTTTAAAGATGAAAATTGTTTAGATATGGAAGCAACATCATTAAAAGAACATGAATACAACATTGCTAAAACAGAAAATATTGATCTTTTAAAAGTAGCAGCTATATATGGTGCTAATGCAAGTGGAAAGACAAATGTATTGCAAGCATTTGATTATATGAAAAAAAGAATATTAGTAAGTGATGACTCTAAGAAGAATTCTCCAATAGATGAAGAAAACATATATAGTTTTATGATAAATAATGAGGAGGTTAGTTTAGAGGTTGAAATATTAGCAAAAAACGATAGAATATATAAATATGGTTTTGAAGTATTGAAAAATAGTATAGTTTCAGAATGGTTATATATAAAAAAAGTAAATAAATTTTATTCGATTTTTGAAAGAGAAAAAAATAATGTTACTATGAAATCAAATAATAAAATATCTGGATTAGCAAATATAGATGAAAGAACTTTATTCTTAAACATATATAGCAAGATAGATAAAGACAACGAAGATTTTAATAATGTTTATGAATGGTTTGTAAATGCTAATTACTTAGATTTAGGAAATCCAAGATTTGAAGATTTCATTAATAATAGAATTTCATTAAAAATACTAAGTGATGAAAAATACAAAAAAGAATTATTAAGATTTATAAAAACCTTTGATTCTGGAATAGAAGGAATTAAAACAACACCAGATTCAATAGAAGAAGTACAGAACAACAATAGAGTAGTAAAGGTAGAATTAATCCATAGAGGAGAAGATAACAAATTAAAAGCATTACCACTAGATTTGGAATCAAATGGTACTAGAAAAATGTTCCACTTATTTGATTTCTTTATGGATGCACTAAAAAATGGAATGGTACTATTTATAGATGAACTAGATGCAAAATTACATCCATTATTAACAAGATATATTATTAATCTATTTCATAATAGTGAAACAAATATTGGTAAAGGACAGCTAATTTATTCTACACATGATACAGTAAACTTAAATAAAGATACATTTAGAAGAGATGAAATATGGTTTACTGAAAAAAATAGAGATGGAGTATCAGAAATTTATGCCTTATCAGATTATATATTAGAAGATGATGAATATAGTAAAAATAAAATAGGTAAAAAAGTTAGAAATGATGCAACATACAATAAAGATTATTTAACTGGAAGATATGGTGCTATTCCAGTATTAGAAGAATTTGAGATAAACTATGAGAAATAATAATATTTCAAGAAGAGATAGATTAAAAAGTAAAAGGCGAGCACCAGCCAATTACTTAATTATATGCGAAGGAAAGAAAACAGAGCCTAATTATTTTAATGGATTAAAGAAACAGATAAATGAGAGATATGGCAATAAAGTAGATGTACTAATTCCTAATATTGAAGTAAAAGGAACAGGAAGAAATACTACAGACTTAGTAAAATATACTCAAAAATTTGTAAACTATGCAAATAAGGTATATGGACAAGTTTGGGTAGTATTTGATAAAGATGATTATAGTAATGAGCAATTTAATCAAGCAATAGCAAATTGCGATTATAATGCTTGTTGGTCAAATCCTAATTTTGAACTTTGGTTATTAGCACATTTAAAGAAAGTAACTAAATATATTTCTAAAGATGATGTTTTAGATGAACTTAATAAAGAATTTCAAAAGAATGGATTAGGTACTTATAGTAAAAATGATCCTAACATCTTTCAAAAAGTTACGAAAGATGGAAAGCTACATACTGCAATAGAAAATTGCAAACAAATGGAAGAACTAAATAAAATTGGACAAGCATCAGAAAGAAATCCAATGACAAAGGTTTATAAGATAGTTGATGGATTGAAAGAATATTTAGAATAAGTATACAGAAGAAAAGAGAATAATAAGATTGAAAAAAAGGTAATATAAGAAAAAGTAAGAGGTACTATATGTTAAGAACTGCAGATATTGAAATGAGATTAATCCAAACTGAATCTGGAATATTCCAAAAGGTTTGCAATGAAATCCTTTGTAAAAAAGGATATATACCTTATAAATATACAGGTTCAGTAAAAGGAAGTAATAAAACTAGACTAGGAACACCAGACTCAGTATTTATTGATTCAGAACATAAATATGTTTATGTAGAAATCACAACTCAACAAGATAAAATAGATTTAAAAATTAAAGATGATGTAGAAAAGTGTTTAAAGAAAATCAAAGAAAATTCTATATTAAATGATAAGATATCAAAAATAATTTTTTTGCATAATAATGATAATCCTGAAGAGATGGTAACTGAAAAGATAAAAGAGATGTGTGGAAATATAGAATTTGAAATATATGGCATTTCATATTTGTCATATGTACTACAAAATGAATGTCAAGAAATTGCCATTTCACTACTTAATGTAAAAGATGATTCACAAGTAATCAATGAATTATCTCAAAGCTCTATTGAACAATTGGCTAATGCTATTAATAAAAATAATATTGAAGAATATAAAAATGATACATCTGATGAAATTAAGAAAAAAATAACTAAGATGTATGAAGAAGCAAGTTCAATAGTTAATACAAGTGATGCTATGGTATATATATCGGATGATAATAGACAAAAACTAAAGCAAATATATAACAATTTGAAAGTTTTTGATTTTTATTATAATAATCAAAATAAAGAGGAAACACAATTATATTATCATAATATGTTAGTAATAATATCAAAATCAAACTCTTTAGAGGGAATTGAATTTTATGATACAATACCTAATTTTGCTAAAAGTGATACAATGAATCACTTTTATGCAATAATATTAATTGGAAATGGAAAGTATTGTAAAGCTAAAGAAATAATAGAGGATTTATATTATAATAAAAAATATGAAAATTCATTTGAGACTTTAGTAAGAGTATATTTTTTAACAGATGATTATGATAAAGTAATTGAGTTATTATCTAAATGTAGAGTTGAAAAATTTGATAGGTATGGTTTTTTAGCATCTATGTTAATTATAGCTAAAAACAAAAAGAAAAAATATACAGAAAATGAATTAATAAAATTAAACAATAGTAAATTTAGGAAGATGCCATTATTCCTTTCATGTACTGCTAAAATGCTATATGATATAAATAGAAGAAACAAGAAATATAAAGAACAATTCAAAAAATGTATAAAACTTTTAAATGAAAAAGATGTTATCTCTATTGATGTTATATGTAATGAAGCAATAGCAATGAAATTAGAACAAGAGGTTATTTCTTTTTTGGAATCTATAAATTTGACACCAGTATTACAAAATAAGCTACTAGAACTTTTATCAAGAGTAGGAAAATTAACAAAAAAACAAATTGAATTTGTTGAAAATATAAATAGGGATTCTATAGATAAAAGAATTGATATGAATTACTTAAATGGAGAAGTTTGTGAATCCAAGGGAAAGGAATTGGAATCCATAAAATTTTATAAAGATTCTTTTGAAAAAACTTCTAATGTTATAGCTGGTTGTAAATATATTCAATTATCAATAAAAAATAAGTCTAAAATTGATGAGAATATTATTAGGATAATGTCTGAAAAAAATCAAATTAATTCATTAATGCTTGCTGTTGATGCGTATAATTATATTGGAAGATATAATGAAGCTTTAAAGTATTCATATAGGGCAATATATTTATCTCATGGAAATAATAAGCAAAAAGATATATTTAAGCAGTATTGGTATACTATTACTTTACAAAATGAAAAAGAAAATAAAAAAAATGATTCTATTACGAAGGATTGTGCAATAATCCTGAGGAATGGGAATAAGAAGAAAATAATATTATTAGAAGACGAGGAATATTTTAAAGAAAATAATATGGTTGCTAACGCATTAATAACTAGAACATATAGTGATATAGGGCTAAAATTATTTAATTTGAAGAAAGGCGACCAAATAGCTATTGATAATAAAAATTATATAATAGAGGATGTATTAAATAAATATACATATTTAGCTCAAAAAGCTTTTAAGTACATAGAAAAAGATAAACATATCGAGTTATTTACATCGTATAATTGTAGTGCAGAAGAAACAATAGAACAGATAAGACAGAAAATGATTGAAATAAATAATAGTACTAATAAAAGGTTGGATATATATCAAGAAAACAAATGTATTCCGCTATCAGGATTATTGAGTAGAGAAAATAACTTTGAAGACTATATTAAATTAATTAATACATTATTATTTAATAATGATAGAGTTCTATTATGTGGAGAAACGATAGATATAAACTTGTATAATGGATTTGTCTTAGATATAAGTGCAATTATAGTATTAACCTTATTGGATATGTTAGATCTAATACCAGATGATTTTTTTGAAAAAATATATATTACGACCTCATTAAAAAACAAATTTGAGTATTTTTATGAAATGTTAGTAAAAAAACAAGAAAAAACAGAAAGCTTTTTATATTTAACAGATAATGAACAATTATTGTTAAATGAAACTCCTGTAATTGAACAGATTAGGTTTTGGAAAAAACTTTATAATTATGTGAATAAATTTAAAGTTATTGATATTGAAGCAGAAAGAGATGAATTATTAAATGATAAAACAATAGGTTTTTTAGACAAAACACAGTTTGATCTAATGACTCTATCAAAGAAAGAAGGATTACCATTTATTAGCGATGATTTGATGATTAGGAAGATAGCTAATAATTATGGCATAAAACATACAAATTCAATGCAACTTGTAAAATGCTTTTCTAAATGTCATAATGAATATATATCAAATCTTATTAAATTTTCCAAATGCAATTATATTTATACATTATATCCAGATACTTTATTAGAAATATCAAAAGAATTGTACGAAAACTTTAATGAGGAAAATAAGGGTAAATTTATTTCTATAATAGAAGCAGTAATGGAAAATAAAGTTAGTATAGAATATTATGTACCAATATTATTAGAGAGAATCAAAAATCTAAAAGGAGTTCAATATATACAAATGTTTGATATTGTATATGAAAATTTATTTGCATCATTTTTTATTAATGATATATATAGGTTAATAGAAAATAAATGTAAAGAAAAACAAATTGATATAAAAGAATTTTTGCCGAATTAAATTTAGCAATAATATTGAGAAAATCATAGGGCAATTTCAAAAAAAGGGGCTGACAAATTAATTTGAGCACGTTATACTACAAGTAAATTATAAATATGGAGGTAGTAAATATGTGCGAAAATGAAAAGGGAGTATTAGAGAATTTATTCGAAGGTAGAGAGGAAGAACTATGTGCTTTAACAGAAATAGATAGACAAAAGCTAAAAGGACTAACAAGAAATAATGATAGTTATGATAAGTTATTTGCAATAATAAAGGATTTATCAAACAATTCAGAAAAATTAGAAGAAGTTAGAAATAGCCTAGACAGTTACATAGATAAAATTAACATCATAGGAGCTTACGAAAATGAAAAGTTTTACAAAATACGGATTTTCAGATGCAGTAAATTTAATACTAGAATGTGTAGCTAAATAAAATGCAATTTTAAAAAGGAGTATATTATAAATTAAATAATATGCTCCCTTTTTTGATTTGTAATTTTAGATTATTAGTACCATCCGCCATCTACTTTGATAACAGAAGAATTTATAAAACTAGCGTTATCACTTGCTAAAAAATATACAACCTTTGCAATTTCTTCTGGTTCTCCAAATCTTTTAACTAGAATTCTCTCTGTTTCCTCTTTGACAAATTCTTCATCTAATTCTTTATTCATTTCAGTATTAACCCAATCTGGAGCAATGCAATTTACTCTTACATATGGTGCAAATTCTACAGCAGAATCATATGTTAGACTTATCAAACCTGATTTCGATGCATCATAATCAACACTTGATGGATAATATGTATCTATACCATTTGTACTTGATATGTTTATTATTGTACCATTTTTTTGTTTGACCATTTCTTTTCCAATTAATTTAGTTAAGATAAATGGAGCAATCAAATTCACATTTAATGTTTGTTTCCAATCTTCTACTGTTCTATCTACAAATTCCTTATCTATTACAATTCCAGCATTATTAACTAATACATCTATTTTTCCAAATTCTTGTAGTGCTGTTTTTACCATTTTGCTAATTTCATCTTCATAAGATAAATCTGCTTGTATTAATAATACTTTAACTTTATATTCTTTTTCGATTTGGCTTTTTAAACTTATTGCTTTCTCATTACTTTTTACATAGTTTATTATTATGTTATAACCATTTTGGGCAAATTCTTTAACAATTGCTTCTCCCATCCCCCTTGTTCCACCTGTTACTAACACATTTTTATTCATAAGCATACTCCTTTTATATTTTATAAAATTTATCAAATTATTATGGAAATTATAACATATCTTTAGAAAAAATTAAATTTTTTTATAAAATTTATACTTTTTTTATAAAACAATGGCATTTACCTAGTAGAAGATTGTAAAAAAATCTAACAAATTTTTAGAAATTTACCACTTTTTAATGAAATAGTGGCATTTACTTATTGAGAAATAAATTTTCTGAAAATTCCCCCTTTTTCATAAAATGGTGGCATTTATATATTAGAGGAACAAAAAATTAAAAATTTTCTAAAAAAGTTTACATTTTAAACCTAATTTTGGAACTTATCTAGCAGAGGGGGATTAAAATTGTAAAAGCACATTGACAAATACACTTATTTTTAGTGTCATAACAAGCCATTTTCTTTAATATTCTGTATTAAAAGGATTTAATGAAAAGTATAAAGGAGCTGATGTAAATGTGAATAAAGATAAAAAAGAAACAAAAAAAGATAAACTAGAATTTAATACATATTGTATTTTTACAAAAGAAAAACAGGAGGTAAAAGAAACAATAGGATTAATCTTTAAAGATTATATTGAAAATTTAAAACTAAAAGCAAAGTAATTATTCCAAAATGTTTGCAAAATTATTTTGAGCACGTTACAATTTATGTGTAGATGATTACGGATAGGAGGTTAAATGCTAAACTTAAATAGTCAAAACTTCAAAGTACGGAATATATATAAGACTATCTAGAGAAGATGGCGACAAACAAGAAAGCGAAAGTATCGGTAATCAAAGAAATATTTTGCAAAGATATGTAAAGGAGAATGGTTTAAATCTAATCAAAGAATATGTTGATGATGGTATCTCTGGAACTACATTTGATAGACCTGGATTCAATAGAATGCTCACAGACATTGAGAACAAAACTATTAATATGGTAATAACTAAAGACTTATCCAGACTTGGAAGGGACTATATTAAAACAGGTCATTACATAGAAAATTACTTTCCACAAAACAATATAAGATATGTTGCAATAACAGATGGAATAGATACCTATATTGATAGCACAAATAACGATATAACGCCTTTTAAAGCAATTATGAATGATTATTATGCTAAGGATATATCAAAGAAAATTAGAAGTGTCTATAAGGAAAAACAAAAGAATGGAGAGTATATGTGTAGCATTCCAGCATATCGGATATAAAAGGCATCCTAGTATTAAAAATAAACTAATTATTGATGAACAAGTAAAAGATATTGTAGAGAAAATATTTGATATGTATGTAAATGGACATGGTAGTGTAGAAATAGTAAATTACTTAAATTCTAACAAATACTTATCTCCTACTGGTTATAGAAAAACAGGTTTAGTACAAGATAAGACGTGGTCGAAATCTTTGGTTTCGTGTCCACGGCTATATGCAAGCGAAGTCGCATGAAAACAAAATAAACTATGAATGGAATGAGGTTACCTTATGTAATATGTTAAAAAACGAAGTGTATATTGGAAATACAGTTCAAAATAAGAAATCCGTTGTTTCATACAAAGTACATAAAATAAGAACTGTAGAAAAAGAAAATCAAATAAGAGTAAACAATACACACGAGTCTATTATAGATAAAGAAACATTTGAAAAAGTACAATGTATTATAGAAAAAAGAGGATCAAATACAAAACTAAAATATGATTACCTATTAAGAGGATTACTTTACTGCTATCATTGCAAAAGAAAACTGCAGATCGTGCTTAAGAAAAATTCAAAAAGAAATAGCAAATCACATCCATATATAATATGTGCAGACTATAAAAAAAGAGGTTGTTTTCCATTAAGTATTAATTATGAAAAGTTTGAAAAACATATCATTTATGTTGTGAAAAAGATATGTCAAATATATGCTGATAAAGAAATTTTTTATTCAATCTATGAGAAATATCAAAACAAAACACTTGATATTCGAGATGGATATAAAAAGAAATTAGAACAGATTGATAAGGCAATATTAGATATAAATAACAATTTAGATAAAATGTATATGGATAAATTGCAAGGCATAATTCTTGAAGAAGATTACATTAGGGTATCAAAAAAAATTATATTTGATAGAACAAATTTAATAAAACAGAAAGAAGAATTAGAGCAAAAATTAATTGGAACAGAAGAAAAAATAAGTGCCAAAAATAAAACAAAAGAAGAAAAAGAATTAGATCAATTAATAGAAAATTTTTTGAAATTAGAACAAATAGATAAAATGTATTTATACAGATTAATTAACAAAATTGAGATTGACAAAGATAAAAATGTATATATCTATTTTAATTTTTCAAAACTAAATTCTATTAATGAAAATCTAAATGAGTTTATCAAAATTGAAGAATTAATTAGTGAGAAATTTTTAAAGATAAGTTAGAGAAATTTTTAACATGCACACCCAATTGCTATTTAGAATATAGATAGTAGAGGTGAAAAAAGATGAATTATGATTATTATACTTCAAACAATAATGGACAGGATGATTATGGACTAAAATACATAGACCATCAAGGGTATGGAAGAATATGTAAAGACTATAGGATAGAGTTTCCACCACAACACCAAGACAAACAGCCAGGAATGGAATACTTAATGACACCAAGACCTATATTTAATAATCCATATTACAGGCCAGCTGGAAAACTATATAATAAAGTTGCAATTATAACAGGAGGAGATTCTGGAATTGGAAGAGCCACAGCAGTTGGATTTGTAAAAGAAGGAGCAATCGTTGTAATTGTCTATTATGATGAACATAAAGATGCAGAAGAAACAAAAGAATTCATTCAAAGAATGGGTGGTAAATGTTTATTACTTGCAGGAGATATAAAAGATACAAAATTCTGCGATAAAATTGTAGAAGAAACAATAAAAACATTTGGAAAAATTGATATATTAGTAAATAATGCAGGAGTACAATATCAACAAAAAAGTTTGTTAGATATTACAGATGAACAATTCGATTTAACTATGAAAACCAATATATATTCTATGTTTTATTTAACAAAAAGAGCGTTAAAACACATGAAATCAGGAGCAAGTATTATAAACGTAACATCAATTACAACATTTAAAGGAGAACCAGAACTAATAGATTATGTAACAAGTAAAGGAGCAATTGTAGGATTTACAAGATCACTTGCTACTAATTTAGCAGATAGAAATATAAGGGTGAATGCAGTTTCACCTGGAGTATTTTGGACGCCATTACAACCAGCATGTTGGGAAGCAGAAAAAATACCAACACTCGGTTCAGATGCACCAATGGGAAGAACTGGTCATCCTTATGAAATAGCACCACTATTTATATACTTAGCAAGTGATGATTCATCTTATGTTACAGGTCAAGTAATGCATATAAATGGAGGAGAGTACAAAGGGTAAATAAAAATAGGTAAAGTCTTATAAATCAGTAATTACAAGACTTTGCAAACTGGTTGGTAGTTTTTTAAATCTACACCTCTTATATTTGCTTTCCACTCATCTAGTCTATCTATGCTATTCCCCCAAATTTCTTTATATTCATTGCTATTTATTATTTTTTTATTTCCTAAACATAAATTCACCCCATCTGGATTTACCATTGGAACTACATATAAACTAGTCTTTTTCCATAAATCTTCTATATTATATCCTTTATAAGTTTGTTTCTTTTTATACAACTCTAAATACTTTTCTACAAACATCATTGTAACCAAACTTGTCATCCATTCATTTGCATGATGTGACGCATTTACAAATAATTTTTTATTTCCCTCCCCTATTTTTAAAAATACAATATTTTCGCCTAAAGTGCTTTTTCCAATTGAACCTATTTTTAATAATCTATACTGATAATTTAAAAATAGTAAATCGTTTTTCAAAACATCATATGTATAATTAACGTTTGATTTAATTATCAATTTTCTCCTCCTTCTTTTCTATATTATATTTTTTTTGTGCTTTTTTATGATTTTTTAAATTTTTTTATTTTTTATGTATAAAAAAATTTTTTTGTTGCATAATATGAGTATAAGGTTAATATTAGCCTAACAAAGAGTAATATTAGATTTTAGTTAATAAAGTTTTTTATTATTCGAGCAAAGATATATTATAGTGTAAGGTTCCTTATATTATAATATGTCGGAGATGAAGAGTATGTTATGTGTATGCAAGCTATACTTTTACATTATATTTTTTCTTATATATTTTGTATGTATGGTTAAATTATATGTAATATATTGGAGTTAAGATTATATTTATATATTATAGTGGTTGTTATTAGTCCTATTTAGGATGAATATGGTTATTATGTGTGTATTTATAGTCGAGCAACTGATTTATATATGTGGTGAATTGCTTATTTATGCAGTAATGTATATTAGGTGAGTAATTATGTATATGAGTTTTAGCTGAAAGTTAATATTAGCTTTATACGATTAATAGCTAGTAGGTAATATTCCTACTAGCTATTAAATATTTTTTATATATCAAGATTTTTAACATATTTTGCATTTTTCTCTATAAACTCTCTTCTTGGTTCTATTTCATCCCCCATTAATATTGTAAAAATTTCATCTGCTTTTATTGCATCTTCCATTGTTACTTTTACTAATATTCTTGATTCTGGATTCATTGTAGTTTCCCATAGTTGTTCTGGATTCATTTCTCCAAGACCTTTGTACCTTTGAAGACCTAATTGTTCTTTAGTTATTCCCTTTTCTTCTAATTCTTTGTATGCTTTTGGTAAGTCTTCATCTGTATATACATAAATATCTTGCATTCCCTTTTTTGATAATTTATATAGTGGTGGCTGTGCTAAAAATACATTACCATTTTCTATTAATGGTCTCATGTATCTAAAAAAGAATGTTAATAATAGAGTTCTTATATGTGCACCATCTACGTCGGCATCTGCCATTATAATTACTTTACCATAACGTATTTTACTAATGTCAAAATCTGCACCAATTCCAGCTCCAACTGCTAAAATAACTGGCTGTAGCTTATCATTATTATATATTTTATCTGCTCTTGATTTTTCTACATTTAACATTTTTCCCCAAAGTGGCAATATCGCTTGAAACCTTCTGTCTCTCCCCTGCTTTGCACTTCCTCCAGCTGAGTCTCCCTCGACAATATATACTTCACATTGTGAGGCATTTTTTTCGATACAGTCTGCTAATTTTCCAGGTAATGTTGTAGATTCTAAAGCTGACTTCCTTCTTACAAGTTCTCTTGCTTTTCTTGCTGCTTCTCTTGCTCTTGATGCACTTATACATTTTTCTAATATTGCTTTTGCTATAGCTGGATTTTCCTCCAAAAAAGTTCCTAGTGCTTCATTAACTATGCTTTGTACTATTCCTGTTACATTACTATTTCCTAATTTTGTCTTAGTTTGCCCTTCAAATTGTGGCTCTTTTACTTTAACTGAAATTACAGCAGTTATCCCCTCTCTTATGTCTTCACCTTGTAAATTTCCATCTTTTTCTTTCAAAATATTATGTGACTTTGCATAATCATTAAAGGTTTTTGTTAATGCTCTTTTAAAACCTTCTAAATGTGTACCACCTTCTATTGTATTTATATTGTTTACAAAAGAATATATATTTTCTGAATAACTTGATGTATATTGGAAAGATATCTCTACTGGTATTTCTCCATCCTTTTCTATATATATTGGTTGTTTTTGTATTTTTTCTTTATTTTTATTTAGGTATTCTACAAAAGAGATTAATCCTCCCTCAAAATGAAATTCTGCCTTTTTTGGTGTTTCTTCTCTTAAGTCTTCTATACTTATTTTTAGCCCTTTTGTTAAAAACGCCATTTCTCTGAATCTATTTTCTAATGTGTCATAATCGTAATCTATACTTTCAAATATGGTGTTATCTGCTAAAAACCTTACTTTTGTTCCTGTTTGTTTTGAGTCTCCTATTCTTGTTAGTGGTTCTACTGTTTTTCCTTTTTCAAATTTCATTTTGAAAATTCCACCATCTCTTTGAATTATAACCTCAGTCCATTGTGAAAGAGCATTTACTACAGATGCACCAACTCCATGTAGCCCTCCAGAAACTTTATATCCACTATCTCCTCCAAATTTTCCACCAGCATGTAAAACTGTATATACAGTTTCTGCAGCAGATATTTTCGTTTTTGGATGTATATCTACTGGAATTCCTCTTCCATCATCTTCTACACTTATTACATTGTCTTTTTCTATTACAATATGAATATGAGTACAATATCCAGCCAATGCCTCATCTACACAGTTATCTACTATTTCATATACCATATGATGTAGCCCTCTTAAAGAGGTACTTCCTATATACATTCCTGGTCTTTTCCTTACTGCTTCTAATCCCTCTAATACTTGTATTTGATCTGCTCCATACTCATGCTCAAATTTCTCCATTTTTTTCATTCCTTTCGTGTGGTTATCCACAGTTTTTTAACCATTTGTGGATAACTTTTTGTTGTTATTTCTTTTTTAGATTAAATAGTAAATACCTATTTCTGTTTTCTATTAATATTTTTAACTATTTATATATTTTTCCACTTTTTACATTATATACTTTATTTTCTTTTTTGTCTAATTCTATTTTATCTGTACATGTTATTATTACTTGTGTATTTTCTATGTTCTGTAAAAAGTTTTTTCGCCTTTTTTCGTCTAATTCCGACATAAAGTCGTCTAATAACAATATTGGGTACTCCCCTATTTCATCAAAAATTACTTGTAATTCTGCTATTTTTAATGTTAATACTGCAGTTCTATTCTGCCCCTGTGAGCCATATATGTTTATTGGGTTATCATTAATATATGTTGAAAAATCGTCTCTATGAACGCCTTTTGACGTATACCCTCTAATTATGTCTAATTTTCTGTTGCTTTTTAAAGATTTGATATATTCTTCTCTTTCTTTACAATTGCTAGTATATTCTATTTTTATATTTTCCTTTCCTTCTGTAATTCCTTGATGTATTTTATTTATTTTATTTTTTATTTTTTCTATAAATTCTTGCCTATATTTATATACTTTTTCTCCATATTCTGCTAAATGCTCATCCCAAATTTCTAACATTTCTTCACTTTTATTTTCATTTTTTATTTGTTTTAAATAATTATTCCTTTGGTCTAGTGTTTTCATGTACATGTTTAAATTGTAAATATAATTTGGTCTTAATTGACTTATCATTATATCTAAAAACTTTCTTCTGGCTTGAGGTCCTTCTTTTAAGATGTTAATATCATCTGGAGTAAATAGTACGATATTTATATTTCCCAATAATTCACTTAGCTTTTTTATTTTTATTCCATTTATATAAATGCCTTTTTTATCTGATATTTCATATTTTATTTTTCCTTCTCTATCTGTTTTAGTATATTCTAAAAAAACTTGTGCATACTTTTCATTAAATTTTACTAATTCTATATCTTTATTGGTTCTAAATGATTTTCCTATTGAAGATAAATATATTGATTCTATAATATTAGTTTTACCTTGTGCATTATCTCCATAAAAAATATTTATATTTTTATTTAATTCTATTTCTTGTTCTTCATAGTTCCTGAAATTTTTTAATTTAATTTTATTAATGTACATTTTTTGTCCCTTTTTCCACAGTTTATTAATAGATTGTGGATAACTATTTTATTCTTTTAATCTAATTGGCAAAATCATGTAAATATAGTCTCCATCATCTACTGGTCTTATTATTGATGGTGATATACTTGTCCCAAAATCTATAAAAATTTCTTCATCATCTATTGCTCTTAAGGCATCTAGGAAATATTTAGGATTAAAACCTGCTTCTAAGTTTTGCCCTTCTGTTTCTATATATATTTCTTCTTTGGCGTCTCCTGTTTGATTTGTACATGATATTGTAACCTTTCCTATATCTATAGAAACTTTTACAGGATATTTTTTTTCTTTTTCTATTGATGATGAAGATATTAGACTTATTCTTTCAAAACAATTTTGTAAATTGTTTTTATTTACTCTTATTCTTGTTTCCCAATTTTCAGGAATTACACTTGAATAGTTTAAAAATTCTCCATCTAGTAATCTTGTTACTAATTTACAATTATCCATTTCAAATAGTGCTTGATTTTTTGCAACTCCTATTTTTATTGTATCAAATGAATCTAAAATTATTTTATTTACTTCATTTAATGTTCTTCCAGGAATTACTGCTGAAAAATCATTTATATTATTTTGTAAGAATTTACTTTTCCATGCTAGTCTAAAACCATCTACTGCTACTACATTTAATTTGTTATTTTTTATTTCAAATAAACATCCTGTAAAAATAGGTCTGTTTTCTTCTGTACTTACAGCAAAAATTGTTTTTCTAACCATTTCTTTTAATGAATTTTGTTCTATTTCTATTGAATTCTCTATATTTATTTGTGGTAGCTCAGGAAATTCATCTGGATTCATTGTTGCTAGTTTATAAAGTGAACCTTCACATTCTATTACTAATAATTTTTTTTCATTTACTGATATGTTTATTTCTGTATCTGGTAGTTTTCTTATTATTTCACTAAACATTATTGCATTTACAACTGTTGCTCCTTGTTCTTCTACGTTTGCATCTATTACATATTCTATTCCTATTTCTAAGTCATAAGTTGTTAGTTTTACTTCGTTATCATTTGTTTGTATAAGTATTCCTTCTAAAATAGGCATTGTTGTTTTAGAAGCTACTGCTTTTGTTACGGAATTAATTGCTTTAATTAATTTTTCTTTTTCGCAGATGATTTTCATTTTGTATCGCTCTCCTTTTTAAATAATAAATATTTTTAGTAGTAGTAGTATTAGGTTCTGTGGATTGTGTGGATAACTCTGTGTATAAAGTGTATGCGTAAGCAAATTTGTGTTGATAACTTTGTGGATAATTTTGGTTTTTATTCACACATTTAAATTTCAGATGTGAATAATTGAGTTATAAACATTATATAAACAACTTTTCAACACAGGTATGTGGATATCTAATGTAGCTTTTCCGTAAGAATAGTTTGGTTGTTTTTTTCAAACATAAATTTTTACAAACATAAATTTTAAAAAAATTAAGTTTTTATTTATTTCATACTAGTTCTTTTTTAAAAGTAAGTTTTTCACACTATCCACAATTAACTTTGTATTACTATTTTCTTTTATTTCTTTTTCTATTTTTCTACATGCATGCATTACAGTTGTATGATCTCTATTTCCAAATTCTTTTCCTATTATAGGTAATGATATTTGAGGTACATTTCTACATAGATACATTGCAATTTGTCTTGGAAATACTATGTCATTTGATTTTTTAGAGCCTATAATGTCTTTTACGTCTATGTTGAAATATTTTGCAACAGTTTCTTGTATGAAAGCACAAGAAATTACTGTGTCTTTAGATGAAACTATTTCATTTATTGCCCATTCTGACATTTCCATTGTTATTGGACTATTCATTAATGATGACCTAGCTATTAGTTTTGTTAATGCACCTTCTAGTTCTCTGATGTTTGTGTCTATTCTATTTGCAATATTTGCTAGTATTTCATCTTCTATGATTATATTTTCTATTTGAGCTTTTTTTCTTAATATTGCTAAACGTGTTTCATAATCTGCATTTGATATGTCAGCAATAAGCCCCCATTCAAATCTTGATTTTAATCTTTCTTCTAATGGGTTTATATCTTTTGGTGGTCTATCGCTTGATAATATTATTTGTTTTCCACTTTCATGTAATGTGTTAAAGGTGTGGAAAAATTCTTCTTGTATTCTTTCTTTTCCTGCTATAAATTGAATGTCATCTATTAATAGTACATCTATATTTCTATATTTTGTTCTGAATTGTTCATTTTTGTTGTCTTTTATTGCATTGATTAATTGATTCGTAAATTTTTCGGAAGTTACATATAAGATGTTTGAGTTTTTGTTGTTTCTTAATATTTCATTTCCTATTGCATGCATTAAATGTGTTTTTCCAAGTCCAACTCCACCATAAATAAATAATGGATTGTAAGAAGTTGCAGGAGCTTCGGCGACTGCTAAAGAAGCAGCATGTGCAAACCTATTATTGTTTCCAACAACAAAGCTGTCAAATGTGTATTTAGGGTTTAATGTTGGATTATAATTGTTGCTACTTAACTCTGTATTTGTACTTTCTGTTATTCCATTATTATTTTTCTCTTGTTCTTCTTTTGATATTATTGAAACACTGCATTCCTTATTTGTTAAAAAGTTGAATGTATTAACTAATAGGTCATGATATCTGGATTCAATGGCTTCTTTTTTGAAGGTTGTTGATATTAATAATGTTACGTTTCCATTTTCCATGCTTTCGATTTCTAAGTCTTTTATCCAAGTTTCATAAGAAATTCTAGTAGTTTCCTCTTTTAGTAGTTCTTTTGCTTTTGTTAGAAGTTCATTTAATTCTGATTGCATCTTTTTCAGCCCTTCCAAAAAATATTTTTTGTGAGGAAAACATAGTTATCCACATGATTATCCACATATGTGGATAACTCAAATTTGGTTGTTATTACTAGGGTTTGAATTACTTTTTTTCTCAAGTTTTATTGCTGTTTTTGTGTATTTTTTCATATGTAGTTTTTATTACAAATGTTATAGTGTTATTTATAATTTTGAGTTTTAAAGTAATATTTTTGAATCTTCTTTTCCTTCTTGTCCCTATATAATATCAAATAAGTAAGTGAATAGTCAATAAGATTAAAAAAAATTATTAAATTTAAGTGGAAGTATTGACATAATTAAGGGTTTGTTATATAATTTAAAGGCTTATTAATAGTGTAAAATTAAGTATTTACTACTTAATTTGAAGACATACATATATATCTATTTTAATCATACATTTTAGTATGTGGATAACTTAAGATAAATTGTGGATATATATGTATGTTTTTAAATTGAAGTAGTAATATAGGTAATAAAAAGTAATTCTTTAAAGAAGAATATTTATTATTATCTAAATATAAAAATAATTATATTGGAGGTGCAAAATGAAAAGAACATTTCAACCAAAAAAGAGACAAGAACAAAAAGAACATGGTTTTATGAAAAGAATGTCAACTAGATCTGGCAGAAACGTTTTGAAGGCAAGACGTGCTAAAGGAAGAAAAAAAATTAGTGCATAGAAATTTGGCCATATATTAAAACAAATATGTGGTCTTTTTTGTAATAAGGTGTATTATGAAAAAATTAAAAACTTTGAAAAAAAATTATGAATTTAAAAATGTATTGACAAAAGGTAAATTTTATAAAGGAAAGTATATTACTATATATATAAGAAAAAATAAAAAACAGGAAAATATAATTGGTATAGCAATTAGCAAAAAAATAGGAAAAGCTGTTAAAAGAAATCGCATTAAAAGAGTTGTAAGGGAAAGCTTTAGGTTACAAAAAGATTTATTGCAAAACGGCTATAGTATAGTATTTATATGGAATAAAAATGCAGAAATAAAGGAAGCAAATTATAATAATGTAAGTAAAGATATGCTAAATTTATTTACAAAAGCGGGTATTATTCAATGAAAAAGTTATGTTTATTTCTAATAAAATTGTATAAAAAAACAATTTCTCCATTTTTGAGTTTTTTGGGTATTAATTGCAAGTATTATCCAACTTGTTCTGAATATACAAGACAAGCTATTGAAAAATATGGAGTAATTAAAGGTTGTTTTTTAGGAATAAAAAGAATTTTAAAATGTAATCCTTTTTCAAAAGGTGGATATGATCCTTTAAAATAAGTAATATAATCCTTAAAAATTAAAAGGAGGAAAATTAATGGATTTTATATCATACATATTTGGTTATTTGTTAAATTTTTTATATGTTATTTTTAATAATTATGGTATTGCAATTATAGTATTTTCTATAATTTTAAAGTTAATTTTATTACCAATAACTATAAAACAGCAAAAATCAATGAAAAAAAATGCTCAAATGCAGGGCGAAATGAAAAAATTGCAATTAAAATATAAAAATAATCCTGAAAAATTAAATCAAGAAACAATGGAGTTATATAAAAGGGAGAAGTTTAGCCCATTTTCAGGTTGTTTGAGTTCTATTTTACAAATAGTTATCATTTTAGCTGTTTTTTGGCTTGTAAGCCAACCTTTAAAATTTATGAAAAATATTAAATCAGATGATCCTATTATTAAAGACTATTCTACTAAAATACAGCAAGAGGCAGAAGGAAAGCAAGCTTCATATCAAGAAATTGCTATTATTGATAGAATAGAAACAGAGTATAAGAATATAGAAGAACAATTAAAATCAGAAGAAGTAGAGAATAGGGAAGAACTAGAAAATAAAAAGAATGAATTAAATAAATATAGAATTAATATGGAATTTTTAGGTTTAGATCTAAGTAAGGTTCCAACTCAAAGTCTGAATGACTGGAAAGTTTATGTAATTCCAGGGTTATATGTAATTACATCATTTATTTCTATTAGAATTACTTCTAAATCTCAAAAGAAGATGCAAGAATTAGGGAAGAAGAAGGATATTGTTGTTGATGGAGATAAGCCTGAAGAACCAGATCAAATGGAAAGTATGCAACAAATGAGTAATAGTATGATGTATATGATGCCAATTATGTCTATAACGATAGCTGCTGTAGCACCTTTAGGTCTTGCTTTATATTGGCTAGTAAGTAATATTTTAATGATTGTAGAAAGACTTGTTATTGATAAGATTATGCTTTCTAAGGAGGATGAAGTAAATGACAAATAGTATTATTTCTGAAGGAAAAACAACAAATGAAGCAATTGAAAATGGTTTGAAACAATTAAATGTTTCAAGAAATCAAGTAGATATAAAAGTTTTAGAAAATGAAGATAAAAGAAGTTTTTTTAGTATTTTAAATCCTAGAGTCGTAAAAGTGGAATTAAAATTAAAAGAAAAAAGCAAATCGGAAATTATAGAAAAAAAAGAATATAAAGTAAGTAATGAAGATTTAATTGATTCAAAAAATAAAATAGAGGCTTTTTTAAAAGATTTTATTGATAAATTTGATAAAAATTTAAAATATGATGTAAAAATTGATGTAGATCAAGTAAAAGTAGATATAACGGGAGAAACTGCAGGGGTTCTTATTGGATACAGGGGAGAGACTTTAAATGCAATACAAACAATTCTTTCTAGTTTAGCAAATAAAAATAGAGAAAATAGTGTAAGAGTTATTTTAGATATTGAAAATTATAGAAATAAAAGGAAAAAAGTTTTAGAAGACTTGGCAGATAAGGTTTCAAAAACTGTTATCAAAACAGGGAAATCAGTTACTTTAGAACCTATGTCAGCATATGAAAGAAAGGTTATCCATACAAAACTACAAGCAAGTAACAAAGTTGAAACTCATAGTATTGGTGAAAATCAAAATAGAAGAGTTGTTATAAGCAAAATTTAAAATTAATTTAATATTTAAAAATCGGAAGTCAAAGTTCAGATTTTAGTTTATATAAACTGATTTCTTACTTTGACTTTTTATTAAAATATTATTATTTTTATAGATGTAATTAAAAATAAAAAAATAATAAAAAATAGAAAATAAATAAAAAATAAATAATTAATTAAAAATATCGTAAAAAATAAATAAAAAACAATAAATATTAGTCAAAAAATAAATAAAAAATAAATGAAAAACAATAAAAGTTGGTCAAAAAAATAAATAAAAAATATAAAAAAATAAGAAAGGGGAATTTAATTGTGGAAACTATTGCAGCAATATCTACGGCTACAGGCAATCGGAGGAATTGGAATAATAAGAATGAGTGGAAAAGATTGTTTTAAAATATTAGAAAAAATATTTATTACAAAAAATTATAATATTGAAAAAATAAAAGGATATTCAATTAAATATGGATTTATTATTAATTCAAAAACAGGAGAAAAAATTGATGAAGTGTTAGTATCTTTTTTTAAAAACCCGAAAAGCTATACAAGAGAGGATATGTGTGAAATTAACTCTCATGGAGGTATGGTTGTAGAAAGAAAGATATTAGAAGAATGTATAAGAAATGGAGCTGTTTTGGCAGAACCAGGAGAGTTTACAAAAAGAGCTTTTTTAAATGGAAGAATTGATTTATCTCAAGCAGAGTCTATTATTGATATTATAAATAGTAAAACAGATAAGGAGGCAAAGGCTTCTGTAAGGCAATTACAGGGTGCGTTATCAAATACGATAAATGCTATAAGGAAAGATTTATTAGATGTAATGGCAGATATCGAGGTTCAGATTGATTATCCAGAATATGATATTGATGAAATTAAGGATAAAAATACTAAAAAAATATTAGAAAATATTAGAGATAAAGTGGCTTGCTTAGAAAAGAGTTTTAATAATGGTAAAATCTTAAAAGAGGGTATAAAAACAGCTATTATAGGAAGACCTAATGCTGGGAAATCTTCTCTTCTTAACGCAATTTTAAGGGAAGATAGAGCTATTGTAAGTGATATAGAAGGTACTACAAGAGATACTATAGAGGAAATGATTAATGTTAACGGAATTCCCTTGAAATTGGTGGATACAGCAGGTATAAGAAAAACAGATGATGAAATTGAGGGGATAGGGGTAAAAAAGGCTTTAAATGTGGCTGAAGATGCAGAATTAATATTAGCTATTTTTGATAGTACAAAAGAATTAAATGAGGAAGATTTTAAAATTATAGAATTAATAAAGAATAAAAATGCTATTATTTTATTAAATAAAGTTGATAAAAATAATAATATTTTAGAAAATAAAATAAAAATAAATAAAAAAATAATTAAAATTTCTGCTAAAAATGGCGAAGGTATTGAAGAGGTATTTACTGAAATTGAAAGGATTTTTAATTTTAATCAAATTGAAACTGATGGAGAAGTTATAATTACTAATATTAGACATAAAACTCAAATTTCCAGTGCTTTAGTAAATATTAATGAAGCTATTAAGGCACTTGAAATAGATTTGCCTATAGATATTATTTCTATTTCTATTAAACAAAGTTTAGAAGATTTAGGAAAGATAACAGGAGAAAATGTTTCGGAAGATATTATAAATGAAATCTTTTCGAAGTTTTGTTTAGGTAAATAATAGAAATTAAACTGTTAATTGTAACAAAGGAACATATACATTTTATAGATTTAAAATGGTACTTACTAAATAGAATGTGAATTATAATTTATAACAAAACATAACAAAAACGACGTACGAGAATAAAAAATAAGACGAGTATAATAAAAATCAATGCAACTTTATGACGGAAGATAAAAGGGGTTTAAAATCGATTTTGAATAGAATATGAAGATTATACAAAAAATGCTAAAGAAAAAGTGATTTTTGTTGTTAAAAAAGCATAACGATGTGTTTTAATATCAAGAAAAGATTTACTAAAAACATTTATTAATATATATGTTAATATTATTTTGAAAAATTAAACTAATAAGTATAAAAAATAATCCTTGTAACCATAGAGTTGCAAGAAGTTTAAGGATTTTAGGCGAACATTCAATCAAAAACGATAAAAATACAAAAAGACAAACATAAGCATAAATACACGTAATATACAAAAAACACAAAATAAAATTGTCAAAAAGATTGATGAAACATGTTTTTTTGTTTCGCACAAAACACAAAATTGAGAAAAGAAGAGTATAATGGAGTATAAGAGAGAATAAGGGAGGAAATAAGAGATGAAGTATAATGCAGGTGATTATGATATTGCTGTTATTGGAGCAGGACATGCAGGTTGCGAAGCAGCTCTTGCAGCTGCAAGATTGGGAATGAGAACATTGTTGTTTTCTATAAGTTTGGAGGCTGTAGCAAATATGCCTTGTAACCCTCATATAGGTGGTAGTTCAAAAGGACATTTGGTTAGAGAGATTGATTGCTTAGGAGGTGAAATGGGCAAAAATATTGACAAGACTTTTACTCAACTTAGGATGTTAAATACTTCAAAAGGACCAGCAGTATATTCTTTAAGGGCACAAGCAGATAGAAAGATGTATCAAATGGAAATGAAGCATACTTTGGAGAAACAAGAAAATTTATTTTTAAAGCAAGCAGAGATTGTTGATATTTGTGTAGACAATGGGAAGGTTAAGTCTATAGAGACTAATATAGGTGCCGTTTATAATGTAAAGGCCTTAATTGTAGCTACTGGTACATATCTGAAAGGTAAAATATATATTGGGGAGTCTTCTTTTGAGAGTGGTCCTGATGGAGTTTTCCCTGCTAATAAGTTGTCTGAGGCTTTAAGAAGAGAAGGAGTAGAGTTAGTTAGATTTAAAACAGGGACTCCTGCAAGAATTAATATGAATTCTATTGATTTTTCTAAAATGGAAGTTCAAGAGGGAGATGAAAATCCAGAGGCTTTTTCTTTTGAAGATGTTATTGATAAAAATATAAAGCAATTACCATGCTATTTGACTTATACTAATGAGAAGACTCATGAAATTATTAGAAACAATTTACACCGATCACCATTATATGGAGGTGAAATTGTTGGAACTGGTCCAAGATATTGCCCGTCTATTGAGGATAAGGTTGTTAGGTTTGCAGATAAAGAGAGACATCAGATTTTTGTAGAACCTGTTGGTAGGAATACTAATGAAATGTATATTCAAGGAATGAGTTCTTCTCTTCCAGAGGATGTTCAAATAGCTATGTATAGAACAATTCCTGGATTAGAAAAAGCAGAGTTTACAAGACCTGCATATGCAATTGAATATGATTGTATTAATCCATCAGATTTAAAGTTATCTTTGGAATATAAATGGATAGAAGGGCTATTTTTTGCAGGTCAAACTAATGGTACATCAGGATATGAGGAAGCTGCTTGTCAAGGGTTAATTGCAGGAATTAATGCAACTCAAAAGATTAAAGGAAATGAACCTATTATTTTAGATAGATCTCAAGCATATATTGGTGTTTTAATTGATGATATTGTTACTAAAGGTACTAATGAGCCATATAGAATGATGACTTCTAGGGCAGAGTATAGGCTCCTTTTAAGGCAAGATAATGCAGATTTAAGACTTCTTGAAATTGGATATAATATAGGTTTGATTTCTGAAGAGAGATATAATAGATTTTTAGAAAAAAAGAGTTTAATTGAGAGGGAAATTGAAAGAATTAGAGGTGTGATTATTAAACCTTCAAAAGAAGTAAATGAGTTTTTAAAAAATTGCTTATCTTCTGAGATAAGTACAGGAGTATGCTTGGCAGATTTAATTAAGAGGACAGAATTGAATTATGAATTATTAGGAATGATTGATAAATGCCGAAAGGAATTACCAGAACAGGTAAAAAAAGAAGTAGAAATTGAACTTAAATATGAAGGGTATATAAAGCTACAACAGGCACAGGTGGAGAAGTTTAAGAAGTTAGAACAAAAGTTGTTGCCTAAAGATATTAATTATGAAGAGATTAAAGGACTTAGATTAGAGGCTAGACAGAAGTTGAATAAGGTGAAGCCTAATTCTGTAGGTCAGGCTTCAAGGATTTCTGGAGTTTCACCAGCTGATATTTCAGTACTTTTAATATATCTTGAGACAAACATGTATAAAGGTATAAGTAATTAAAAGCTTCGCAAACATTGTACACAAATTTTTAAAAAAATTGGCACAGAACAAATTTACGGAAAGCCAAAGAGAGAAGTTAAAGTTATGCTAATTTAAAGGCTTTCCGATTTGTTCTATAGAATAATACAGTGTATGCAAATTTATTTCGTAAATTTAGTCTTGTATAGGAAAAAATCGATGATTTTCCATATACAAGAAGACTTTATATATATGGGTTTGTAGTTTGATAAAGAAATTTAATTTGTTTTTTAGAAAGGATGGTTTTGATGGATTTTGATGTTTTTTTTAATAAATTAGTGAAAGAATGTGCTAGTTTAAATGTTTGTATTTCAGAAGGTCAGGCAAAAAGTTTTTTTAAGTATATGAATTTGCTTATTGAATGGAATGAAAAGATGAATTTAACAACTATTGTAGAGCCAGATGATATTATTATTAAGCATTTTATAGATTCTCTTACAATTTCTAAGTTTATAGATAGGGGAGCAAAGGTTGCAGATATTGGCACTGGTGCAGGTTTCCCAGGCTTGCCTATTTCTCTAGTGCATGAGGATTGTGAGTTTTCTTTAGTAGATTCACTTAATAAAAGAATTGTTTTTTTGCAGGAAGTTATAAATAATATTGGTATTAAGAATGTTTCTACTATTCATTCAAGAGCAGAAGATTTTGGAAAAGATAAGAATTTTAGAGAAAGTTATGATATTGTGGTTTCTAGGGCTGTTGCACCTTTAAATGTTTTAGTAGAGTATATGCTTCCTGTGTTAAAGATGGGAGGATTTTGTATTTGTATGAAAGCTTTTAATATAGATGAAGAGGTGAAGAATGCAAAAAAGGCTTGCGAACTTTTAGGAGGGTCTATTGATTTTATAGATGAGGTTACATTGCCTAACACAGATATTATTAGAAAGAATATTGTTGTTAGGAAGATTAAAGATACACCTAATAGGTTTCCTAGAAAAGCTGGTATACCATCAAAGGAGCCTTTGGTTTGATTTTTTGTTGTTCACTGTCTAAGTTTTATTTAGGTAATATAGTATTCATTTTTACAGCAAAAAAGTACAATTTGTTACAATTCATAGGTATTAATATATATCTAGGCAATATAATATTTATTTTTAGAAGTTTTGCGCAGGGAAGCTCCCAGAGTGGACATGACCCAGAGCGATTGGCGAAGCCAGTAAAAAACTTCGACAAAATAAATATTATATTGCCTATTGGCTTCTAATTTCAATCTATGAATTATAACAAATTGTACTCTTTTTTGTTATTATTTTTAGAAATTTGTTGACATATGTAAAAATATCTTATAAAATAGTTATAATAAAAAATAGATGGAGGTAATTTACTTGGGAAAAATTATATCAATAGCTAATCAAAAGGGTGGTGTAGGAAAAACTACAACAGCTGTTAATTTAAGTACTATATTAGCTAAAAAAGGAAAGAAAGTTTTATTATTGGATACAGATCCTCAAGGTAATGCTACAAGTGGTTTAGGTATTAATAAAGATGTTAAGTTTTCTGTGTATGATGTTATAATAGATGATGTAGAAGTTGAAAATACTATTAAAGCAACACAAATTAAAAATTTAGATTTATGTCCATCTAATATGAATTTAGCGGGAGCAGAAGTAGAATTGGTTTCTATGAAATCTAGGGAGACTAAGCTAAAAGAGAAATTAGATAGTATAAAAGACAAATATCACTATATTATAATAGATTGTCCACCATCTTTAGGTTTAGTTACTTTAAATGCTTTTACAGCATCAGATACTGTTCTAATTCCTGTACAATGTGAGTATTATGCGTTAGAGGGGTTAGGTCAATTAGTTAATACTATTAATTTAGTAAGAAAGCATTTCAATAGAAACTTAACCATAGAAGGGGCTTTATTAACAATGTTTGACATTAGGACAAACTTATCTAATCAGGTGGTTAAGGAAGTTAAAAAGTATTTTAATAATAAAGTGTATAAAACTGTTATTCCTAGGAATATTAAACTTAGTGAGGCACCAAGTTATGGTATGCCCATTACTGTATATGATGCTAGATCTAAGGGAGCAAAGTCTTATGAGAAGTTTGCAAAAGAATTTTTGAAAAAAAATGAAGAAGAACAAAAGGCAAAACATATGAAATAATTTTTTAGGGGGGAAATTTTGGTATGGCTAAAAAAACTGGTTTGGGAAAAGGTTTAAGTGCTCTTTTTGCAGATAGCGGTATTGAAGAAGAAGAAGAGTTTGAACTAGAAGAGAATAAAGAAAAAGTAGTTGAAGGTAAGGTTGATGGTGAAGTTGTACAAAAGATTAAATTAATAGATATAGAACCTAATAGAAGTCAACCTAGAAGAAGTTTTGATGAAGAATCTATTGAGGAGTTAGCAGAGTCTATTAAAATTTATGGGGTTATTCAACCTATTATTGTTGCTAAAAAAGATAATTATTATGAAATTATCGCAGGTGAGAGAAGATGGAGAGCATCCAAGAAGGCAGGGCTAACAGATATTCCTTGTATCGTTAGAGATGAAGATGAAAGAAGAAAGAAGGAAATTGCTCTTATAGAGAATATTCAAAGAGAGGACTTAAATCCAATTGAAAAAGCTAGAGGTTTCAGACAATTAATGGATGAATATGCTCTTACTCAACAACAACTTTCTGAAATTATGGGTATAAGTAGAAGTGCATTGGCAAATACTGTACGTATATTAAATTTGGATTCAAGAGTTATCGATTTGGCTATAGCTGGAAAGTTAACTGAGAGCCATTGTAGAAGTTTAATGTCTTTTGCTGATGGAGACACTCAATATCAGGCAGCTCTTAATATTATTAAAAATGGTGAGTCTGTTCATGATTTAGAAAGAAAGGTTAAGAATTCTAAAAATGTAGCTAAAAATAGTAAAGCAGATAGAAGAAAATATGAGGCTATTTATAGAGATATTGAAGATAGATTCCAAGGTTTTTTTGGAGCAAAAGTTAAACTTGATGCAGGTGTTAAGAGTGGAAAGATTATTATTAAATATTCTTCAAATGAAGACTTAGAGAGAATTATGGAGTTGCTAGATAGATGATAGTAACAATTTAAATGTAAGCAAATAGCAGAATCCTTTGAATTGTTACAGATAATAATAAAAAATTGTGTAAAACTATTGACATGTGCTTTGAAAATATGTTAATATATATAATGTTACTGAGAAAGTAACATTTCACGGAGAGGTGGTCGAGTTGGTTTATGGCACCAGTCTTGAAAATTGGCGTAGGTTTGTAGCCTACCGTGGGTTCGAATCCCACCCTCTCCGCCAATATATGGAAGTTAGATTTATATTTTTGGTTATGTTCTAACTTCCTTATTTAAATAATGATGGAGGCGTACCCAAGTGGTTGAAGGGGACTGTTTGCTAAACAGTTAGGGTTCGTAAGGGCCGCGGAGGTTCAAATCCTCTCGCTTCCGCCAAAAGTAATGTAAAACAAGCTGTTTTGCATTATTTTTTTATATGACTTAGAAAGTATAACGTATTGTTATACTTTCTAAGTCATATAAAAGCTTCGCCAAACGTTATTTATATGAATGTTCAAAAAGAAGGATTCGAATTGCAACATATAATTATGAGAGTCTTAGAATTATTGAAAAAATGCTTGAAATTTTAGATAATTTATTGTACTATATAATAGAATAAATATAATTAGTCACATAAGAGAGTGAGGAGAGAAACAAATGGATTTAGAGAATATAAATGATGGAACAACGCCAATGTCATATATGGAATTTTTAAATAAGGGAAATGAATATAATATAGAAAGAAATAAATACACAGATGAAGAATATAGAAAAATGGCTAAAAAATTAGATAAAATAATAAATAAAAGGGAGATTCTAGGGGCTATCGATTATAAAGATAAAATATCAGAAGCAGCTGTAATACTAGGAGCTCCAGATATAATGGCAAAAGATGAAGACTATAAAGATATCATGTGGGATTTTTATTATAGTAAAGATGAAAATGGAAAATCTTTGTTAGATAGTGTAAATCAATCATTACAGGGTACTAATCCAAGTGATATAGATAGATATGAAATGATGTTACGTGTACTTAATGGAAATCTAGTTATAAAAGATAACTATATAGCTGGACCAAATGATAGAACAACGATGATGTTATCTAATAAAGGTTTTTTTGAAAAAACGCAAAGAATAGAAGAAATTTTTGTAGATGAAAAAGGCTTAATTCACGATAACAGATTATATTGTAAAAGTTATCCAAATGGGGAACAAACAGTAAGTAAACATAGTAATATTGAAAAAAAGGATATGATAGGAAAAACTAAAACGTTATATAAAAAATCATGTTATAAAAGAAATATAATAAATGATAGAGCAAATTCTGAAGGTAAAAGTGATATTACATTTGAAGAAGCTATGCAATTAATGAGTATTCCAGATAATGAATTTGATGAAGTATATAATAAAGGTAATGATAATAACAAAGATATTACTGAAAATAGCATTGATTATTCAAGTGACATTGAAGAGAATAATATTAATTATGAAAGTAAGGATTCTGGAGAGAATAATATCGGTTATGAAAGCAAAGATTCTGAAGAGAATAATATGGGTTATGAAAGTGAAGTTACTGAAGGAAAAGATGGAAATATAATAGATAAATTTACATCAGTTTGGGAGGAAAAATCAGCTCAAAAAGAACAAGAAAAGGCACAAAAAAATCAAGAGAAGAAAGAAGCTATAATGGGATCAGTTGAAGGTGTTATGTCAATGTTCTCAAAAGGGAAAGATGACGAAAAAGGTGCTAAATCGGAAGGGGCAATTACAAGTGCAGATGTTCTTAATGGTGCAAATATACAAAGTATTGCATATACAGATAAAGAATATGATAATTTAGCAAATAAAGTAGCAAAGAATTCAGGAAAGAATATGGATAGGGTTGAGATTATAGAGCAGTCTTTAATGCAATTAGGAGTACCACAAGAGTTATTAGAAAGTTCAGATTATAAGCCTATGATATATGGTATGGTTAATCAATATCTTTATGAAGATAATGGAAAAGGTGCAGCTATTTTTAGTCAAGATAAGCAAGGATGTGAACAAGTACTAAGAACATTAAATGAAAACTTAGTAATTAGAGACAATTATATAGCTGGTATAACAAAGTTAGATACAAATGGAAGAAATTATTCAGAAGCTGAAAGAATGACAGAGTTCTTCGTTGATGAAAATGGTGTTATATTAGAGAGTAAAGAACAATGGGATAAGAATACAAATAAAAATGTAGATATTAGTAAAAGTTTTGCAGCATGTAATTTAGATGAACAAGGGAAAAGAAATGTATTATCATATAAAGAAGTAAAGGGAGAGAATAATCATAGTGTAGGTTATGAAAATACTAATTTTGATAATATGAATATTAACAAGGTAAGAGAAAATCTTGGTAGAGAGGGAACAAATAGTGCAATTACAAGAAATGAAGTATACAAAGAAGCAAGCAGTAAAAATAGACAATTAGGAGAGCAAGTAGCTGTAAATGAGAACAATAGCAGAAATGAAGGTCAAAAGGAGCAAGAAAAACAAAAGAGCTCAGGTCTTTTTTCAATATTTGGAAAGGCTTATGATTCTCAAGATATAACAGGAAATGATTTAAATTCAATAATGGGGATTATAAAGGAGTCACTAAATAAAGATAAAAATAGAGATCAACAAGAGCAAAATAACCAAAGATAGAGAGGTGTAAAAGTGGAGTTTAGTATAGAAAGAACCTATTCAGAAGTATATGGAATTATAAATATGTTAGGAGAGTATTATAAAAAGAAATTACCACAGAAGTTATATAATCTAATAGAAACACAAAGGGACAAACAATACAATCCTACATATACTCTTGATGTGGCAATAGAAGAGCAGAATATAGAAAAAAAATCTATGGCGATGATAATGTTACTTCATTTGAATTATTGGTGTGAAACAGAAGAAGAGAGAATGCAAATAAAGGCTATCTTAGAAAAAAATAGAATAGAAGTAGAAGAAAAATATAATATAGATAATGTCTTTAAAAAAAGAATAGAGCAAAATGAAATGATAAGGAAAAAGTCTGAAGAAGTAGTAGTAAATAATCAGACTGCATTAGTAGAATATAAAGAGCCTTTTATGCAAAAAATAAAAAGAATTATTTATAATTTATTTCACCCAAATAAATTATAATGTAAAATTTAATATAATAAATAAATGGGCATGGAATGAGAAGTAATCAAGAAGGTCAAAATTTTTATCAACAAGAAAGAGTACAATTTGTTATATTTCACAGATTAAAATCAGAATTATATAAGTACTATAATATTTATTTTAACAAAGTTTTTTACTGGCTATGCCAATCGCCTAGGGTCATTTCTAATGTGGGAGATTCTCTGCATAAAACTTTATAAAAATAAATATTATAGTACTTAAGTGAATGTTATATCTATGAAATGAACAAATTGTACTCTTTTTTACTGAATTTTTGTTACTTCTACAGATCAATTTCTATTTAGGAAATATAATTTTACAAACAGTGAATTGTAACAAATTTTTTTAAAATACTTCTTTTATTCTAAAATTGTATTATAAATTGGTTTCTAATATGTTTTTCAAAAAGGCATTGCATAAATTCATTATAGAATTTATAAATAAATAATTATATTGAATTTCTTTATAATCTAAAACTTTTTTAAATAGTTTTGGTTCAAAAATTCCTTTTTTTAATTTTAAGCGTAAATAAAGATTATTTTGTTTTATTGTTATTTCTGGGAATATTTTATATTCCAAATTAAAGTCGGTAAGCATTTGCATAATATCTGATGTAAATAGTTGCATACAAATTATGGAGTTGTCAGTATAGACATTATATAGTTTCTCAAATTCAATAGAGTCCATTTCTAATTTAGGTAAAGAATTTGTATTTAGTCGAGAGTCTTCTCTAATTTGTATATTACAAGGGATATCCTTTATAAAGTCAATTTTTGCAAATAAACCATTAAAAATAGTTGAATATGAATTTTTTCCATTATCATCTTGAATCTTTTTTTCAGTAATAACTTCTGCCATCTTAAAGTCACAAATTTCCTGAAGTTTTCCAGAAATGCAATCTTCAGAATGGTAAAAATCAAAGAATTGTTCAAAATCTGCTTCAAGGTAATCCGCATAAGGGATTTCTTCTTGTGCATTAAATATAAAATTTGAATTATAGTTTTTTAAAATAGAAGAGATAACGTTTTTCTTAAAACATTGTATATATTTTTTACTACGAAATAATGTAAAACAGGTTAATGTAAGAATTATGTAGCATATAAAGCCAATAAAAAACATATATGGAATATAAAGAGAAATAATTACATATATAAGAAACAATAAAACTGCAATAATAATTTGAAGCATTATTTGTTTTTTGTGATAATTATTTAATTCCTCAAAATTTTCATCATATATTTTATTATAAATTTCATCAAAATTCATCATTTAAATTACATTCCTTTACTATACAAGGGTATTTTTTGAAAATCCCTGAGCAACTAATTAGTTTCCTTTTCAAATAAACTTTCTTCTGTATATTTGAAAAGGTGTGCAATTATACAACTTGGAAAAGAATGAAGTTTTATGTTATAAGCAGTTACAGCAGAATTATAAATTCTTCTCGCGGCTTGTAATTGACTTTCCATTTTTACAAGACTTTTTTGAAGACTTAAAAATTGAGAGTCTGCTTTTAAATCTGGGTAGCTTTCTCCAAGTGCTAAAATGGTATTACAATCTTTATTAATAGTTTCTCCATCTTTTAAATTTTTAGTTTTCATATATTCATTTCTCATTGAAGTTATTTTTTCAAAGATTTCTTTTTCATGCGTAGCATATGCTTTTACACATTGAACTAAATTTGGAATTAAATCAAAACGTTGAGTTAAATAAACATCTATTCCAGATTTAGATTGTTGAATTCTATTTTTTAATTTTATAAATTGATTATATTCGTAAATAAAGTAAATCAATATAATTAATAATATGGGAGTAAAATATATCATAATAATTTCTCCATTTCTAAAAAATACTTGCTATATTTACAGATTGCAAAATCGTACATGGTGTATTAATATTTAGTATGGGATACTTTGGGAAAAGTAAATATTAATACACCTAAACAGAATTATAACAAATTTACTTTAATATATTTTCTGTTGTACTATTTTTCTCTTCAGAATTTTCTGTATCAATAGCCTTATTAGACAAATTTTTATTTTTTAAATTATCTTTAGCGACAGTCATTAAAAGTTTAATTCTATTAGTTTGGTTAGCTTCACTTGCACCTGGATCATAGTCAATAGGTGAAATATTAGCTTCAGGAAATTTACTTCTAATAGTTTTTATAACACCTTTTCCAACAACGTGGTTAGGTAGGCAAGCAAAAGGTTGAACACAAACAATATTAGGAATTCCATGCTCAATATATTCAATCATTTCTGCTGTTAAAAACCAACCTTCTCCAGTTTGATTTCCTATAGATAAAACATCTTTTACTTTATCTTCAAGAGCCCAAATATTACAAGGAGGAAGATATCCTTTTTTTGAACGAGAAAGAGCTAACCTTTCATCTTTTTCAAGAATATCGATTAATTTTATAGCAGTTTTAAAAATACGAGCCTTAACGCCATCAATCTTTATTAATTCATTAAAAGTAATTTTGTGAGTTGCTATAAACTTAACAAACCCCATAAAATCAGGTAAAATAACTTCAGCACCTTCTGCTTCTAATTTATCGGCAACAAAATTATTTCCAAAAGGATGATATTTTATTAAAACTTCGCCAACAATTCCAACTTTAGGTTTTTCAATAGAAGTATCTAATTCAATTTTTTCAAAATCATCAACAATATTGTACAAACTTTGATTAAATTCTTTCATAGTTGATTTTTCTAAAAGTTTTTTACATTTTTCCATCCAAGTATCAAATAATTTTTGGGTTTCGCCTTTGTTTACTTCATAAGCTCTATTTTTAGTAAGCATTTTTTGAAGTAAATCAGCATATACCACCATCTTTAAGAGTCTTTCTACTAAAGGTAAAGTAATTTTAAAGCCAGGCATCTTTTCCATACCAACAACATTAAAAGATATAACTGGCACATTCTCAAAACCAGCATCTTTTAGAGCCTTACGTATAAAACCAATATAATTTGTTGCTCTACAGCCTCCACCAGTTTGAGACATAATTAATGCAGTCTTATTTAAGTCATATTTTCCAGATTGAAGAGCTTCAATCATCTGACCAGTTGTTAAAATAGAAGGATAACAGGCATCATTATTTACATATTTTAAACCTGTTTCAACAGTATGCTCTGTACAATTTCTTAATAATTCTACTTTATACCCAGAAGACCTAACAGCAGCTTCTAGTAATTCAAAGTGAATTGGAGCCATTTGAGGAATTAAAATAGTATAATCTTTTTTCATATCTTTTGTAAATACCTTTTTATTGCATTCATAATCTCCTGCTTCAGTATTTTGCAATGATTCACGCTTTTTCATACTTGCCAAAAGAGAACGTATTCGAATTCTTACAGCTCCCAAGTTATTAATCTCATCAATTTTAATAAGAGTGTACATCTTTCCATAACTAGATAAAATCTCTTCTACTTGATCTGTTGTTACAGCATCAACACCACAGCCAAAAGAATTTAATTGTACCAATTCTAAATTTTTATGTTTTCCAACAAAATCGGCTGCTGCATATAATCTTGCATGAAATACCCATTGGTCAACAACTCTTAAAGGACGTTTAGCCTCAGTTAAATGTGATATACTATCTTCTGTTAAAACACATAGGCCTAAACTTGTAATTAAAGTGTCTATTCCATGGTTTACTTCAGGGTCTGTATGATATGGACGACCTGCTAAAACGATGCCATGTAAATTATTTTCTTCTATATATTTAAGAGCTTCTTCACCTTTTTTTCTAATATCATTTTTAAAATTCTGATACTCTTCTTCAGCTTTTTTAGCAGCTTCTAAAACCTCTTTTTTATTAAAATTATATTTTTTAAATTCTGGTAAATCCATAATAGTATCAGTCAATTTTTTTGATTCAAAAGGTAAAAATGGATTTAAGAAATTTACATTTTTTAATTCCTCTATATTATTTTTTAAAACCTCAGAATAAGAAATTACAATAGGACAATTATAATGATTATCTACTTTGTCATATTCCTTTCTTGAATATGGAACACAAGGGTAAAAAATAGTATCAATTCCACTATTAATAAGTCCTACAATATGCCCATGAGAAAGTTTTGCAGGATAACATACTGATTCTGAAGGCATAGATTCAATACCTTTTTCATATGTTTTTCTATTACTCTTTTCTGAAATAATAACCCTAAACCCTAAATTAGTTAAAAATGTAAACCAGAAAGGATAATCTTCATACATATTTAGAACTCTAGGAATACCAATTGTTCCTCGAGAGGCTTTTTCTTCAGATAAAGGTTCATAGGAAAATAATCTTTCATTTTTATATTTCATTATGTTGATTAATTTATTTGATTCAGTCTCAATTCCAGCACCTTTTTCACAACGATTTCCAGAAATATGTCTTGTTCCATTACTAAACTTATTAATTGTAAGTAAACAATGATTTTCGCATTTATTACAACGTACATGTGAAGTAGAAATTTCTAATTTATCTAATTCATCTAATTTTAACATAGAAGATTTATATTCCATATCGAAATTTGCTTCATATTGCTCTTTAGCAAGAAGAGCAACACCATATGCTCCCATTAAACCTGCAATATCAGGTCTTACAACATCTTTTCCAACAATTAATTCAAATGCACGTAAAACAGCATCATTATAAAAAGTACCACCTTGAACAACTATATGTGAACCAAGAGTATTAACATCTCTCACCTTCATAACTTTTTGAATAGCATTTTTTATAACAGAATAAGAAAGTCCAGCTGAAATATCTCCAACACTATAGCCTTCTTTTTGTGCCTGCTTAATCTTAGAATTCATAAAAACAGTACATCTTGACCCTAAATCTACAGGTCTTCTTGCTTCAAGAGCAGCACTCACAAATTCTTCTATAGTAAGCCCTAGACTTTTAGCAAAAGTTTCTATAAAAGAGCCACAACCAGAAGAACAGGCTTCATTTAACATTATATTATCAATAGCCCCATTTTTCATTTTTATGTATTTCATATCTTGACCGCCAATATCAACAATACTTGTAACATCTGGCATAAACTCCTTTGCAGCAGTATAATGTGCTATAGTTTCTATTTCGTTTAAATCAACATTTAATGCTGTTTGAATTAATTTCTCACCATAACCTGTAACTCCACTAAACCTAATAGTTGCCATTTCAGGAATAACAGAATATAAAGTTTTTAACATTTTAATAACACTTTGAAGAGGATTACCTTCATTACTTCCATATAAAGAATATAAAAGACTTCCATCTCTATCTATTAAAACTAACTTTGTAGTTGTTGAACCAGCATCTATTCCAACAAAAGCATCACCTTTATAAGAAGAAAGTTCAGCTTTTTTTACAGTATCTTTTTCATGTCTTTTTTTGAACTCATTATACTCAGTATCTATTGTAAATAAAGGGTTTAAAGGGTTTGTTGTATCATCATGAGACATTTTTAAAACCTCAATTTTGCTTTTTAATTTTTGAGAGGTAATATGATGATAATTAAGTGAATCTAAAGCAGCACCTTTAGCTACAATTAAATGAGCTTCTTCAGGTATAACAATATGTTTATCAGTTAATTTTAAAGTCTCTATAAATCTATTTCTAAGTTCTGATAAATAATTAAGAGGACCTCCTAAAAATGCTACAGTACCTCTAATTGGTCTACCACAAGCAAGTCCACTAATAGTTTGATTTACAACTGCTTGGAAAATAGAAGCTGAAATATCTTCTTTAGCTGCACCTTCATTTAAAAGAGGCTGAATATCAGTTTTAGCAAAAACACCACAACGTGAGGCAATTGGATAAATCATTTTATGATTTTTAGCAAGTTCATTTAATCCTTCAGTATCAGTATTTAAAAGTGAAGCCATTTGATCGATAAAAGCTCCTGTTCCTCCAGCGCAAGTACCATTCATGCGTTGTTCAATAGATTTATCGAAATATATTATTTTTGCATCTTCGCCACCAAGTTCAATAACAACATCAGTTTGAGGAATATACTTTTCAACAGCTCTTTTACAAGAAACAACTTCTTGAATAAAAGGTACATCTAAGAACTTTGCAGCTGACATTGCACCTGAACCAGTTAATGCTATCGTAAATTCATATTCTGGAAATTTATCAATTAAATTTTCTAATACTTTGCATATTGTATTTTTTGTATCAGAAAAATGTCTTTGGTAATCTGTATATATATTATTTAAATTTTCATCCATTACAGCTATTTTAACTGTTGTAGAACCAACATCTAATCCTACATGTAATATTTTGCTCATAAAAAAGCTCCTTTCTTTTGACCTAAATATACTATAAAAAAACATACTAAGTCAACATTAATTGTATACGGAAATAGCAATTTTGTCAAATATTTTGACCGAAAAAAAATTTGTATTTTATGGCAAAGTTACAATTCACAGTTTATAAAATTATATATTGCCTAAATAAAAATTGGGCTGTGAATTGTAACATGTAAAAAATTATTGTTCACAGCTCTATATTTTATGTAGGCAATAATTCATCAAAAAAGAGAACAATTTGCTATGGTTGAAATCTTACAAACTGTGAGCCAAATAGCTAAATAGTAGATAATTTAAGTATAATGAAAAAGTAGAGTTCTAAAATTAACTTGTCTTACATAAATTAAATAAAAAGTCAAAATTGTATGTATTAATTTTGATATTAAATTATAGGAGGTATGGAAATGTTAGATTTTAAAAGAATAATTATAATAGTAATAATTATATTATTAATAATAGGGATAAGTTTAGGAGTATATTATTATATAAATAGGGAAGAAAAAAGTGATGAAATAGTAGAATATACGCCACAAGAAGAAATTTCAGAAGAACAATTAAGACAAACAATGGTGTCACTATATTATAAAAATGAAGAACAATTGATGCCAGAAGCAAGGCTTATTGATGTAAAAGATTTAATAGAAAATCCATATGTAAAAATATTAAATATGTTATTGGAAGAACCAAAAAATGAAAAATTAAAAAGAATTATTCCAGAAGGAACAAAATTAAATAAAGTAGAAAAACAAGGAGAAAAACTAATTATTGATTTTTCAGAAGAATTTAAAAAGGTAAAAGAAATGGAGAAAAAAGAAAAAGATTTAGTTATACAATCAATAGAAAAAACAGTTACTCAATTAACAGAAATAAATGAAATTGAAATATCAATAAATAATGAAAAAATGGAATAAATATTGACAAAAAAATAGAAATGTAGTAATATAAATTGAAACACATTATGTAAAAAGAAAGGAGTCTCTAAATGGTAAAATTGACAAATGGCATTACCAATATAAAAGAAGGAGAAAATAACTTGAAAAATACTGTTAAACGGCAGGCAAAAAAACTTGCAGAAGAAAATAATATTAATAATGCAACAATAGAAAAATGCGACATATGTATAACACCAATAGAAAACATGACCACAAAAGAAATAATATCAAATGAACAAAAATGGTATAATTACAATGGTCGAAATGTAGGTTCGTCATATGTGCAATTATATGGGTTACCAGAGCGAGGACAATTCGAAGAATGGATACAGGCTTTAAAAAAAGAGTTACAGGAAAAAAAGAAAGATATGTTAGTATTTATTATTTTTGAATATAAAAATAGTATGACATATGAATATCAAATTATGAAACACTGTATAAAAGAGATTATCAAACTAGGTATTTTTTCAAGAGAAAAAGATATCATGCCTCTAATTGAGGAGAGATTTTTAAAAAAAAGTGCTACAGAAGAAAAATAAGAACAAAAGAGACATGATTAAAGTATTTAGAATTTCTAGATTACTTTTCATGTCTCATTAATATTATTTTAAAAACTTATACAAATTAACACATTTTATAGCTTTTTTAAAATTGCATAAAAAATTTTCTACTTCAAAAAGAGGACACAAACAAGAAGGACCCTTTATACAATTTTTATTATAACTACAACCCTTATTATAACTACAGCCCGTATTATACTTACAACAATTTTGTTTATATCCATTAATTTTCATAAAAAAACCATTCCTTTCTTGCTCTACTCAAATGCTACATAGATATGAAAATTTTTTATACAATAGGAAATTCATACTGACATTCCTATTGTATAAAAAGCTTCGCAAACATTGTGCACAAATTTTTAAAAAAATTTGGCACAGAACAAATTTACGGAAAGCCAAAGAGAAAAGTTAAAGTTATGCTAATTTAAAGGCTTTCTGATTTGTTCTTTATACAAACTAACTCTCATTCTTCTGATTATTACAATTCACAGTCGAGTATAATTTTAGAAGTTCTAATAATATAATATGAGTATAAAAATAATTTAGTTATTCCAAAAAATAAAAAAATAGTATATAATATAGAAGAATGTTTGTATAAAGTAGAAAAAATACTTTAAAATTACTAGCAAACATTCAGAAGAAAAGGAAAAGAAGTGATATAAATGGCAGGAATATTATATTTAGTAGCAACACCAATAGGAAATTTAGAAGATATAACATTAAGAGCAATAAAGATATTAGAAAATGTAGATGTAATAGCAGCAGAAGATACAAGGCATACATTAAAATTATTAAATCATTTAGAAATAACAAAACCTTTAATAAGTTATCACAGACATAATGAAGAAGTTAAGTCAGAGCAAATAATACAAAAATTAAAGAGTGGAGAAAATGTAGCTTTAGTTTCTGATGCAGGAACTCCAGTAATTTCAGATCCAGGAGAAGAAATTGTAAAAATTGCCATACAAGAAAATATAAAAATAATACCTATACCAGGAGCATGTGCTTTAATAAATGCTTTAATAGCATCTGGTTTAGATACAAAAGAATTTGCATTTTATGGTTTTCTATCTACAAATAAAAAACTAAAAAAACAAAAATTAGAGGAAATAAAAAAAGAAAGAAAAACTTCAATTATATATGAAGCACCACATAAGTTATTAGAGACATTAAAAAATATAGAAGAAATATTCGAAAATAGAAAAATAGTTATAGCTAGAGAATTAACAAAAATACATGAAGAATTTATAAATGGAACAGCCACAGAAATTTTGGAAAAATATACTTCTCCAAAAGGAGAACATATTATTTTAATAGAAGGAAATAAAAACGAAGAAAACATAAACAATATATTTAATAGTATGACAATAGAAGAACATTATAAATATTACGAAAAAGATGGATTATCAAAAAATGAAATAATCAAAAAAATAGCAAAAGATAGAGAAGTAACAAAAAATGAAATATATAAATGTTTCATAAAAGATAAAAAATAATGTAAATATGTATAAATGTTATAAAATTAGTTTATTTTTTATATATCACTTTGTGGTATATTTTTTTTGTCTACGGTTAAAGAATAATAAAAAACATAAAGAAATATTACAAAGATGTTACAAAACAATACTATGAACAGAAGTACTAATTAATATAAAGAATCATATATGAGAAAACTAAATGAAAGAAAAGTAACATACACAAAAAGACAAGAGAGATAATAACTAATAGAAAGATAAAAGTAAAATTTATATTAAGAAGTAAACTGATAACATGCAAAGATAAAGAGAAAAATCAAATATTAAAAGTAAAAAACATATCGGAATAAAGAAAAAACGAAGAATAGTATAAAACAACAAAAAAGTATACATAAATTTGTCGCAATAAATCATAAAATGGGGATAGCAAAAAGCAAAAAGGTATAACGCAAAAGCAAATTGTCAAAATAACAAGTACAGAGAAATATGAGTTCAGAAACAAATTAAGCTAAGACTTAAAAAGTAAAGAACATATATTCTGATATGTGGAATGTAAAAAATGTTGAAATAATGTAAGAAAGAATAGTAAAAATATTAATAAAAAGGAATGTATGTTTGCACATAATTGTTTTTAATTTTTTATACATTTACATTTTATAAATTATAAAAAAAGGGATAAAAGAATAGTATAAAAAATAGTAATATGAAATATTTAGGAAAAAAATTAAAAATTTGAAATTAATATAAAGAAAAATGCTATTACTAAATAAAAATAAATGAAATAAATTAATAAATAATATAAAAAATGCAAAAATAAACAATATTTTTAATTTATCTTTTTATATAAATATATTATTTTAAAAATTAAAGATGAAAATAATATACATTAATAATATAGAAAATATAAATAAAACATAAATAATAAAATAAAAATATATATTTAGAATTGTTAAAGTCAATAGAAAAATATAAAAAATAGAATTAAAAGTTAGTGATGTAAAAATTATAATATAAATACAACAATAAAAAAATTAAATATAAAAAATGAATTAAATATACAACATAAAAATAAATGAATATAATAATGAATAAATGTAATAATAAAATTGTAGAAATATAAAATAATATGAAAATAAGAATATATTAATTATAGAAACAATAATAAAAAATATAATAAAAATAAAATAATAAAAGTATAAATATTTGTAATAATAAATATATCTAGTAGAAAAAAATAATTAATTAAAATAAAAAGATAATAAGAAGTAAAATTAAGGTTTAATATATATAAGTAACAATAAATGATATAAAAAATAATATAAAAAAATAGTAAAGAATAATTTAGCATAATATATAATTAATAAATAAAAATAAATAATAATAAATAATAATAATAGATATATAAAGCATAAAGAAGTATAAAGGAAAAAGTTTATAAAAAGAGAAGAGCATAAAGAAATATTACAAGGATGTTACAAGATAATACTATAAACAAATGTACTAAATTAATATAAAGTAGAGTGTATAACAATGATAAAGTATAAAAGAGTATACATATACAAAATGACAAGTGATAAGATGAATAATAGTGATAGGTAATTAGAAATGATTTTAAAAGGTAAACTGATAATATGCAAAAACAAAGAAAAAAACTAAATATTAAAAGTAAAAAACATATCGGAATAAAGAAAAGACAAAGAATAGTATAAAACGACAAAAAAGTATACATAAATTTGTCGTAATAAATCATAAAATGAAGGTAGCAAAGAGCAAAAAGGTGTAACATAAAAGTAAATTGTCAAAATAACAAGCATAGAAAAATATGAGTGCAGAAACAAATTAAGCTAAGACTTAAAAAGTAAAGAACATACATTCTGGTACGCAAAATGTAAAAAACGTTAAAATAATGTAAATAAGAATAGTAAAAATGTTAATAAGAAAGAATATATGTTTGTACATAATTATTTGTAATTTTTTATACATTTACATTTTATAATTTATGTAAAAAGGATAAAAGAATAGTATAAAAAATTGAAAATTTAAAATTAATATATAGAAAAATATTATTACTAAAAAAA
>CANRSN010000011.1 GCA_947642455.1 uncultured Clostridiaceae bacterium
CAACCAAAAAAATTAGATGTAAATTCATTTATTTACATCTAACAGTATACATGTATCTAACATTTTGGTTATATTATCTTTATAGTAATTTAAAGTTCTAGTTGAGCAACCTTCAATTTCTTTAGATGATATAAATTTATTTAATATATCTGTATTATTCTTTTGTGTTTCTTGCTTTTTAGTTTGTTCTAGCATTTCAATTTGATAATTTAAGCATATTTTCATAAGTATTTCTTTTAATTTTATTCTTTGGTTATTGTCTAAAAAATTTTCTGTTGTATTAATTACTTTTTCTACAAATAATTCTCTCATTACAATTACCTCCTATACTTTTAAATCATTTTACATCTTCCAATATATAGAGCTATGACTATATTATACAATACTTTGTTTAATTTACATAATTTTGAAGTGTATGGGCAATTTTTATAATTTTTATAATATACAGTAAAAAAAATAAGCTTATTTAAACTAATATACTCATTTTCAAATTTATTTAATTTTGACATTAGCTTTGTTTATAAATAAGCAAAACATCCATATATTCATCATTACTGCTTACTAATACAGATGTTCTTGATTCATATTTACTTAAAAGTTTCCCTTTAAGAAGGAATAGATTTCCTTTAATATCTAATATTTGTACTGTATATATTCCTTAAAATATATAATCTGACTTGTATATTAGAGCACTCGACGGAACGCATAAGGCACATTTTTGTAGTTCTTGTTATTAGGATTGAAATTGTTCCTGTTAAGGTCTGTGGGTGGATTATTGTAATTGTAATCAGCACCGCCACCAAAATAGCCAGTTCCTCCGTTTCTGAGTTTTATAACTCTTACACGTGGAAGTTTATCAGCTTTTTGGAGTAAATCAACCACAGATTCCCCATTACAAATTCTCATCTGCAATTCGAAATCACAGATAATCTCATCACACATTCCATCGCCTACATCTTCACACATATCTCTCATTTCCTGTTCAGTTTTATACTCCCAGTTATGCTCAAAGATATATGTTTCAATCAAGCGAGGATATTGGTCGGGATTCTCATCAGCGATTTTATTCGACTTTTCAAATCTCTCCCAAAGTGCTTTACCTTCTCTTCCTGACTCCTCACACTTGCGACGAATTTCTTCTTTACTTTTGTCGATAATATCTCTGTCAATGCGAAACCATTCGCCGAACTTCAGTTTCGATGTAATCGGCTTGTCACCCTTCGGCTCGGATGCAATTTCCTTTTTTGAAGTTTCCTCCTTCAAAAGTCTTTCATAATCTCTAACAAGGTCTTCCAAAGGCATCATCCGACCATCAGAAAGTTGTACATGCAGTTCCTCTGCACTTTTCTTCACGAACACATTAAGCATAATTTTTTCCTCCTGTTATTTGAAAAATAGTAAAGCAAAATGCTTCCTATTTTCTATTTTAACATAATTTCTTATTTTTCGTAACTCTACATAATCTATTTCATTTTATCTTCATAACGATTTGTAATATCAGCGATAACTTACTATTTTAGATTATACCATATGTCCCTTTATAAAACTACTATTTTATAATATTTTTTATCCTATCAATAATCAAAATTGCCTAGAAGCAATTTTGCAGGATCAGGGCGACGTCTCCAATCCACACAACTGCCTAAAAGCGTGGCTTTTATCGGTATACGCTTTTATTATAGCGATGTCAAATAGATGTCTCATTTTTTGCTAGAAAAGAACCAATATAAATTAATAAATCTATATTGGTTTTCACTTTTATTTCAATTCTTCTTTTAATTTTATTTCATCTTCTAGTCCTTCAAAATAATATTTTTAATGTCAAGATAATTCTTAAAAGTTATTCGCATATAAACTTGTCCAATTTGTATATAAGTGGTATCCATACTCCTTTAAATTCTCTCAATATTCATTTTCTTCCCAACCAATCACTCCATAATCGATTTTGTGCCATTTTAATTCTAAATTTGATTAACTTATCGATATCAAAAACAATAGGCAATATCAGACACTTTCATATTTTTTTCAACCTTCCCCAAATTGTAAGAGCATACGGGGGTAAAATCTCCGTGGGTGAGAGAAAAACACTACCCATTTGCCCTTATAATCACTTAAATTTATCTTTCCCATTGTCGTATCTGCTTCAAACTCTGGTGCAAAACTTCCAATTTTCACATTTCCATTCATCATAATTTCATAATCCATAAAAAATAAACTCCCTTCATTATAAAAGAACTAAAAACGTTCTTTTTTCTTATATAATATGAAAAAAAATACATTGTGTGATTTATTTTTACGCAAACAAAGAGAGTGTCCTAAAATAAATTTTTGTGTAATAATGTGTTATATATAATAAAATTACTTAATGCTTAAATTTTCCTAAAATATCCTTTAAAATCTTCTTATTTATATATACACAATAAATTACTGTTAAAATTAACATTACTATTTGAAAAACCATATTTTGTGAATAATATGCACCTAAAACAATTCCTAAAATAATTAAATTAAGCCATCTTACTCTTGACCTTATTTTAACATAACGTCTAACTTTCTTTTTTCTTTGAATATATACAAAAAAAGTTGCTACTACTGTAGAAATTGCAGCTGCCCATAGCCCAACAAATTTAATAAGAGCTATATTCACAATTACATTTATTACAGCTGATATAATAGTAGTTTTTCCCATTATTTTTGTATTTTTGTAAGCTGCAAATATTCCTCCAAAAAAGCTAGACATATTAGAAAAATATGTTGCTATAATTAATATTGGAACATATATATATGCCTCTTGAAAGTCACCTTTAATTAATAGTGGCATAATAAATGGTAAACATGCAATCATTCCTGTAACAATAGCATACATAAAATTTCTAACTGTTCTATAAATGCTATTATAAAATCTACGTGCATCTCCCTCATCATTTAAAGCCTTTGATGCTGATTCTTTCCAAGCTGTATAAAAAAAGCTGTATAATGTATCCATATAGTTAGGAAACTTATATGCCATTGAATATATACCATTTGCAGCAGTTCCCAAAACTGATGATACTATTAACCTATCTGACAAATTTATTATTGTCCAAGATAAACTATTTGGAACTAGCGGAAATGAGTATTTTATCATTTCCTTCATTGTTTTGCTCTTCTCTACCCTTTTTAATGAAATGAACTTATATACTTTTAATCTAACAAATAAAAATATTGAAACAATTATATTTGAAATTATTACAGACCATAATAAGCCTTCCATTCCTATTTTTATCCAAGCAATAAATACAACATTTAATAATATTGTTAATAAACTTAATAATACATTTGCCCCTGAATATAGCTTTATTTTACCTAAACCTCTAGTAATAGCATTCATAAGTAGCATTACTATTACAGCAATTAAATATATTATAAATATTCCTGTATATGGAATCTTACATAAAGCTCCTACAACACCTATCAGTACACTAAAAATTATTGTACTTCTTACTATATATGAAAATGTTTGAGATATTACATTTTTTATTTCCTGTTTAGTTTTGCAATCTATTAAAAACCTAAACATTGCTTCTTCCATAAGAAGAGTTACCACAGGTGCTAAGAATGTAGTTATTGTTACTATTAAATCATATACTCCATATTCTTGAGTAGATAAAATTGATGTGTATAATGGAAGTAAAAATACTGATATTACTTGTGTACTCATTTTTCCTATTGCTATTATAAAAGTATTAAAAAATAATTCTGCTTTTTTAGACATTATTCTTCCCTTCTATAAAGACATATTAAATTCCCAATGTCTTTTGTATCAATTCAGCAACTTCATTTGCTTTTTCTTTTATATAAATTTCGTCTGAACCTTCAAGCATTACTCTAACTAATGGTTCAGTACCAGATGGTCTAATTAAGATTCTGCCATTGCCATCTAATTCATTTTCTATTGATTTTATTTTTTCATTAATTTGTGTTATATTTTCTATTTCATATTTTTTATTATTAGGAACTTTCACATTTACTAATACTTGAGGATATATTTTTATTATCTTTGAAGCCTCTGATGCAGTTAAATTTTTTTCCAATAAAACTTTAATTATCATAAGTGATGTTAATATTCCATCACCTGTTGGGTTATAATCCAAAAAGATTACATGACCTGATTGTTCTCCCCCTAGGCTATAACCATTTTTTAACATTTCTTCTAATACATATCTGTCTCCTACTTTTGTTTGGACAAAATTAATTCCATTTTCTTCTGCATATTTTTTAAGACCTAAATTACTCATAACAGTAGCAACAATAGTATTATTTTTTAAACTTCCCTTTTCTTTTAAATAATTTGATGCTATTGCAAGTATTGTGTCTCCATCTATTTCTTTGCCATTTTCATCTACTAATAAACACCTGTCGCCATCTCCATCATAAGCTATTCCTAAACTACATTTATGCTCTTTCACAAATTGTTTTAAACCTTCCAAATGTGTAGAACCACAGTTACTATTTATATTTATTCCATCTGGTTCATTATTTATAATATGATATTTTATCCCTAAAACTTTAAATACCTTTTCTGCTACAACTGATGTTGCTCCATTTGCTGTATCTATTGCTACAACAAACTTTTCTTTATCTATGTTTTCTAATTCTTCCTCAAAATTTTTTCTAAAAAAATATACATACTCTTCTAATAAATCTGTTCTAATTTCTGAGACTCCTATTTTATCTCCTACTGCTGTCATTGAGTCTAGTCCATCTGAGTCCATTATATCTTCTATTTCTTCTTCTATTTCATCTGGAATTTTCATTCCTTTATTACTAAAATACTTAACTCCATTAAATTCATATGTATTATGTGATGCAGAAATTACTACACTTGCATCTGCTTTATACCTTTTAGTTAAATATGCTACTGCAGGTGTTGGAATTACACCCAATAATTTTACGTTTGCACCATAACTTAAAAAACCTGCTGTCATTGCACTTTCTATTAGCCCACCTGAAATACGTGTATCTCTTCCTATTAGTATAGTTGGAGCATGATCTGTATGTTTAGCTAAAACATGAGCTCCTGCCTTTGCTACTTTAAACACTAAACTTGGTGTAAGTTCAGTATTTGCAATTCTTCTAATTCCATCTGTTCCAAAATACTTTCTCATTAAAAATTCATTCCTTTCTTTTGAAGTTTTATACTATAAACTTATTACCTCTATATATCTTTTTTATAGGTTATGAATTATAAGAATAAATATATAAAATCAAAACTTCTTTGCAAACAATTTAGAAATAAAATTATTTTTTATCTCTATTGGCAATTCAATATTTATATTTTCATTTTGTAGTACCTTTTTTGCATTATTTGTTAGTAGATTATTTAACTGTTCTTTACTAACTATTTTATTTAATTTTTCTATAATTTCATCTATTTTATTATATATTGTATTTAATCTATGAGTGTCTGTCCCTAGGAAATGAACCATATTATGTTTTAATAGTTTCTCTACTGTTTTTTGTGATATTTTTCCATATTGTCCTAATATGCTTCCAAAATTTGATTGGAATAATACCCCCATTTCTATTAGCTCTAGCAACTTGTTTGGATCGTTTTGTATGTATTTATACCTTTCTGGATGAGCTATTATAGGAATATTTCCATTTTCTAGCAAACTATATATTACACTTTTTAAATTTAAAGTTTCTATGCTCATTGGTAATTCAAACAATACATATTTGCTACTATTTATTGTAGATATTGTTCCATTATTTATCAATTCTGGCATCTCGTCTATAATATATACTTCATTTGCTTGAAATAAATTTATTTTTATATTATCTTCTTTTAACTTTTTTTGTATTTCTTTAATTCTTTTCTCTATTTCCTTTTTATTTTGTATATAATAATTTTTCATATAATGTGGTGTTAATATTATATCTGTAAAACCTGCTTGACTGGCTTCTTTCAGCATTTCAACTGATTCTTGTATATCTTTTGCACCATCATCAACTCCATATACAATATGTGAATGGAAATCTATCATATTACCACATTCCCTTTTAATAATATTTGCTTTGATATTTCTTTTGGGAGATTGGCATTTTATTAATAACAACTCCTGCTATTTTCCCACCAACATCTAAAATATCCTTTTTCATCTTTTTCAGGTCATCTGTCTTTGTTTCTTTGTATGAAGCTACTATAACTGTTGTATCAACATATCTTGATATAACTATAGCATCTGTTACTATTATACTTGGTGTTCCATCAAAAATTACTAAGTCGCATGCCTGTTCTAAAGTTTCTACTAAACTTTCCATTTTTTCTGAAATTAATAGCTCTGATGGATTTGGTGGTACACTTCCTGCGGGAATTACACATAAATTTTCTATATTTGTTTCTTTTATATATAATAGTATTTTATCTTGTGTCTTTTTTCCATTTGCTCCAATTCCTGATAAATAGTTAGATAACCCTGGTGTTGGTGATATTCCAAATATTGAAAATTGCCTTCCTTTTCGCATATCTGCATCTACTAATATTACTTTTTTGCCAGCTTGTGCAAATGCAACTGCTAAATTTGCACTTGTCCAGCTTTTCCCTTCTGATGGTGCAGTACTTGTTATTAATAATGATTTTAATTTTTTTGTATTCATAAATTGTATATTTGTCCTTAGTGTTCTAAAAACTTCTGATATTGGAGATTTTGGATCAGTAAATGTTATTATTTCTTCTTTCATTGTTTTTTACCTTTCTTTGTATTTGTATTGTTAAAATTGCAAGTTGGAATAGTTGCAAGAACTGTGATTCCTATTTTCTTTTCAATATCTTCTTTTCCTTTTATTGTTGTATCTAGCAAATTTGCTATTAGTACATATATTACTGATACTACAATTCCTATAAATGCAAATATTATTATATCTTTAATGTGATTTATATTATATGGTGTTGTTTCTATTTGTGCTTCACTCATTATTTGTACATTATCTATTTTATACCTATCTATTGCAATTTTCTGTGCAAAAACTTGTGCTGTTTCATCTGCAATTGTTTTGGCTATTTGTGGATTTTCATCTGTAACAGTTATTTTTATTAATTCTGTATTTTCTACAGCACTAACCTTAATATTTGCTCTTAATTGTTCCTCTGTTTTATCTATATTCAAATTGCTTTTTACTGTATTTATTATTGTTTGACTTTTTATTAATTCACTATATGTTGCAACTAATTTTTGATTTAAGGTTAAGTCATTTGTAGTTATTGTTCCAACATTATTTCCATTCTCATCTTCTTTTGACTTAACTAAAAGTAGTGACGTTTCTGATTTATACATTGGTGATATATATATATATGAATATGCTATTCCTATTCCTATAAATATTGCTATTATTAGTATAATAAAAAGTTTTCTGCTCCAAAATATATTAAATAATTCTTTTAAATCTAATTCTTCCATATATAAATTTGTCTCCTTATCTTATGTATTTTATTATATATATTTGTATACTTTTTGGCAATAGTTTTTTATGATTTTTTTAATTATAAAGTGACTATTTGTTACAATTCACTGCCCAATTTCTATTTAGGCAATATAATATTTATTTAAACGACGTTTTGCGCAGGGAAGCTCCCAGAGTGGACATGACCCAGAGCGATTGGCGAAGCCAGTAAAAAACTTCGTTTAAATAAATATTATATTGCCTAAAATATATAATTTTACAAACTGTGAATTATAACTTTGCCTTTAAATCTTCTATTTTCAAGGTTTCCTGTTCTCCAGTTTCCATATTTTTTAAAGTTACTACATTATTTGTAATTTCATCTTCTCCTATTACTATTACAAATGGAATTTGCAACCTATCTGCATACTTAAATTTTGCCTTTATTTTTTTATTTCCAATATATACTTCTGTTGGTATATTATTCTCTCTTAAAAATGTTGCTACTTCTATTGGTTTAGTCATATCTTCTACCATTGATACAACTAGTACCTTTGATATTGATTTTTGTTCTTCTTTAATTGCTTGTAACTCATTTAGTTTATAAAATAAACGTGTAAGACCTATTGAAACACCTACACCTGGTAATTTTCTATCTGTATAATATTCTGCTAAGTTTTCATACCTTCCACCAGAACATACACTTCCTAAACTTCTATATTCATTTAAAAAAGTTTCATATACTGTTCCTGTATAATAATCTAACCCTCTTGCTATTGTTAAATCTACTCTAAAGTTTTCCTCTGGTAACCCAAATATTCTAATATATTTTATTACTTCTTTTAATTCTTCTACTCCTGTTTTAAATATATCATTTTGTATATTTAACTGTTCTAACTTTTGCAATTTTTCATCTGTTGACCCTTGTATTTGTATAAATTCTATTATTTTATTTATTGCATCTTCTGGTACATTTACTTTTGCTAATTCTTGAATTACTTTTTCTTTTCCTATTTTCTCTAATTTGTCTATTATTCTCATTATTTCTATAGAATTTTCTTCTTGCTCTAATTCTTTAAATAATCCATTTAAGATTTTTCTATTGTTTATACATATTGTAAAATTATCAAAACCTAACTCTTTTATGGTATTATATATTATTTTTGGTATTTCTGCATCATTTATAATACTTAATTCTCCATCTCCAATAATATCTATATCACATTGGTAAAATTCACGAAATCTACCTTTTTGTGGTCTTTCACCTCTATATACTTTACCTATTTGATACCTTCTGAATGGAAAACTAAGTTCATTGTAATATTGTGCTACATATTTTGCAAGTGGCACTGTTAAATCAAACCTTAATGCTAAGTTATTGTCTCCTTTCTGGAATTCATATATCTGTTTTTCAGTTTCCCCTCCTGCTTTTGCAAGAAGCACTTCTGACATTTCTATTATTGGTGTATCTATTGGTAAAAAGCCAAATTTCTCGTATGACTTTTGAATTTTCTCTTTCATTTTATTAAACATTATTTGATCTTTTGGTAATAATTCCATAAATCCTGGTAATGTTCTTGGTTCTATTTTATTCATATTTAATCACATTCCTTCCTCAAGGCACAATTTTTCATATACACATTATACAAAGTAGCAATTTTAAGGTAACCTAGGTCTTAAAGTCAAATAGATAGGTTCTTCTTCTTTTATTCTGGTAGACTTTCCATGACCTGGGTATACAATAGTATCATCTGGCAAAATAGCAAGTTTATTAGTTATAGAATTTATAATATCTTCAAAACTACTTGTAGGTAAATCTGTTCTTCCCCAAGTACCTCTAAATAGCGTATCGCCAGAAAATAGCAACTTTTCCTTTTCACAATATAAACAAGTTCCTCCAGCAGTATGACCTGGTGTATGAATCACTTTAAATTCAGTACTTCCAAGATGAATTAAATCATTATCTTCAACTCTAGAGTCTGCATCTATTATTAGACCATCCTGATTCCATATTGTAAAACTTATTTCAGGATTAAATAAACTCTCTTTGTCTAATCTATGAACTAATATTTTCCCACCTTTAGCCTCTTTTATTTCTTTCACAGCACCAATATGGTCACCATGACAGTGAGTTAAATAGATATACTTTATTTTATCTATTTCTAAAACATCTAACATTTCTAATATTTTTTCTGGCTCTCCACCTGGGTCTATCACCATAGTTTCTTTTGTATTTTCATCTACAACAATATAACAATTTGTAAGTTGCCCTATTAATGTATTTACTTGAATTCTTTTTAATATCATTTTTCCCTTTATGATATATTTAATAACTTAAATAACCATATTCTCCTTCCTTTAAATTCATATCGTAACTTTTGTTCTAATTATTTATATAGATAATATTATTACATTGGTCTGTCCCTTTTGGGACATTTTTGTCCCAATTTGCTCCGTCCCATTTTTACTTTCTACGTTTAACTTCATAAACACTATCTATTTTTCTAAGAGCCTTTAAAACTTGGTTCAAAGAATCTAAATTTTCAACTTCAACAGTAAGTTCTGTTATAGCTATTCTTTCCTTATTTGCCCTTGAACTTACAGCAATTAACTTTGTTTTGCTATCACCTACAACCTTTATTATATCTGACAACAAACCATTTCTATCATTTGCATAAATTTCAATATCAACACTATAAGCAGCCTTATCGTTATCTGCCCAGAACACATCAATCATTCTGCTTTCTTCATCTAAAAATAAGTCTTTCAAATTTTTACAATCTGACCTATGTATTGAAACTCCACGTCCTCTTGTAATATAACCTACAATATTATCCCCAGGAACTGGGTTACAACACTTAGATAACTTAACCAAACAATTATCAATTCCTTTTACTATAATACCATTATTAGATGGTTTATATTGCATAGTTTTTTGTTTTGACAATTCTTCTAACTTTTCTTCGACATTTTCTTCTTTATGCACTTTTCTATATTCTTCTAATATTCTAGCAATTATTTTCCCTGCTGATATTGCTCCAAAGCCAACTCCTGCATACATATCTTCAATAGTGTTAAATTTATATCTATTTAATGCTCCTACTATAAATTCTGGCTTGAATAACTCGCCATGCTCCATTCCTATTCTTTTAATTTCTTTTTCTATTAATTCTTTTCCTTTTTCTATATTTTCTTCACGTTGATTTTTCTTAAACCAAGACATTATTTTGTTTTTAGCAGCTGAGCTTTTAATAAATTTTAGCCAGTCTCTACTAGGTCCCTTACTATTTTCAGAAGTTATTATTTCAACAATATCTCCATTATTTAGCTTAGTAATAATTGGCATCATTTTACTATTTATTTTACAGCCTGTCATATGGTGACCAATTTCTGCATGTATACTATAAGCATAATCTATTGGTGTACTTCCACGTGGCAATACTTTTATATCTCCACGTGGAGTAAATACATATACCTCATCTTCAAATAATTCAGTTTTCAAAGTATTTAAAAACTCTTGTGGATCTTGCATATCTTTTTGCCACTCTAAAGTCTCACGAAGCCATGCTAATTTATCTTCTGTTACTTGAACATTAGCTTTCTTTCCCCTTGAAAAACTTGCTTCCTTATATGCCCAATGCGCTGCAATACCAAACTCAGCAATTCTGTGCATATCCCAAGTACGTATTTGTACTTCAAAAGGTGTTCCCTTTTCTCCAATTAATGTTGTATGTAAAGACTGATACATATTAGGTTTTGGAACTGCGATATAGTCTTTAAACCTTCCTGGCATAGGATTATACAATTCATGTACAACACCTAATGCAGCATAACAGTCTTTTACAGAGTTTACAATAATTCTTAGTGCAAATAAATCATATATTTGATCTAAACTACTATTATCTCTCTTCATTTTTCTGTATATACTATATAAATGCTTTGCTCTTCCTGTAATTTCCGCTTCTATTTTTTGATTTTTCAATTCTCTTTTTATTTGTTCTTCAATTCTATCTATAAATTCTAATCTTTCTTCTCTTTTTCTATCTATTCCTTCTACCAATTCTCTATATTCTTCTGGATATAAATACTTAAAACCCAAATCTTCTAATTGCCATTTTAAAGAATACATACCCAAACGATTTGCAAGTGGAGCATATAAATCCATCGTTTCTTTTGCATTTGCAATTTGTCTGTCTCTTGATAAATATTTTAAAGTTTTCATATTATGAAGCCTATCTGATAATTTTATTAAAATTACCCTTATATCTTTCCCCATTGCAAGAAACATTTTTCTATAATTTTCAACTTGTGCTTCTTCTACACTTTCATAATTCAATTTACTAAGTTTAGTAACACCATCTACCATTTCTGCAATTTCAACACTAAACTCATTTACTACATCTTGATAAGTCGCCTCAGTGTCTTCTACTACATCATGAAGTAATGCAGCACAAATGGTACTGTCATCTAACCCTAACTCTGCCAAAGTATTTGCAACTTGAAGTGGATGTATAATATATGGCTCACCTGATTTTCTCATCTGTTCTCCATGGTTGCCTTTTGCAAAATTATATGCTTTTAATATCAATTTTGAGTCTGACTTTCTGTTATTCTTTTTCATTCTATTTATTATTTCTTCAATTGTTACTTGTTTTTCTAGTTCTTGCACTATAACATCCCTTCTTTCAATATACTAAATTTCAAAAAATAAATATTAATAACACAGCAAATAGTTTAAGACATCTGAATAGTTACCATATATTAGATAGATTTCATTATATCTTTTATATTTATTTGTAAACTTTCCATCCCATTAAATTGATTAATTTCTATACTACCTACTACATCAATCTTGTCACCTATAAGATATTCGTCTGCTAAATTACCCAAATTAAAACCAATTGCATCAATTGCGAAATTATCTTCTTTAAGATACAATTTTATATGCTTACCTTCTGATAATGTTCTTATTGAATTTATTTTTAAATTTTTAAACAGGAATAAAGGCATTTTATTTGCTTCACCAAATGGTTCTAATAGCCTTAGTTCACTTACTGCACTAATATTTATTTCTTTTAGAGATATTTCTTCATCTATATTAATAATTGGTATTATATCACTAATATTACTTTTTTGTGCATATTCTTCAAATTCTTTTTTAAAATCTTCAAAATTATTTTTACTAACAGATACTCCTATAGCCATAGAATGTCCGCCAAATCTATCTAAATATGTACTACAATTTGTTAATGCTGTATATAAGTCAAACCCTGGTATACTTCTACCTGAACCTTTTCCTACATTTTCTTCAAAACAAATTAAAATACTTGGTTTAAAATACATATCTGTTATTTTTGATGCAACAATTCCTATAACTCCATGATGCCATCTTTCGTCTCCTAGTACAATTACATTATTTTCTATACCTTGCAATTTTTCATTTTCTATTTTTTCAACAGCTTGTTCAAAAATTGCTTTTTCTTTTTCTTGACGTTCTTTATTATATGTATTTAACTGTTCTGAAATTTCTGAAGCTTGTTTTGGATCTTCTGTTAAGAACAACTGCAATGCTAATTGTGCAAACCCTAACCTACCACAAGCATTTATTCTAGGTGCTAGTCCGAATGATATAGCTGTTGAGTCTACTTTTCTATAACCTGCTGTGTCTAAAAGTGACTTTAAGCCTATATTTTTTGTTACTTCTATAAGTTTTAACCCTAACTTAGTAATAACTCTATTTTCATCTACTAATGGCACTATATCTGATATTGTTCCAACAGCTACTATATCTAAATATTTTAAAAATTCCTTTTCTTCTAATTCAAAACGTTGATTTATTGCTTGTATTAACTTAAATACTACTCCTACACCTGCTAATTGATTAAATGGATATTTATTATCTTTTCTTTTTGCATCTACCACAGCAATAGCTTTTGGAAGCAACTCTCTAGGTTCATGGTGATCTGTTATTATAGTTTGTAAACCTAAAGAATTAGCATACTCTATTTCCTCTATTGCAGATATTCCACAATCTACTGTAATCATCAAATCGTATTTTTGACTTGCTATTTTTTCTACTGCATTTTTGTTTAGCCCATATCCTTCACTTAATCTGTTTGGTATATATTCATCTGCATTTAATCCTCTTTCTAGTAAATATTTTTTAAGTACTGTTATACTTGTAATTCCATCAACATCATAGTCTCCATATATTATTACTTTTTCATTTTGATTTATTGCTTTTTCTATTCTGTTTACTGCTTTTTCCATGTCTGGCATTAAATATGGATTGTGGAAGTCGTGTCTTGTTGGATTTAGAAATACTTTTAGTTCTTCATCTTCTACAATATTTCTGTTGTATAGTATTGTTGCTAACAGTTTATTTATGTTATATTTACTTGATATTTTATTTACTTCTTCTTCATTTGTTTCTTGTACTTGCCACTTTTTATTCATCTACTAAAAATACCCCACTTTTCTTCCTTATTTTCTATTACATTTACATTCGTATATAAATATTTATTTTTTAGAAGTTCTGCACAGCAACAATTTTCTATTAGCTTTATTTTAAACTTGCTATAATTAAATATATTATTATTTTTATACTACAATTAAAAAATAGTATAAATTGTGTTGCTGGTATACCTATAACATTTATTCTTTTATATTCATTTGCTATTTTTTCTACATCTTCTCTTGTTATTTCTCTATTTTCCTTCTTTGTTTCAATATAGTCTTCCATATATTCCTTTGCCAAAAACTCTGCTTTTGTCATTGCATCAGTCTCTAGAAAAGAACGTACTATATAATATATAAAACTCATTATTATAAAAATACCTGCAAATAGCCATCTATCTTTTATTACTCCTGATAATGTTAATACACTAATTATTATAAATGATAACATATATATATTGGAATATATAAAATTAAATATTAACATTTTCCTATTTTGTATTGAATGTAAACATTCATGTGCTATTGTTTGAATTCTTGTATAACTATTTTTTATGTTTGCTATTAAAATAGTATCTGTCATTGCTATATATAAACTTGCTTGTTTATCCTCATTTTCTTGTACTTTTACTTTTTCATTGTTTAATTTCTTTAATATTGTTTGACATATTTCTTTGTTTTCTGGAAATTTTTGTGACAACTTGTCTAATTCAGGATTTTCCCCTGCTTTTCTCATTTCTCTTATATTCACATTAAATACTATAAACATTACTATTATAAATACTACCATTATTGATATTAGTATTATAAATTCCATTCTCTTTCCTCCATTTTTCTCTAGTACAAACTTTTGTAAATAATTGATCTTTTGTAAAATACAAAAACTCAAATTCTTTTTACTTTGAATCATTATAGCATTTAACCTTCTTGCTTGCAAGTAAAAATGTTTTAGTTTAAGTATTTTTTGAAATAGTAAGTTTTATACGTAAAATATATACTCTACACAGCAATTAATATTTATTTTTTCAGAGTTCTTTACTGGCTTCGCCAATCGCTCTGGGTCGTGTCCACTCTGGGAGCTTCCCTGCGCAGAACTTTTCAAAAATAAATATTAATTACTGTGTAGATGTTTAAGAAATATAGCATAAAACTTACTATTTCAAAAAATACTTAAACTAAAAAATGTAATTATTACAAAAACAAATTAACTTGCCTTTGTAATAATTACAATATTTTTATACTTACTTTCAGTTTTTATTATTTATCTAATAACCAATCTAAAACATTTAATTTTCTTATTCCATTATATGATGTCTCAGGAGTTACATCCATTGTTAGTATGTATTTAGGATAATGATCTTTAATCATATCTAATGATCTTAATTCTCTATTTAGTGTTTCTTCATTCATAGTTGTTTCTGCCACTTGATAATATTCAATTCCCTTACTATTTATTGCTACAAAATCTATTTCATATTCATCTACTTTACCAATATATACATCATATCCTCTCCTTAGGAGCTCTAAATACACAACATTTTCAAGTATATGACCTCTTCCTTGTTCTTTCCTACCTAATAAAAAGTATCTTAGCCCTAAATCTACAACATAATATTTGTCGCCAGTTTTTAAATATTGCTTTCCTTTTATATCATACCTAGTAGTTTTATATAATATAAAAGCTTCTGTTAATGCTGACAAATAGCTTTCAACAGTATGTACACTTATTTTTCTACCATTTGATGTCATTGTATCTGCTATTTTATTAGTAGAATATAAATTTCCAACATTATCTAACATAAAATTTATTATACTTTGTAACATTTGCATATCTTGAAAATTTTTTCTTGCCATAACATCTTTTAATATTATAGAATCATATATTCCTTTTATATACATATCTACATCATCTATATCTTCTAATTTTAGAGTATATGGAAAAGAACCTGTTGATATATATTTTTTATAAATTCTATCTATATTTTCATGTGGTAATGCTAAACTATATTCTTTAAATGACAATGGTAACATTTTTATTTCTATATATCTTCCAGAAAGTAGTGTTGCAAGTTCTCCTGATAAGAGATAAGCATTTGAACCAGTTATATAAATATCTATATTTTTTTGAATATATAATCCATCTACTGCTTTTTGAAATTGCTGAATGTTTTGTACTTCGTCTATAAATACATAATTTGTTTTATCTGGATTTGTTTTATCTTTAATATAATTATATAGTTTTAAATAAGTATCTAGTTCATGATAAATTGGATCTTCTAAATTTAACCTTATTATTTGATCTTGTGTAATACCATTTTTTAATAAATAATCTATATATATGTCAAACAAAGTTGATTTCCCACATCTTCTTATCCCTGTTATGACTTTAATTAGATCCTTGTCTTTAAATTTTATCAGTTTTTTTAAATATTCATCTCTATTTATCATATTTATCACCTAATATAATTATATATTTCAATCATATTTTTGTCAAGTTTTTGCAGCAGTATTGCAAAAACTTCTATTTTTCTACATTTTTTTGAATTCATTATAAGTATCTGTATTGCAATATTATAATTATTAAACATATATATACTTTTCTATAATACTTCCTTTATAGATTCTGCAATAATTTTATTTACATCTGCTATCATTACATTAAACTTCACTTCTAAGTCAAAATATTCTTTTATCTCTTTATTAGCAACAAGTGCTACATACATATCCTGAAGTTTTTTTGTTTTTTCTTCATCCTGATTTTGCCCTTGCATTGCAAGTATTTGCATTTCATACCTCATTTTTTCAAAATCATCAACTTTACTCTTTAAATTACTATCTGCTACTACTGTATCTTTTGCTTTTTTATACTCCAAATATTCTTTTGAAGTTTTTATTTCTTGTGCAAGTTTATTAGCCGTATCATATACATTCATTTAACTTCCTCTTTTCCATTTTATATAAATGCAGTAAAAACCTGCATTTATATAAACATTTATTAATTTATACTTCTTAAGCATATGCATGCTTCTTTTTAAAACTTAGTAAATTTGTAATTTCTGCATCTGTATTTTTAGCTTTTTTAGTTTTCTTTGCTTTTTCTTGTTCTATTTGATTTGCTTGACGTTCTGCCATAGTTTGACATATTGCTTTTTGATATGTAAAATGAGTATCTTGTGCAATTTTGTTCCAATTGTATTCTTCTTTGACTTTTGATTTTGCCTTTTTGGCTATATTGCTACATAATTGATAATCGTATAATAAAGTTAAAATTGAATCTGCTATAGAGTTTGGATTTCCTGCATAACTTTTCATTCCATTTTCTCCATGTGTTATAATTTCATTAAGTCCTCCAACATCTGATACTACTGTTGGAACTCCTGCAAGCATCGCTTCTAATGCAACTATTCCAAATGGTTCATATGTGCTTGGAAATACTGCAATATCTGCACATTTATACATCTTTTGTACTTGTTTACTATTTAAATATCCTGTAAAATATACTTTATTAGAAATACCCATATGTTCTACTTGTGCTCTTAGTTCATCTAGCATTCCACCTTTTCCAGCAATTATAAGTTTTGCATCATTATAACCACTTAATATTTTAGGCATTGCTGATATTAAATGTTGAACTCCTTTTTCATATACTAGACGCCCTAAATAAAGTATTATTTTTTCATTATCTGCTGCATATTGTCTTCTAAATTCATAGTCTCTTTCAATTCCATTAAAGTTTGTTAAATTAATTCCATTTGGTATTACATTTATTTTGTCAAATGGTAACCCAAAAAGTCCTTGTACATGCCCTTTCATAAAATTACTATTTACAATTACCTCTGTTGCTTCATATGTTAGCATCCATTCTGTATCATTAATATATCTTTGTGTTTCATCATGTACTCCACTATTTCTTCCTGCTTCAGTTGCATGTATAGTTGCTACTACTGGTATTCCAAATGAGTGTTTCAAAGTTTGTGCAGCATTTGCAACTAACCAGTCATGTGCATGTATAACATCAAAATTTCCTTCTTTTGCTATTATTTCAGTTGCTTTTGCTACCATGTTAAAATTCAACTGCATAACCCATTCAATAAAATTGTTTGGTCTAATCATATAATTGTCTACTCTATAAACTTTTACTCCTTTGTCATTCTCATAATATGGAGTGTCTCCATCTTTGTATGTTACTACTGTAACATCATGACCATCTTTTATTAGCCTTTTTGATAGGTCATGCACTACCCTTGCTATTCCACCTACTATTCTTGGTGGATATTCCCATGTTAACATTAAAATTTTCATAGGTACTTTTTGTTCCCCTTTCAAATATATTTTCTTTCGTTATTAATTATTTGTTTACATTTTTATTGTATACAACTTTTCGATAAAAGTAAACAATTTTCACAAATTTTTAACAAAAAAAATATAAAAAACGTAGATTTTACTCTACGCTTTTTTATTTTTATATAATAACTCTAATATTTGTTACTTTTTTTCGCAAATTATACCTTACATAATTATTAGCAAATTCTTATCAGAAGTATTATTAAAATATCTAATATCTGTAGCAATCTCTGGAACTTCTTCTAAAAGTTTCTTTATAGTCTCCATTAGCTCTGTATCATATTTTGTTTCTTGTATACATTTTAATATATTAGTCAAATCACATCCATTATTTTTAAAATCTCCAAACGAAAACCATTTTATGTCTTTTTTTTCCGAAAAAATACCACTTTCACAAGCTTCTTCATTTAAATGTCCTATGTGCTACACCTAATATGAGCTCCTTGTGGTATTGGGCATTTTGATAATCCAATTATATTAACTAGTTCTAAGTCTTGTACTTTACTAGTCTCATTAAATAGTTGTAATATTAGTATTACCAATTCACTTGCTTTTTTCTCATATAGTATTTTTCGAGATACTTTTCTTTTTTTCCGATTATTAGCTATTTCTGCTACTAATTGATCAATTCTCTTGTCCATATCTTTCCTCCTGTTTTTTGAATATATAATTTGCTACTTTAATAGTTACATATTATTATTTTACTACATTTTACATGCTTTGTCAATTTTAGCTTAAATTCACAAAAAAAGAGTACAATTTGTTACATTTCACAGATATAATATTCACTTAAATACTATAATATTTATTATAACAAAGTTTTGCGCAGGGAAGCTCCCACAGTGGACATGACCCAGAGCGATTGGCGAAGCCAGTAAAAAACTTTGTTAAAATAAATATTATAGTACTTATATAATTCTGATTTTAAGCTGTGAAATGTAACAAATTGTACTCTTTTTGGCTGTTAAATTCACTTTATTTTCTCTTTAATTCTTACCAAAGTATTCAAAGCATCGATTGGAGTTAATTGGTTCAAATCTATTTTATCAATTTCAGTCGCAATTTCTGCAAGTTTATAGTTACTCATATCAAGTTGACCTTCAACAACTTTTTTGCTTTCCTTTTCTACTTGTGACAAAACCTTTCCATTTAAAATATTTTTCTTCTCCAAAGAACGTAATATTTCATTTGCCCTTTTAGTAACATTTTTCGGTACACCTGCTAGTCTTGCAACATGTACACCATAGCTCTCATCTGTTCCACCAGACACAATTTTTCTCAAGAAAATAATATCTTCACCTTTTTCTTTTACTGCAATAGAATAATTCTTAATACCTTCTAATTTATTTTCTAAATCTGTCAATTCATGATAATGTGTTGCAAACAATGTTTTCGCTCCACATTTTTCCTTATCTGCAATATATTCTGCAACAGCCCAAGCAATAGAAAGTCCATCATATGTTGAAGTTCCTCTACCAATTTCATCAAGAATTACCAAACTATTTGAAGTCGCATTTTTCAATATTGTAGCAACTTCCATCATTTCAACCATAAAAGTACTTTGTCCCATACTTAAATCATCTGAAGCTCCAACTCTTGTGAAGATTTTATCTACCACACCAATTTTAGCATAAGATGCAGGTACAAAACTACCACATTGTGCCATTAAAGCAATTAAAGCAACTTGTCTCATATATGTAGACTTTCCAGCCATATTTGGACCTGTTATAATTGCAAGCCTTGAATCTTCCTTATCTAAATATGTATCATTTTGCACAAAACTACCTGCTGGTAGCATTTTTTCTATTACAGGGTGCCTTCCCTCTTTTATATCAATCTCACCACTATTATCAACTATTGGCTCTACAAAATTCATATCCTCTGCTACAGTAGCAAACGAACATAGTACATCTAATGCAGAAACCGCTTCTGAAGTTTGCCTTAACCTTTTTATATTTTTATCTATTTCTTCTCTTATTTCTACAAAAGCATTATATTCAAGATTTATAACCTTTTCTTCTGCTCCTAATATTTGATTTTCTAAATTCTTTAATTCTTCTGTTATATACCTTTCTCCATTTGTTAAAGTTTGTTTTCTAACATACCTTTCTGGAACTAAGCTAACATTAGATTTTGTAACCTCTATGTAATACCCAAACACTCTGTTAAATCCTACTTTTAATCCTTTTATTCCTGTTTGTTCTCTTTCTCTTGCTTCTAGTTCTATTATCCACCTTTTTCCGTCAGTTGTTGCCTTTTTTAAAGTATCTATTTCTTCATTATAACCAATTTTTATAATTCCACCTTCCTTAATTGTAATTGGTGGTTCATCTACAATTGCCTTATCTATTAATGTATATATATCTTTTAACTCATCTAATTTACTATATAATTCTTGCAATTTTTTCGACTTTGTATTTGATAATACTTTTTTTACCTCTGGCAATTGTCCTGCCGAATTTTTTAGTGACATTAAGTCTCTTCCATTTGCATTTCCATATGATATCTTTCCCGCAATTCTTTCTATATCATATACCTTTTTTAAGGCTTCTATTATATCACCTCTAAGAATTACATCTTGTTTCAATTCTTTTACTGCTTCTAATCTTTCATTAATTTCATCAACATCTATTAGAGGATCATTTAACCATCTTCTAAGTAGCCTACCACCCATAGAAGTTGAAGTTTTATCTAATACCCACAAAAGAGTACCTTTTTTTGATTTATCTCTCATTTTTTCAGTAATTTCTAAATTCCTTCTAGCATTTATATCTAAAGACATATACTTAGTTGAATTATAGCAAATTATTTTATTTATATGATCTAGTTTTGTTTTTTGTGTATCTTCTAAATAAGTTAATAATCCATTTATTGAACTTACAGCAACTAAATTTTCTTTCATATTTTCTATAGTTTTATCTCTTTCATTTACAAAACTATATTTTAGAGCTAATTTTTCATATATTGGTTCAAAGCTCTCTTCTTTCACTCTTGATACATATACTTCAAATCTTTCTTTTATTTTATTTATTTCTTCTATTGATTCATACATAAATGGATTTACTACAAGCTCTGCTGGTGAATACCTTGATATCTCATCTAATAATTTAGGGAAATTATTTTCATCTGTTATTTGAGTTGTTCTAAACTCTCCTGTTGATATATCACACACACTTATACCAAAAAAAGTACCTGACTTATATATAGACATTATAAAATTATTTTTCTTTTCATCTAATAAATTACTTTCTATTACAGTTCCAGGTGTTACTACTCTTATAACACCTCTTTCAACTATACCTTTTGTTGTTTTTGGATCCTCTAATTGTTCACAAATTGCAACTTTATAGCCTTTTTCTATTAACCTTGATATATATGTTTCTGCAGCATGAAAAGGAACTCCACACATAGGAGCTCTTTCCTCTTGTCCACATAATTTTCCAGTTAATGTTAATTCTAATTCTCTTGAAACTGTTATTGCATCTTCAAAAAACATTTCATAAAAATCACCTAAACGATAAAATAATATGCAGTCCTCATATTCTTTTTTAGTTTCTAAATATTTTTGCATCATTGGTGAAAATTCTTCTATGTTAAAATCTTCTATTTTTGTTAGCTTCTCTGCCATTATAAAATCCATTCCTTTCTTTTTTCTGTACAAATATTAATTAAGTAGCCTAGGTACATTTCCATAGTAACATTATTTTATTTTTCCTTTTAAATACCACATATGTTCAGATAAAATTTCTATTGGTACTATTTTACCAATCAAACTTTTATCTGCTTCAAAAACAACCACTTTGTTTGAGTAAGTTCTTCCTGTTAGCATATTTTCATTATTTTTGCTAGTTCCTTCAACTAAAACCTTTTGAATTGTTCCTATATATTCTTGATTTCTTTTTGCTATTTGTTCTTCTGCTAATTGTTTTAATTTATTAAACCTAGTATGTTTCACTTCTTCTGGTATTTGATTTTCCATTCTATCCCCAGGAGTTCCAACTCTTCTTGAATATATAAACATAAACATTTGCTCAAACTTTACTTTTCTTACTACATCTAATGTATCTTCAAAGTCCTCTTCAGTTTCTCCTGGAAAGCCCACTATTATATCTGTTGAAAATACCACTTCTGGTATAGTACTTTTTATTTTATTTACCAACTCTAAATACTGCTCTTTTGTATATTTCCTATTCATAAATTTTAATACTTGTGTACTTCCTGACTGCAAAGGTAAATGAATTAACTTACATACTTTTTTACAATCTCTTATAGCTTCAATCACATCATCTGTAAAATCCTTTGGATGTGGAGATATAAACTTAATATTTTCTATACCATCTATTTCATTTACAGCTCTTAACAATGTTGCAAATGAGTTTATTCCTTTATACTCTAATTCTGCTATTTTTCCATTTTCTCTTTCACTTCTCATGTATGAATTTACATTTTGACCTAAAAGAGTTATTTCTTTATATCCTTTTTTTGCTAACTCTTGTATCTCTTCTAATATGTTTTTAGGATTCCTGCTTCTTTCTCTTCCTCTTACATATGGAACTATACAATAGCTACAAAAATTATTACAACCATTCATTATTGTAACTGAAGCACGTATATTATCATTCCTTTTTATTGGTAACCCTTCTATAACCTCTCCATCTATATGTAATATATCTTCTATTCTTTTTCTTTCATTTAATATTTTATATATATCTTCTGGAAGTTTGTGTAGAGTATGTGTACCAAATACTATATCCACATATGGATAACTTTGTTTTATTTTTTCTACTATATGCTTTTCTTGCATCATACAGCCACCTATTGCTATTATTGTACCTTTTTGCTCTTTTTGCTTTTTTACTTCTCCTATTTTCCCAAATAGCTTTTCTTCTGCATTTTCTCTTACACAACATGTATTATATAATAGGAGGTCTGCTTCTTCTACAGTGTCAGTTTGTATATACCCCATTTGTGTAAGCATTCCACTTATTTTTTCTGAGTCATTTTCATTTAATTGACACCCCATTGTTAATATGTGATATTTTAATTCTTTATTTTTTACGATTTCTTTTACTTTCTCTATATATTCTTTTGCTTCCAATTTAATTCTCCTTTATACATTTTTCCCTATATGTTATCATAATTTTTGCCTTTTTTCAATAGTCAAAGTAACAAAATGGGACGGAGCAAATCGGGACAATATTGTCCCAAAAGGGACAGACCAATGTAATATTTCTCAGAGAAAAGAACAATTTGTTATAATTCACAGATATTAATATCTATTTAAACAATATAATATTTATTTTAACGAAGTTTTTCTTAAGGAAAGCTCCCACAATACAAATAACCTAGAGCTACCCACGAAGCCAGTAGAAAACTTAGAATATATATAACTATAACACATTGTTTTAAGCGCAAAAAAAGAATGCCCTTCATAGACCATTCCATTTCATTTTTATTGTATTCCATATTTCTTCTTAAATTTATCTGCTCTACCACCTGTTGTTTCTCTTTTTAAGTTTCCTGTCCAATATGGATGACATTTTGAACAAACATCAACTTTCATTTCTGATTTTGTTGAATTTGTTTTCATTACGTTTCCACAAGCACATGTTATTGTTGCTTCTTTATATTCTGGATGTATTTCTGTTTTCATTATGTATTCACCTCTTCCTCTCTTATTTAAAAATATCGTTTTTTATGATAACATATTTTTTTGCTTTTTTCAATACTTATTTTTTATTTTCTTCTAAATATACTACTGTAGCTGCAAGTTCTTCTTCAAATGACATTTTGTTTACTAATTTTGATACTATATTAAATAAACATGCAATTAATAATATTAATAATAATACTTTTTTCCAAATTTTTGCCACCATTTGAATTCCTCCTTACTTCTACTACATATTTAATTATACTATATTTTTTATTTTTGTCAATATGTCCTGAATTTTTTCAGCAAAAAAGAGTACAATTTGTTACATTTCACAGATATAACATTCACTTAAGTACTATAATATTTGTATTGAAAAAGTTTTGCGCAGGGAAGCTCCCAGAGTGGACATGACCCAGAGCGATTGGCGAAGCCAGTAAAAAACTTTGCCAATACAAATATTATAGTACTTATATGCTTCTAACTTTAATCTGTGAAATGTAACAATTTGTAGTATTGTGGCTTTAATATCCCAATTCTTCAAGTATTTTATTAACTTCATCTTTATAAGCTGTATCTACATTCAAGTATACAACTGTATTCTCAATTCTTGAAACTACCATATAGTTTCCCCCAGATAATAATGTATATTTAGAAAAATTCTTTCCATTTATATTTGTCTCAGCTGAAGAATTTGATTTTCTTGATTCAAACCTTGTTACATTATTATCATAAAATCCCATTGCAGTAGATTCATCTGATAATTCATAAAATTCTATTTGATACCCATAATCTTCATCTGCTGCTATATATGCTTGGATAACATAATCATATTGTATAAACTGATCTACTGCATTTTCTGTTATATAGCTTTTTTCTTCCATTTTTGTTACAAATTGATTTGCTGTTATAGGAGTTTTCTCCTGATTTACCAATGATATTATTCCAAATACTGACACTATTGCTATAACTGATATTATAGCTATTATTCCAATTACTATTATTGCTATTTTTGCACCTTTACTCATTTTTATTTCCCCTTTTCTAAAATTATTTAATTTAAAAATTATTTTTCTTGTATTGTCTATATGAAAATACTCCTGCCCCTACTATTGCTAATCCTACTATTACCCAAACTATAATATTTTCACCAGTTTGTGGTATTTCTCCTTTAGCAATAGTATTATCTGTATTATTAGTATTATTTACATTTTCAAAGTCAGCCCACTTAAAATCTGAAGATCCATAGAAAAATAACCACCAATCATCTTTATTAACACTTGCTCTAGCCAAAGTTACTGCTTCTGGAGATGTATATTTTCCATTTTCATCATCAGCTTTTATATATAAAAAGTAGTATGCTTCATTTTCTAATCCACTTAAACTAATGACACTTTGTCCAGTAGTATATGCTTCTCCTGCTTGATATTCTATAGCAAAACTGTCATCTTTGTCTGCATTAACAGTTTTATTAAAAATTCCATTACTTGATTTTGCAAAAGATAATAATGTTGCAAACCCAGAAGAATCTTGACTTTTTATTTTTTGTAAAATAGAATTATCTGTAATTTTACCTACTTTTATTTGTATTTTTCTATTATTTTCTTTTGAATGTGTAAATGTTGTTACTAATTGATCTGTATACTTTGTCATAAAAGTTGCATGAAAAGCATCTGTATATTTAGATTCTGCATATCTTTCAAGTTTCTTTCCATAAGAAACAATCTCTTTTTCATCAACAGTTTTTTCTTCTAATATGGAAACATATAAATCTTGATTCAATTCCACATAACTAGACACTTTTGAATTATCTATTATTGTAAATGTTTTTGTATCTTTATTATACGCTAACTTCATTATTTCATCAGATGCTTTGTCTGTTACACTTGGTTTATTGCTATTTGAGGTTATAATCATATAATAAAATCTATCATCTCTTGGTACAACATTAGTAACTTGAACTGTTGCCTTAGATATACCATCTTTTTTTAATTCAAATTTAGCTTTTGAAAAATCTGTCCAATCGCTATCATTTGGTTCATCACTTGATGTATCTTTTGCTTTTACTGTTACTGTGCAAGTTGCAGATTTATCACTTCCCTTTGCTGTAATTACTGCTGTACCTTCTTTTATTCCTTTAACTACACCACTAGAATTTACTGTAGCAATTGAATTATTACTACTCGTCCATGTTATAGTTGAATTTTTAGAAGATGATGCTGTTAATTGTATAGTTTCTTCCACTTTTACATCTACAGAATTTTTATTGATTGTAACTGTTTCTTCTTGTTCTCTTGCCCTTACTTCACTTTCTCCTTCAGCTTGTAGAGCTGTATCACCCTCTGGCTCTAACCCTTTATTTGATGCTTTTACAGTATATAAGCTAAAACATTCTAAAAACATTAATACTATTAAAATTATTCCTACTATTATTTTCTTTTTCATCATTTTCCTCCATCTACTATAAAATTAATAAATAATTTAATTAAATATTATACATATTTTTATTATCGTTAACTTTTTTCAGCATATCTAACCCTCACTCCTTTCAAATTTTTGTCTAAGCTTTGTTGTATTTTATAATATTTATATATCTAATACAAAAATTTAAAATTACAATATCTTACCAATTCTTTTCTGTTTTATCATAATCATTTCTATAATTTTTGTATTGATTTTCTATTTCTCTTTGTTCTTTTGTTGCTTCTTCCTTTATGTTTTTAATTTTATCTTCTATTTTTTCAGAATTATCTTTAGTTTCTGTTTGTTCTTCTTTATCATTTTCATTACTACTATCATCTTTTTGTATTTTTTTTAACCTTTGTATTTCCTTTTGAATATCTTCTTTCAACTGCTGTGCTTTTTGGCTATGTCCATTTTTATTATTCTTATTCGCACATCCATTTTCAGTTAAGACATCTATTGCATTTTCATATGTTTTTATTGCATCTTTTATACTATCTTGATCGTTCTCATTTAGTTGAACAGTTTTGCAAATTGCAAGTGCATAATTAATTCTAATACTACATTCCTTATATTTTGGAACTATAGTATTTAACGCCTTTTTATACTCTTCTATTGCACTTTCATAATTGCCATTTTGGTAAAGGACATTTCCATAATTGTAATTTGCAACATATTTTTGTGGAAAGTTAATGTATGTTAGTGCTTTAGCTTGACTTTCTGAATACTGTCCATTATTGTATTTTTCTAATAAAATGCTACTTGCTACAATGTTATATGCAAATTTTAATGTAAAACAAATTAGTATTATATAAATTGCAATTATTATTTTTCTTTTCACTGCATTCTCCTCTTTTTTATTATAAAGTCTATTATAAGTAAAATTACTAAAGGTATTGCAAAATAGTAATATATATCTTGGTATACGCTTATCTTTTCTTCCATTGTTTGTGATTCAGACAACTGTTGTTTTATGTTACTTATTTTATAATTAATATTTGACGTTTTGTTCATTTGTATATAGTCAATTCCCAAATCTTTTGCTATTTTTTTTAAATTTTTTTCATCTATTCTTGAAATTGCTGTTGTCATTTCGTAATTATCATAATAATAAATATAGTAATATTCACTAGTAGGATCATTTTCATATAGGCTATTTATCATTTTTCCACCTGTAGTTGTTCCATAACCTAAAACTGCACCATTTGAAATATATTGTGATATACTTGTAAATGACTCTAACACTTCGCCCTTTTTAGTTATTTCTCCATCTGTTACAAAAAACACTATAAATTTTGAATTTCCATTTTGTCTTTTTTGTTCTTCTCTCAATGTTTTCTCAAGTATTTCCTTTGCTAAATTCATTGAGCTTCCTTTTGCATAAATGTCATCTTCAAGTCTTATAGCTTTTAGCTCAGCTTGTACCATATCTGTATCTGTTGTAAATGGAATTACTCTTTGTGCTGTATCTCCAAATGTAATAATTGAAAATTTACAATTAGATAACTCCTCTACAATATAGCAACAATCATTTATTACTCCCTCAAGCCTTTCTTTGTTTCCATTATAGTCCAATGCTTTCATACTAATACTTGTATCTACAACAAATAAAATATTAGTATCTGAATTAACTGCCATCGTTTCTCCATTTGGAACCATGAATCGCAAATTTATAATAAATATCAAAATAACAATTGCTATTTTTATTGATGAATTTAAAATATGTTGCTTAATTAAATTCTTTTGCCTTAATGTTATTTCATTATTCAATTTATTTTTAATCATATTCCTTATTTGTACATTATAAATTATAAGTACTATTGCTATAATACAAATTATAGTCATAAGCCAAATAGGAATTATTGGGTTTATTATCATAATTTAACTCTCTTCTCTATAATAATTAATATTAGAAAAAGTATTGTGATAGATATAAGAAATATTTCAGGATGATCTGTTACAAAAGTTTTTTTACTTGTTTTTAATAAAGAGGTTTTTGTTTCTTTTATTTCATTTACTATATTTGTGGACATTTGATCTAAATTCCCTGTATAAAAGTTCCCTCCTGCTTTTTGCTCTACTGCTTTCTTATATGATGATATTTTTCTACTTGAGGTATATGTATTCATTTCAACTGTTGGGCAATACGCATATAAATTTATTTTATATTTTTTGCAAATAGTACATGCTTCTTCTAATGTAACTGTTTCTGTTCCATCAACAGCATTATCTGTTGCAAAAATAATTATCCTAGTTCTATCTTTATTAGTTTTTAAGTCTGGAAATGAATATATAGTTCCTGCTAATCCATCACCTACAAGTGAACTTCCTCTTTCCTCACTGTTTGCTACTGTTCCCCCATACCAAAAAGTAAATGTTTCTATTTCTTCTTCATCAAATGGTGGAACATCTCCATTATTATCAACTACTTTTTGTAATTGATTTTGTATTATATCAAAACATTCATTTATATAATCATAATCATCTGTTAAAGGACAATATACAATAGGAGCTGTATTGTAAAGTACTATTCCTATTCTATCTCCTTTAATACTTGGAATTATTTTTTTAAATTTCTTTACTAATTCCAAGTTAACATCACATTCAGATGTTGAAATATCTAAGCCTATAAGAATATCTCTGTTATATTTATCTTCACTTCTAGTTTGAATTGTTATAGGTCTTGAAACTAGTATACCTGCTATTATTATACATATAACACTTAATACTTTTATTATTTTAGATATTATTTTATATCTTTTTACTTTTAACTTATAGTACTCTGTTTCCCTTATATATTTTGTATTAGCAACTTTTTTTCCATTTGTATATTCTTTTTTCTTTTTAAAATTTATAAAAAGCAATGCTATTGAAAGTGCTAAACAGATGATTATTGCAATTGGGTACATTAATTCCATTCGTTTATAACTCTCCTTGCTTTATTTATTGAATTGTTAAAATCTCCTATAGATTTACTTGCAAATTCTGGTTCATAATATTCTTTAATCAGTTCATATAAAATTGGAATATTCAATTTTTTTATTTCTGATAAAGAATAATTTTGTGTTGTAATATCAGTAATTTCAAAAACAAATAGCCTAATTGTTTCACTAATTAATTGATATGCTTTTCTTAATTCTATCATTTCATTGTTATATTTATATTCAATTGAATTTAATTGATTCAAATATTTACTTTTTATTACTGGTATATCTTTTATATTTTTTTCAGGAATCACCTTTATTTCATTTTCTAGCACTTTAACTTTTTCTTTTTTCTTTCTTGTATATATTAAGTAACATGTAATAGTTATTGTTAAACATAAGGTAATTATTAAAGGTATAATTGAATATGTAAAAGGTTCTTGTAAATTAATAGATGTTTGCATTTTTTCGCCTTTCTAATAGTTTAAATACATCATTTACTATATCTTTTTGGTTATTTATTGTTGTTACAATAATTTTATATTTTTTAAATTTTTCTTTTGTTTTATCATAAATTTTTGTTTTTATTTCCATTTCTATATCTTTTAATTTTTCGTCTTCTAAAATATAATCTGGAATATAGCTATCTTGATCTACATCAAAAGCATTATAGCCTGTCATAAAAGCATCTGAAATATTTATAAACATTACATCATGTAGTAAAGATAACTTTTTTAACGTTTGTTCAGAAATATTACACATTCCTTCAATATCAGTTATAATAAAAATAATCATTCTTCTTTTAATAAATTTTAAAACATAGTCTATTAAGTCTTCTAAATTATTTTCTACACCTATTTCCTTTTCATAAGAATTAAGTATTTTTTCTATATTGTATAATCCTGTTTTAAATGGAAATAATTTGATATTATCTTTTCCTTTATATATTGCACTAATTGAGTCTCCATGTTTATCTACTAAGTAGCATATAGTTCCTGTAGTCATTAATGCAACATCCTTTTTGGAGTCTAAATCTTTTGTATCTGCTAACATTTTCTTTCCAGAATCTAATATAAATAAAATATTATGTTTCTTTTCTGCTATATATTGTTTAATTAAAATTTTATTTGACCTAGCTGAAGCCTTCCAGTCTATATCTTTTACATTATCTCCTATTACATATTCTCTTAAATCTTCAAAATTCATACTTTTCCCCTTATATATGGAATTATATGAACCTTCTAAGATATTTGAAGTTTTCTTTTTAGTATAAATTGAAAGATTTGCTTTTACTTTAGTAATATATTTCATATACATAACAAAATAAATTCCTTTCTTGCATTTATGGCACTTTTATTGAATTAATTATCTCATCTATTATTGTTTCAACTTGTATGTCATCTGCAATTGCTTCAAAGCTTAAAGAAATTCTATGTCTTAATATACCATAACTTAAAGCCTTAATATCATCTGGTGTAACATATGTTCTTCCATTTATAAGTGCTAATGCTTTACCTGCTTCCATAAATGATATTGATGCTCTTGTACTTGCCCCATTAGTTATATATTTAGATAATTCTGGCCTTATTACTTTTGTAGCATTTCTTGTTGCATATACAATGCTTATAAGATATTTTTTTACAGCTTCATCTATATATACTTTCTTGCTTAAATCTTGCAAATATCTTATATCTTCTATATTTACAACATTTTCTGCTTTTTCAAATACATTTCTTTCAATTCTATTTAATACTTCCAGTTCTTCTGCTACACTAGGATACCTCAATGTTTCTTTAATTATAAATCTATCTTGTTGTGCTTCAGATAATAAATATGTTCCTTCTTGTTCTATTGGATTTTGAGTTGCTATAACTATAAATACTTCTGGTAATTTATGGTTTTCTCCACCTATACTTATTTGCTTTTCTTGCATTGCCTCTAACATGGCACTTTGTGTTTTTGAACTTGACCTATTTATCTCATCTAATAGCACAAAATTAGCATATACTGGTCCAATCTTTGTTTCAAACTCTCCTGTTTTTGTATTATAAGTTTGAGTACCAATAATGTCACTTGGCAATAAATCGGGGGTACATTGTATTCTTGAAAATTTACCCCCACAGCTTTCAGTTAATACTTTAGCTGCTGTTGTTTTTGCCAAGCCTGGTACAGATTCGACTAGTATATGCCCATTTGCAATTAATGTTATTAATAATGATATTTGTAGATTTCTTTGCCCTACTATTCTTGATGTATAATATTCTGATATTGCTTTTATTATATTATTACTCTTTTGTAGTTCTTCATTTGAAATGTTTTTATTTTCCATTTTTTATCCCCTTATTCGTTTATTTATAGTTTTTAAATGTATATTCTTTATTTATAAAACTGTAACTCTGTAGTAAACATTCTATCAAATAATGTATTTTTTTGCAATATAATTTGAGAAAAATTTGATTTTTTTGTTACAATTCACAGTTTATAAAATTATATATTTTAGGCAATATAATATTTATTTTAACGAAGTTTTGCACAGGGAAGTTCCCAGAGTGGACATGACCCAGAGCGATTGGCGAAGCCAGTAAAAAGCTTCGTTAAAATAAATATTATATTGCCCAAATAGAAATTGAGCTGTGAATTGTAACAATTGTTTATGGATATTATCTTTTCTGTACTATATCAACAATATCTGCAACAAACTCACCAATTACAGGAATATTTAAGCTAACAATTTTCTGAAGAATAATAATTAAAACTGCTGTAATAATTGTAACACCAATACCTATACCAATCCCCTTAGAAATACCTGAAATCAAATTTACCCATAACAAGCGAAATCTATTTTCCATTAATTCAGACATTTCTAGCAATTTACTTTTAGCTAAACTTTTATTCAAATTATCAACCTGCCATACCAAAAGTCTTAGAATTATATTTTCCTTTTTCTTTTTGTTACCTCTTAAAACATACTTCTTATTACTTAATTTAACATTTTTCAAAATAATACACCCAATATTAGGGTGCATTATTTTAATTTTTTTATTCTATTTTTTATATTTATTTTATTATTTATAAAATAACAAATTTAGTTACATACTTAGAGTAAATAATAACTTTCCAAACTAAAACTTAGTTATTTTTTTAGCAACATATTGCAATATTCTAACTGCATCTAATGTATTAACTCTGTTATCTTTATTTGTATTAGCTGCCAACATCTGAGCCTCTGTTAATGTTGTTTTCTTAGCAACATACTGCAATATCTTTACTGCATCTAATGTATTTATTTTTCCATCATTATTAACATCTCCTAGTGTATATCTAACTCCTGGCTTTACTTCTGTACTATCCTTTTTTACAGTAATTGGTATAACCTTTTTTATATTTGACCCATCTGTAGTCTCAATATACAATTCTGTAGTACCACTTGCAAGTGGTGTAATCGTTCCATTTTGATTTACTGTAGCAATTTTTGTATCTTTTATACTATATTTTAAGTTTCTATTTTTAGCATTATATGGAAATGCATAAGCTGTTATATATATTGTTCTAGTTATTTCTCCAGTAGGAGTATTATATACTCTAATGTCTGTACATTTTATATCTACATTTACATTGATATTAATGCTTTTATTTGAACCATCTGTTGTTTTTACTGTAATTATTGCTGTACCATTTCCTACTGCTCTTATTCTTCCATAACTATCTACTGTTGCTATATTAGTATCAGATGAAGTATAAGACAATGTAGTATTTGTAGCCAATTTAGGTTCATATTTTACTGTTAATTCCTGATAAGTATTAGTTGTTGCAAGATTATAGCTTGATTTTTCGGCTATTAAAGATGTAATTTTAATGTCTATTGCTTGAAAATTAATATTATATTCATTTGCATGTGTCTGTGCAGTAGAATCCTTTATTCCATATATTGTCATATTAGGACAATTTACAAATACTTCTTCTTTATAGTAACTAGTGCCCACACTTGCATTTGAGTTCAATATATACACTTTAGTTAAGTTAGGCATATCTCTTATAGCTCCAACAGCAAAACCAGTAACATTTTTTAAGTAATGTAACTCTTTTAAATAACTGTTACTTACAAATGACCAATTTCCAATTGTTGTTACTTCAGATGGAACTGTAAATATTTCATCCTGTTTTCCAGAAGGATATAATAGTAACCTATATGGCTTATTATTCCATTTTTGATATACAACACCATCTATTGATATATAATTTGAGTTATTGGTATCTACACTAATTGCTTTTAAGCTATTACAATTACCTGCAAAATTTTGTGTTAATGATGTTACACTTTGAGGAATTGTAAGTTGCTCTATTGAATCACAATAACTAAAAGAAGCCTCAATTGTTTTTACCGTATTTGGTATTGTAATTTTCTTTATTGTAGTATTATGTTCATTATATTCTGCAAAAATGTAATTTCCAAGTGCTGTTACTGTATAACCATCTATTTGAGTTGGAATTGTTATATTAGTAGCATTTCCTAAATATTTTGTTATTTTTATTGTATTATCATCTAATATTTTATATTCATATTGATTTGTAAATGAGTCTGCCACTGTAACTTTGCATGTAGCCTTTATTGAGTTATTTGCCTCACATGTAGCTGTAATTATTGCACTTCCATTTGCTATTGCTGTAATTTTTCCTAGTGAATTTACCTTTGCTACATTTTCATTACTTGAAGTCCATATTATACCTGTATAATCTGTGGTTGGACTTGGAGTATATGTAGCACTTATAGTAGTATTTTCTCCATTTTTTAGATATATAGAATTTTTCGCAAGTTCTAATTTAGTTATAGGAGTATTTTGTTTAAACACACGTACCCATGTACTTACTATTACATTTCCACTAGCATCGCAACATTCCACTGTTGCTGTTCCCTCTTTTTGAGCTGTTATTGTTCCATCATTAGCTACTGTTACATTTTCATTACTAGCCTTTACACTAGAAAATTCTATACCTTCAGTTGCTTTATATTTTTGACCTACAATCATCATTTTTTCATTTGTTAATACTCTTGTTTTAATACTTGCATTACTGTTTTTTACTTCTAACTTTTCTACATTTTTGTTATTATAAAAAGCATATCTTCCAATTGTTGTAACACTTTCTGGAATTACTATATCTCCTGTTAGCTTTGAACAATATTCAAACGCTTCGTACTCTATTATTTTTACAGAATTAGGAATAGTTATTGTTTTTAAACCTGTGCTTTTAAATGCACCATGACCTATTTTTTCTAATTTTGATGGAATAATTATTTCTTCAAGTACTGTATCTCCCGAAAATAAAAGTTCTGAAATCTCTGTTAAATTTTCTGGAAGTTTTACATTAGTAAGTTCGCTCATACTAGCAAATGCTGCCCTTGAAATTTTAGTTACACTATCTGGTACAATAATTGATTGAAGTTTTGTTCTATAAAAAGCATTTGCTCCTATTTCAGTTAGGGTTGATGGCAATGTTACACTTTGTAAATTTTTTGCCTCATCAAAACATCCATTTGGAATTATTGTATACCCTTCTGGAATTATTACTGTTTTAATAACTTCACTTTGATAAAAAGTTTGATAACCTAGTTCTATTTTCATCCAAGGATATTGGATTTTTGGTAAAGTTATACTAGATACTCGATTGTCAAAATTTCCTATTGTATATTGCCCTTTTTCACTATCATAACTATATTCAAAATGCTCAAATTTTGTAAGGTCTACTATGCCTTGATTATTATAATTATTAAAAATTGATTCATTTGAAATATCTATTGCAAAAAATATTGCCTTTTCTCCAGTAGTAACACTCCATACCACTTTATTATTATATATAATCGGTTTACAATCTGATAAACGTCCACCTATTGTTATTACATCACTTAAATAATTACCATTTGCATCAATCATTACTGCTTTTATAGTTGTTGAGTTATTTGCAACTTCTTCCCACATTACTACCAATTTATTGTCATTTATTTTAACCAATTGAGGTGTATTACAATATATATTGCCATCTGCCGTATAATTAGTAAGCCATTTTATGCTTGTGTTTTCTTCTGTTACTTTACTTTTATTAGTAACAGTTATAAATATATTTCTCTTTTCATAATAATTGCTATCACTGGAAGAATTTTCATTTTGTTTTACTGAATTTCCTGCTATAATACAAGAAGTTTCTGACAACTCAGCTCCCCCTATGGAAACTCCTGTATTATTATTTCCACTAGTTCCTGAAATTAAATATGTATATGCTATTTCTGTTGGTCTCTCTTTTCCTATTTGTGTTTTACATATAGATATTGCTCTTGGGTATGCATCTCCATGGTCTATTGTATAAATATAACTGTCATCTGCTAATATATATTGGTTAAATGAATGACTTACATACCCTGTTCCAATATTACTTACACCATGCCTTGTATATAATTTTTGCATTGTTTCTTCATCAATTCTAATTAGCATATTTGATTGGTGATGATATCCATCTTCTGATTTATACATTTTATGAGAAGTATCTATATATAATATTCCATTTTTTTCTACCATTCTACAACTACCAGCATCAAATGGTATATATGTATTTATAGCATTTATTGAACATTGTGATAGTTTATTCCAGTTTTTATCATATTTTACAACTCTTATTACTTCTACATTATCATCATCTTCCAAATTTCTTTGTCCAAATACAAGAAAATTGTATTTTTCTCCACTAAAATATCCACCACAAATCTCTAATTCATACTTAATTTCTTTTACAGATATATAGTTAAAATTTGAATCATATTTTTCTATTAACACTTTAGATTTTGAAGAATCGTTTCTGTCAAATACTAATTGCACCTTTTGCAAAGTTCCATCACTATTATTATTTAAGTAACTACCTACTATACTTCCATGTATACTATAATTATTGTTTGAATAATTGTTATAACTAATATTAGTTTTACTTTCAGTAAAATATGTTTTTGTTGTTTCTGTATTGTCTCCTGTATTTCCTGAAATCTCTGAAGTTGGTATGGTTACCATGCAAGTTGCTGTTTTTTCTCCTACTCTAGCTGTTATTGTTGCTGTTCCTGGAGCTACTGCTGTTACTTTTCCATTTGAAACAGTTGCAATTTTTGAATCACTTGTAGACCACTTTACATTAGGGCTATCTGTTGTGTTTTGTGGTCTATATGTAGCACTTAAAGTCTCTGTATTACCAGTTTTAGCAAGAGTAATTTGTGTTTTATTTAATGTAACATTTGTTACAGGATTATATTGCCCTGGTGTAAATGAAGCCATTCCATTATCTATATCTCCTATAATAGCTGCATCTATTGCATTTACTATACCATTTCCATCCATGTCTGCTATTGCTATTTCATCTGGTGTAAGTTCTTCGTTTGACCAATCTAATAGCATTGCTGCATCTATTGAATTTATTACTCCATCTCCACTTAAATCTCCTGGGTATACTTTACTTCCATCACTTAAAGTCCTTAATACACATACATAAACCCAACAACTGTCTGTTCCAAAAGCATTTTTAGCATTAATATGTACAAACCCACCACTTTTAGCTGTTACTAATCCATTATTGTCTACAGTTGCTATGTTAGGATCTTCAGAAGTCCATGTTGCATTAGATGTTTTTCCATTACTAAGCATAGCATTTAGCTGTATATTACTTCCTATAGCATTAATTTGTGCCTGATGTTTATCTAATGACATTGTAATATCTTCAGTATTTGTAACTATTTTTACACTTTGTTTTAGTCCTGAATATTCTTCTTTTACCTCAATTGTAATAGGATCTGTTATAATGTCTTTCACTATTATTATTCCATTTTGTGTTACATCTACTTTTGAAGTATCTGAAGATCTCCATACCATTTTTATATATTCATTAGTCCCTGTTGTTCCAATTTTAGCATTTAATTTACTACTTTGCCCCACCAAAGTTTTATATGTAATATTATCGACTTTTGTTAAGTCACTTGATGCTTCAATACTTAAATTAGATATTCTTTTGTCTATTTTACTTGTATCTGCATATTCGAATCTAGTTCTATATTTGTAATCTACTAATGTATTAGTATTTTCATCAAGTACATTTTTTACAACAATTTCATATACTTCTCCCACTATTGGGTTTATTGAGCTATCATAAAAAACTACTTTATTATTTAATGACTGTATTGATTTTGTATACCTTGTAAAATACCTACTACTAGTGTTTTCTTCTTCATTCCAAGTCCACCTTTTTCCATCATTTAAGCGTTTTACTTCTACTGTTGTATTTTCCTGAACTTTATATCTTTTTACAAATTGTGTACTCCACTTAAAACTTCTAATTATTGATTCCCAAAAAGTAATACCATTTGCAGGCCATGTTTGTGCTACAATATCAGATGCTTTATATCCTGAAAATTCATTTGCAAATGTAAGGTTACTTATTCCATACCCAAAGTTTGTAAATTCTGTATCTAATACTTTTGTTCTATGGCTAAAATTTTGAGGTCTTTCTGAGCTATCATCTACAAACATATTTATATGGTACATCATAACTTCTTCTGAGTTACTAGTTTGTGAATATCCTAAATTTTCTGCATACCCTTCTGAAGCAGCTAAACATTTTTGATAAAATTCATCACTTACTCCTTCTGGTTTTGGTGGTATATGTTGAATATCTAGCCCTAGCTGTGTTTTTCTATAGCTTATTAATGTTGATATATATTGAGATATTGTAAATGCTTTTTCATCTAATTTATATGGTGAAAGTCCTTCTCCTGCTCTTATCATGTTAACATAATCTACAATTCCTTGTTTTTTAGAATCTTTAAGTTCTCCTGCTACTAATGTTTGAGCATTTGTAGTTTGTGGTTCGACTTTAAATAACCCTTCTTCTTGATATAACTTTTCTATTGCAGATTTATATAAGTTTCTTCCATTTTCTAATTTTTGTTGTTCTTCTTCTGTATATGGTATTTCACTATTTATGTCCAAAACATCTTCTCTTACCATACCCATAGTTAATATTTTTGTATCTGAGTTATAATCAAAAATTGCAATATTTTGTTCTCCTAAGTCTTTTTCTGCATATGTAGCTGATGTTGCAAATATAAGTGGATTTAATATATAATAGTTTGCATATAAAAAATCTACTTTGTCTCTTGATCTTATCCCTCTATATTGGCTTGTTTTACCAGTTCTATTTAGCATGTCTTTTATATTTGTTTGATATTCTTTTAATTGTTGATTTATGTAAAAATAGTTATCATTAAAAATCGCTTTAGAAGTAATTCCTTTTTTAGCTCTTATTGCATTAAACATTTCTACTGAATGTTTTATTAAGGTATATAAATATTTATTTTCATCTGATTTATAATTATTAATATATTTATTTACAAATTCATTATACGAATTAGCACCTACACTCCATTTTTCTTTGTTATAATATACCCCACCTATTATTGTTCCATCTGAATTATACATACATCCATGAAGTATTCCATTTTCTTTATAATTATATAAATCTCCATAACTATATTTATTTGTTTTATATGTAGAATCTACAGAACCATAAGATGCAATATCTCCATTTTCATCAGTTTCTAAGTATAAATAATTACTATAATTGTTATCTGTATAAAAGGTATATGCACTTCCTCCAAATGCAGATGGTGTTTGTATTTTAGGTTCACCTAATACATTTATAATATCATTTATTTTTGTACTTGTAGTTACTGTTAATTCATATTTGCCTGTTCCTACCGAAATTAATAAGTTTGGGTCTGTTGTAGCTTTTATAATATTTATTGGTAATACATTAGCTAGTAAAATGGCTATTATAATTATATTTAAAATTTTAGTTATTATTTTACTCTTCATTTTTATACCCTCTTTTCTATTTTCATATCAAATAATTCTTCATGTAGTCTATAGGCAATATAATATCTATAAATTGAACAAATTGTATTCTTTTTTATGAATGTTTTGTAGGAAGATTTACTAATATATCTTTATTGTGAAATTACATTTGAACTTACTGTATTTACTACATTTGAATTATCAATTAAATTCATAGTACTTGAAATTTCATTTTTGTGTTTATTTTCTTTTTCAACCGCTTCCTCAAGTTTTTTTACTAATTCTTGAAGTCTCTTAACATCTTTCCCCATCATTTCCCAGTCACTACTATACATAGAAGTACTTAGGTTATTATTTGCTTTAATAATAGCATTTATTAAGTCATCTACACTATCTGTATTTTCAACTTCAATACTAACTGCATATTGAGAAACTAGCCTTGCCAAAGCCTCTTTCAAATTATCTCCAATTGCAACTTTACTACCTGATGCAACAACAACTTTTTTAAGAGTAGGAAGTGCATCAGACTCATTAATATATTGTTGATAAATTGGTTCAACATATAAAAGAGTATTATCTAGTGGTACAACAATCATATTTTTTATAATTTTTGTTCCAGTTACATTTAATGCCTCAATTTCTTTTGAAATAGTTTCATCTTGACCTAATTGAGTATCCAATTGCATTGGACCTAGTACACTAGAGTCTGCTGGGTATTTATAAATTGTTAGTTTTCCATTACCACTATTGTCATAAGTTCCAACTAAATATGAAATTAAACTTTGCTTTCCATATTGTGTATATGGAAGTACTAGCCCTAATTGCGACTTTTGATTGTCTATGGTTTTTACCATTGTATAATATGGCTCTATATCTGTACCTGTTTTTGTAATAACTTTTCCTGTATTATGTGTTGCTATTTTCCATGTGTCATCACCTCTAAACAAAACATCTGGTTGAACTTTATGATATCTAGTAATTATGTTTGCTTGTATATTATATAAAAACTCTGGATATACCATATGGCTTGTTACATCTGCTGGCATACTTTCTTCTAAATCTACAAATAATTCTGAATATATATTTTTGTATGCCATTGCAATAGGATCAGTTCTGTCTGTTATATAGAAATTTATTGTTCCATCATATGCATCTATTAGTACTTTTACTGAATTTCTAATATAATTTATTTCTTGTTTTGAGCTTTCTGATTTACTTATGACAGTTTTTTGTGCATATGGATATGAATTTGATGTTGTATACGCATCTAATACCCATATAAGTTTACCTTCATCATTTACTACTAAATAAGGATTCTCATCATACATTAAATATGGCATTATTATTTTTGCTCTTTCTATGATGTTCCTATTAGTTAAAATTTTACTTTCATCTGTTATATTTCCTGAAAATGCTAATTTCAAGTCACCTTCTTTTATTGAAAGAATAATTCTATCTATAAAGTTCAATTTCAAACCTGCCACTCCATTATATGTATTTGTAGAATTCTCAGCATCATTTGATGTAAGTACAGGGTAATCAAATTCTTTTTTATTACTTGTATTTGTAACTACAGTATCATTTGTTTCTAAACCAAAATATATTCTTGGTTCTGATATTGCTATTACATCTTTTGTACTATCAAAACCTTTTTGAATATTGTTTAGAGTTCCATTTTCTTTTGTGTCTGTGGCAGAAGTTGCAATTATTCCATATCCATGTGTATATTCATATGTTTTATTGTTATATGTTCCTGTATTACTTACTATTTCTCTTGGAGAAACATATACTAATTTATTTTCTCCATTTATTTTATATTGTTGTAACTTTGCAGCTCTATATGAATAATATCCTTTTGCTGTTTGGCTACTTTTTAAATCTTTTAATACTATGTCATTACTTATAATTGCTATATTATTAATTACTTCTTGCCTCTCATTTATATCTTGTGTTGTAACAGTTCCCGCATTTTCTAAGTTAATTTCTTCTATATCTATTCCATAAGCACTTTTGGTATATTTAATATTATGTTCTATATATTCTTTTTGTTTATCAAATTTATTATTATTTACAAATACTGCATCAAAACATACAACTATAAAAAATAGTGCTACTAAATATGTTGGAACCGCCATTATTGATAAAACCATCTTTTTAATTTTTCCCTCTTTAAATGATTTTACTCCTATGTATACAGATACTACAATTACTACAGCTAATATTCTATATGCCCATAGCTTAATTGTTACATCTGTAAAACCTGCTCCATGTAAAGAATATGAAGTTGTTTCATCACTTAAAGTTATAAATTTATTAGTTTCTATATCTTGTGTTTTTAAAATTACCATACCAGCTAACAATACTGATAAAATAATTACTGTTGATGTTACTTGTTTTATAAGCTTACTATTTTTTAAAGTTTTTCTATCTACACCATCAAAGAACATATTAAATGTAATTACATAATATATTACTGTATATATTGTTGTTGCAATAACTGCAATTATTATATACCATAATATTAACTCTATAAAAGGCTCAATAAACATGAAATACCCTATATCTAGTCCAAATATTGGGTCTGCTGTTCCAAATGATGTTGCATTAAAGCATAATATCGCTTTTTCCATTATAAATGATGATGTTATAGCACTTACTACTATAGCAACTATAAATGCTATAGACTTATTTAATAATTTAGGCATCTGCTTATTTTCTTCTTTAAAAAATTCACTTAAGCCTTTTTTTATTTTTTTGTTTGTATAATACATTATTATATATATTATTATAAAGTTTATAACTAATGTAATTGACATGTATTTTATATTCTGCCAAAATACACTTACATATTTTTCTCCTATTTCTAAAGTTTCTAAGTACGTTCCTCTAAATAGTATATATGCAACAATTGCTGTTAAAAGTGCGAATAATAATACTATTATTGGTCTTCTTTTATTTTTCTTAGTTTTCTCTTTTTTGTTTATACTATTTTCTTCTTTACTAATATTTTCGTTAGTATTACTAGATTTATTTTCGTTATTTGTAACTTTTTCTATTTTACTGTTTTCTTGTGTATCATTTTTCATTTCATTTACTTTTTCTTCTTTTGCTTCAATGTTTTTTTCTTGATTAATTTTTTCTTTTTTTTCTGCCATTATTATCACATTCCTTTCCTAGTATTATTAGTTTTATTAATCTATTAAAGCATTTACAAAATCGTTACTATTAAATATTTCCATATCATCTATTTGCTCTCCGACTCCAATAAATTTAATTGGTATTTCATTTTGCTCTACTATTCCTATCACAGCTCCACCTTTTGCTGTTCCATCTAATTTTGTTAATATTATTCCTGTTATATCTACAGTTTCTTTAAAAGCTTTTACTTGTGATATTGCATTTTGCCCTGTTGTTGCATCTAACACCATTAATATTTCTTTTGAAGCCTCTGGTAATTCTTTATCTATAACTTTTTTTATTTTTATTAATTCATCCATCAAATATTTTTTGTTATGTAATCTTCCTGCTGTATCACATATTAATACATCTGCATTTTTCTCTTTTGTTATTTTTATTGCATCAAATACTACTGAAGCTGGATCTGTTCCTTCATTTCTTTTTACAATGTCACATCCTGCTCTATTTGCCCATATTTCTAGTTGCTCTACTGCTGCTGCTCTAAATGTATCTGCTGCTGCAACAACTACTTTTTTTCCATCTTTTTGTATTCTTGCAGCTATTTTTCCTATTGACGTTGTTTTTCCTACTCCGTTTACTCCTACTACTAATATAACTGCTGGCTTTGTTTCTAATTTTAGTGTTCCATCCGTTTTTTCTAATATTTCTTTTATTTCTTTTTTTATTGCTTGCTTCACTTCTTGTTCATCTTTTATGTTTTCTTTTTTTACTCTTTCTCTTAAATTTTGTATTATTTTTAGTGAAGTTTCTGTTCCTACATCTGACATTATTAATGCTTCTTCTAGTTCTTCTAATAATTCTTCATCTACTTTTCTAAAACCACTAAATATGTTGTTTATTTTTTCATCAAATGATGTTTTTGTTTTATTTAAACCACTTTTTAATTTCTCAAAAAATCCCATTTATGTTTCACCTTTTCCTTTTCTTGTTTTTCTATATTATATTATCATACTTTTTTTAATTTTTCCATAATTTAACTAATATTTAAGAAATTATATTAAAAAATGGTTACAATTCACAGCCTAATTTCTATTTAGGCAATATAATATTTATTTTTAGAAGTTTTGCGCAGGGAAGCTCCCAAAGTGGACATGACCCAGAGCGATTGAAGCAATCTTTGATTGCGACAGCAAAAAACTTCGTCAAAATAAATATTATATTGCCTAAAATATATAATTTTATAAACTGTGAACTGTAACAAAAAACAGAGTATATTTACCATATGGTATTTAATATACTCTATTTTTGTATCTGGTTTAGTATAAGTACTAATTGTTATATTCCTAATAATATTGGGCTTATTTGTTTTCCCTCTAATGCATACTCTAATGTTTTTATTATATAATCTGCATCAAAAACTATTGAACGTGGTTTTGTTATAAAATTATCTTGCTTAAAAGGTACAAAAAAATAATTATTTCTATTAAGTAATTTTCCTATATTCTCTGCACTCCCAGCCAATCCATCATTTGTTGAAATTGCTATTACTACAGGATTTCCATTTCTTAAATGAGATTTTGTTGCCATAGTAGCAGCATTGTCTGTAATTCCATTTGCAAGTTTTCCTATTGTATTACCAGAACATGGTGCAATTATTAATATATCTGTTAAATTTTTAGGACCAATAGGCTCTGCTTCTTGTATTGTATGAATTATTTTGTTTCCTGTAATTTCTTCTATTTCATCTATATGTTCTTTTGCTTTACCAAATTTAGTATCTAATTCATACGCATTATTAGACATTATTGGCAATACTTTTGCACCTTCTTTTACTATGTTTTTAATTTGCTCTTTTGTTTTTTTAAATGTGCAAAAAGACCCTGTTAGAACAAATCCTACTCTTTTGTCTTTCAATTCCATAAAATATATCCCTCCTTATTTAGGACTTTATATATTTTATGAAATTATGTAAATTTTGCAATTATTTTTGTATAATATTATTAAATAATTTTACAGATTTTAGACACTAAATTATTACATCTTCACATAATTATTGTCTTAAGCAGTTTTCGAAATATAATTTGTATATTTTTTTTATATTTTCTATTTCGTAATATTTAGAATATTCATAGTTTTCTTTTGATAGCTCTCTTAATGTATCTCTATTATTATATAAAAATACAATTTTCTCTTTTAATCTTCTTCTTATTTCAGAATCATTCTTTCCAATTATTCTTTCTCCTAATATATATTGTCTCTGCTTATCTCCTAATACTTGATTTATCACACCCACATCAGTTGTAATAATAGGAATTGCACACCCCATAGCTTCTAATATTGGTTTTGGAGTTCCTTCTTGATTTGCTACACATACAAGTATTTGAATTTTTGAATAATATTCACACATTTTGTCATTTGGAATTTGCTTTATATTTTTATCTGCACATTCTAATTGTATATTATAGCCTTCTTCTTGCAGTTCCTCTATAGTTGGCTTTAATATTGTGTGAACCCCCTTAAAATCTATTGATTTTCCAGTTTCATCTTTTTGTACCTTATTCCAAGTAGAATTTCCAACCCAACCTATTACTAGCTTTTCATTATCTAAATTAAATCGTTCCATATTACATGGAAAAAATTTTTGTTTTTCAAAAGTATCTCCCATTATACAATTGGGATTTTTAATCTCTTTCATATTATTATATATTTCAAACAATTTTTCTGAACTTACTACATAATTATTACAATATTTTGTAAATTTTTTGTTATACTCTATATTTTCCTCATGCAAATGGTCATATACTCCTGTTGATATCTTTTTTACTATATCACATACATATTTTTCATAGTTCTTATATTTTTCAATTACTCTTTCTTTAAAATCTTCTTTTTCAAAATCTAATAATATCCCTCTCCAAAAAAAATGTATTAAATCATATTGTTTTAAAGTCTCTAATATTTTAAATAAGTCATTATTAAATTCGTTTGATTTACTATAAAAAATATCTATTTGAAACGAATCTATTAAACTATTCTTTATAATATTTGCTGCTATATCAAAAGCCCAGTCTTTTACATCTGCAACTAATGCTATTTTTTTCATATATTTTCCTCCTCTATAGTATTTATATCTGTAAATTTATATTGCCTTTTGGCAAAAACAGGAGCATTTTCCTTATTTTCAATAGCATTTAGTATACATTTTATTTTAAAAGGTATTCCTTTTGTTTCATTTATAATAAAACTTAATAAATAAGGTTTAAGATTTTTTGGTGCTTTATCATATAGTTCCATTAAATTCGCTAACATTTTGTACATATCTGTACATCTACGAATCGAAGGAGTTGTCATTATACTTCCTACTCTATTTTTATAGTAATTAAATATTGGAAACTCTCCATACATTGTTTTTTTAGAAAGTATTACTGCATTTATAGAATATATCATATCTTCATAATATATGTTTTCAATAAATTTTAAATCATTCTCTTCTAAAAATTCTCTTCTCCAACATTTACTTGGAACTGAAAAATTAGTATCACACATTAGTCTTGCTTCTTTTGTTGAGTCCTCAGCAGTAGATATTCTTAATCTATTATTTCCATTTATTTCTTGAAAACCTAAAAATATAATATCTGGATTATTTGTTCCTATTAAATCATCTATTTTCTTTAGTGTATTATCATCATATAAAGTATCGTCACCATCTAAATGAATAATATATTCTCCCTTTGCATTATCTATTCCTATATTTCTAACTGCTCCTAATCCTTTATTTTTATTGTTTTTAATAATATTAATTTTTCCTTCATATTTCATGATTTTTTCTAATGTATTATCTGTTGATTTATCATCTATTACAATTACTTCATAATTGTAGAATTTTTGATTTAATACACTACTTATTGCTCTTTCTATATATGGTTCTACATTATATGCACTTATTATTATTGAAAATCTATATTCATTTATCATAATACTTACATTGGTATTTTAAATACACAATATCCTCCTTTCAAGTACTAATTCTAATATTATTTCCTTATTTATTATATCATTTTTATAGTTTATAGTCAATTCTTTAAATTCTTACAAAATTCTTAATTTTAAGCACATTTTCGCTATATTTTATAATTCCAATCTGTTACAATTCACAGCTCAATTTCTATTTAGGCAATATAATATATAATTTTATAAACTGTGAATTGTAACAATCTGTCAATTATAATTTTTTTTCAAAAAACTCTTGACAAAGAATATTTGTTCGGATATACTATTAATAGTTGAACGAAATATTGTTTGTTTAAGTAGTAAAATACCTCCATACATATTCACTTATGTAAATGGATATATGCAATTTTAAAAAACATATTTTCTATAAATATATCTAGCAAATGAAAGGAATGAATTAATATGAAAATTAAAAATTTAAAAAGATTTATAACATTTATAATTGTTTTAATAGGTATCATAATATCACTTTGCTTATTTGGAGCTAACTATAGCTTCTCACATATAGACAATATAAAAACCAAAACTATATATGCTTCAGAAGGAGACACTTTATGGAGTATAGCTCAAATAGAGCAAAAGAAAAATAGATATTATGAAGATAAAAATATAAAAGAAATAATTGAGAATATAAAATCAGTAAATAACTTACAAACTAGCAACATCTACAATTCCCAAAAATTAATAATTCCATATATATAGAACAAAAGAGGCATGATTAAAATATTTAGACCTTTTAGATTACTTTTCATGCCTCGTCTTTGTTCGCCCGCCAAAATTGCTTTAGCAATTTTGTGTGGAATGTTTGCGAAGCTTTTATATACCAGGAAAGTATAACAATTTGTTATACTTTCCTGGTATATAGCAAATTGTATAAAAACAACCAGATAATTTAACTCATTTGAGTTAAATTATCTGGTCATCAACCTAAAAGTTCACATATGCTTACTTACTTATAAAGCATCTTTTTAGATCCATATTCTAAAATCATCTTTCTAAAAAATGCTTCTTTGATTCTTTCTTCTTCTACTTCACATTCTCCATTCCACACAATGCAAATATCACTTGTTGTTGCATCTGCAAGTAACATTATACGATAGCCATGATGTCCTTTTTCTGAATTCTTGTTTTCCAAAAATGCAATTAGTGCACCTGGTGGCACATCTTTTATAAAATGTGCTGCCTTTTCATCTGATTCATAAGTTATCATTTTGGAAATGTTCTTTCCTAAACAAAAGGTTATTTGTACACTTCCATTTTCCTCATTCCACCGCATTTGTGGCTGTACAATAACAGAATCATTTTTGTTCATATGTTATCCTCCTAATATTTTTTGTGTTTTAATATTAACATAACTCTATGAATTTGTCAATTTTTTAGTGAATTAGTTGCGAAACTCTACAATATTCTTAGTATCTCTTGCTATAACAAGCTCCTCATTTGTAGGAATTAAAAGCACTTTTACCTTGGAAGTATCAGAAGATATAATCTTTTCCTCTCCTCTTACATTATTCTTGTTGTTATCAATTTCTACTCCCATAAACTTAAGCTTATTACATATTTTAGCTCTAACATCAAATTGATTTTCTCCAATTCCTCCTGTAAATACTATTACATCAATTCCCTCCATGCTAGCTGCATATCTTGCAATATATTGAGCTATAGAAGAAATAAACTTATTAATAGCAATAATTGCATCTTCATTATTATCTTTAGATTTACTCTCTATTTGTCTAAAGTCTGGTTCTAATTTTGAAATAGCAGAAAGACCTGACTTTTTATTTAGAATACTTTCCATTTCATCTGGAGAAATGTTTTCTTTTTTCATAATAAAAGTAACTACTGAAGGGTCTAAATCACCTGCTCTTGTGACCATAGGAATTCCTCCAAGAGGTGTTAGTCCCATTGAAGTATCTATAGATTTACCTCCCTGTATAGCACAAATACTAGCTCCTTGTCCTAAATGGCAAGTAACAATCTTTAAATCTTCTATATTTTTATTTAGCATTTGTGCTGCAACATTTGCAACATATTTATGCGATGTTCCATGTGCTCCATATTTTCTAACTCCATATTTTTCATAATATTCATATGGTATTGGATATAAATAATTTTCTTTTGGCATTGTTTGATGAAATGCTGTATCAAAAGTTGCTACCATTGGAACATTTGGCATCTCTTTTTGACATGCTCTAATTCCTAAAATTGCTGCTGGATTATGAAGTGGTGCTAATTTACTACATTCTTCTATTCCTTTTATCGTTTCCTCATTTATAAAAGTGGATTTATCAAAAATCTCCCCACCACCAACAATTCTATGACCTACTGCACTAATCTCAGATAAACTTTTAATTGTTTGATGTTCTGGATTTAATAATTCTCTTATTATAATATTTAAAGCCTCTGTATGATTTAATACTGTTTTTTCTATTACAAATTTCTCTCCATTGTTCATTTTATGTGTTAAAAATGCCTCTTGTTCTCCTATTCTTTCGTAATTTCCTTTTGCCATTACTTCTTCATTTTCCATATTTATTAATTGATATTTCAATGAAGAGCTTCCACAATTTAAAACTAATATTTTCATATTTTATACATTCCTTGTATAATAATTTAGGTTTTTAAAAGGTTACCTATAAACCTTTATACTAATTACATATTTCTTCCTAAAGTATAAATAACAATTTTATAACTATTTTGTTAATTCAACTGTTTCTCTAGCAATCATCAATTCTTCATCAGTTGGAACTATCCATACTTTAACTTTTGAATTTGGAGTAGAAATTTCTCTTTCTACAGCTTTTACATTATTTAATTCTTTATCTAGTTCTACTCCCATAAAACCTAAATAGCTACAAACATCTTCTCTAGTAATTGGTCCTCTTTCTCCTACACCTGCTGTAAAAGTTATAACATCAACACCATTCATTGCAGCAGCATATCTTGCTATATATTGTGCAATAATATAATGATATTCTTTTAATGCAAATATTGCTTGTTCATTACCTGCTTCCATAGCCTCTTCTATATCTCTATTGTCAACTGAAATTCCTGACAATGCAAGTAATCCAGATTTTTTATTTAATATATTATTCATTTCTGCTGGAGTTAAATTCTCTTGTTCCATAATATATGTAACTACTGATGGATCTAAATCTCCAGATCTACTTCCCATGGCAATTCCTCCAAGTGGAGTTAACCCCATTGAAGTATCTATACATACTCCATTTTGAATTGCACATAGACTTGCACCTTGCCCTATATGGCAGTTAATTATTTTTAGACTTTCTATAGGTTTTCCTAAAACTTCTGCTATTCTATGTGCTACATATTTGTGTGATGTACCATGTGCCCCATATTTTCTAACTCCATATTTTTCATAATATTCATATGGTATTGGATATAAATAATGTTCTTTTGGCATTGTTTGATGGAATGCTGTATCAAATACTGCTACATTTGGTTTTCCACTAAGTTCTTTTTGGCAAGCACGAATACCTTGTAAATGTGCTGGATTATGAAGTGGTGCAAATTTTATTGCATCTTCTATTCCTTTTATAACTTCTTCATCTATAACTACAGATTTTGTAAATTTCTCTCCTCCATGTACTATTCTATGACCTATTGCACTAATTTCATCTAAATTTGATATTACTCCATGCTCTTTATCTGTTAATTGCTCTAATACTAATTTAATAGCCTCATCATGATTATTTGCATTTTTCTCAAATTTATACTTTTCTCCCCCAACTTTATGTGTTAAAAAAGAATTTCCTATTCCTATTCTTTCATAAACTCCTTTTGCCATCACTTCTTCTTTATCCATATCCATTAATTGATATTTTAATGATGAACTTCCACAATTGATAACTAATACTTTCATAATTTTACTTGTATGAGATTACTCATACACTCCTTTCTCTTTAATTTAATTTTTATTTTGTGCTTGTGCCTGAACCGCTGTAATTGCTATAACTCCAGCAACATCTTTACTACTGCAACCTCTAGATAAATCATTTACAGGTTTTGCAATACCTTGACACAAAGGTCCATATGCTTCTGCTTTTGCTAACCTTTGTACTAATTTATATCCTATATTTCCAGCATCTAAGTCTGGGAATATTAATGTATTTGCATGTCCTGCAACAGGACTTCCTGGTGCCTTACTTGCTCCTACTTCTGGTATTATTGCTGCATCTAGTTGTAATTCTCCATCTGCAATCAAATTTGGTTCTTTCTCTTTTAATAACCTAGTTGCTTCTACTACTTTTTCTGTAAGTGGTGATGATGCACTTTCATATGTAGAATATGAAAGCATAGCTACTTTTGCTGGCTTTCCTACTAATTGTTCAAAGCTTTTACTAGATGATATTGCTATTTCTGATAAACTATCTGCATCAGGATATTCGTTCAAACCACAATCTGAAAATATAAAGGTTCCATTTTCTCCATATTCGCAATTTGGTACAACCATTAAGAAAAATGCTGATACAAGTTTTGTATTTGGAGCTGTTTTTAATATTTGTAACGCTGGTCTTAATGTATTTGCTGTTGAATGACATGCTCCAGATACTAGACCATCTGCATCTTCCATTTTTACCATCATCATTCCAAAATGAGTATAATCTTTCATTAATTCTTTTGCCTTATCTAATGTCATTCCTTTTGCTTTCCTTAACTCATAAAACTCATTTGCATATTTGCTAAAGTTTTCTGATGTTTCTGGATCTACTATTTTGGCTTTTGATATGTCTAAGTTATTTTCCTCTGCTAGTTTTAATATTTCTTCTTTTTTTCCAATTAATACTATATCACTATATCCTTCTTTTAATGCTATTGAAGCTGCTTCTACAACTCTTATATCATTACTTTCTGGTAATACTATAGTTTTTATGTCTTGTTTTGCTCTTTGTTTTATTTCTTCTATAAAAGACATTTTCTTCCTCCTTATATTTATTTTTTAATATTCTTATTATATATTCATTTTTAAAAAAATACAATAGTAACATTTATAAAATAGCAAACTTCTAAAAATAACTATATTCAAACAGTGGAAACGATCCTTTTTGTTCGTCTTTCCAACTAACAATAGCAGTAATGCTAATATAGAAAACGAACAAAAAGGATCGTCCCCAGTGTTCTACTACACTTTTGCTTTTATCTCCAATAGTTTACTGGATATGGCGAAATTGTAACAAATTTAATTGAATAAATATCTGCATAAGTAAGAACTCCACTTTCTAATGCACGAAGTAGAATATAACTTGCACCAACATCCTCCAAAATTCCTATTCTGTCAACTAAATTATTAGTTCCAATCAAAAATTCAACTCTAACTAGCTTTCCAATTTGTTCTCTAAGAAAAGCTGGTGTATAAATATTATTAGTCAAAGTCTCTGGTGTAGTATTATTAATTGAAACATTTCTTTTATTACTTTCTTCCATCTAAAATTCATTCCTTTCTTTTTATTGTAAAGTACCAACCTAAAAGGTTAAAACAACTCAATTTCAAATAAACGATTCCATCAAGTTTGCAAATATTGAGGTGTTGGTCTAAAAAAGCAATGTTCTATAATTCTAGTATGAAGAGTACCTGTTCCGTTATATGGAAAAGTTTGAGGACAACTTGGTTTAAAAGGATTCATATACCAAAGGCAGTCTCCTACTTCTGGAATTCTATTACCTGCAATAGCCCAATCTGCAATATTATAATGTACCTCTGTAGGATTCATATTATAAATATTTTGAGGATTATATTTATTTCTTAGAGTTTCAGTTGCACAATCAAATTGCCCTTTTTGAAATAGTATATTTCTTATACTTCCACCTTGAGAAATTCTTGAATATTCCCCGAGTAGGAGTATTAACTCTATTCATTATAACAGATGCCGCTGCCTTCATTCCGATTTTCTCCCTCTCCTCCAGCCTCACATTGAATCATCCTTGCTAATAATTCTCTTTCTGAATATGCCACTTTCTTCACCTCTAATCTTATAATATGTAACTAAAAAAAACATGTGCATTTGCAGAAAAAAGAGTACAATTGTTATAATCCATGGATATTAATATCCATTTAAGCAATACAATATTTATTTTAACGAAATTTTGCGCAGGGAAGCTCCCACAGTAGAAATGACCCAGAGCGATTGGCGAAGCCAGTAAAAAATTTCGTTAAAATAAATATTATATTGCTTATAAGCTTATAATTTCAAACTATGAATTATAACAATTGTACTCTTTTTTCTGGTGCATTTGTTTGAACAATTAGTAAATTTGTGTTATACTAACAAAGTATTTTTAGAAATAGAAAGGAGCTTATTTTAATGAATAAATATATGAAACTTGCAAAAGAAGTTGCACAAAATGGCATGAATAACAATGAAGGAGGACCTTTTGGAGCAGTAATTACAGATAAAGAAGGAAATATAATTTCAACTGGAAATAACAAAGTTTTAAAAAACAATGATCCAACAGCACATGCTGAAATTACAGCTATAAGGGAAGCTTGCTCAAAATTAAAAACATATGACTTATCTAATTATATCTTATATACTTCATGTGAGCCATGCCCTATGTGTTTATCTGCTATTATATGGTCAAATATAAAAGAAATATATTATGCTTGTACTAGGCAAGATGCTGCCGAAATTGGATTTAGAGATGACTTAATATATGAGTATCTTAATGGTAAAGCAAATAATCTAATCAAATTAAATCATATTGATAGAGAAAATTGTATTGAAGTTTTTGAAAAATATAAAAATGAAAATAAAATCATTTATTGAGAGGAATTTATGAAGTTAATTTATAAAATTGAAAATAATAACCATAAAACCGTAAAAGATATTCTTATTTCTCACTTTCATATTTCACACAGATTATTAATAAAATTAAAAAACTTAAATAATATTTTTTTAAATAACTTTCCTTGTACTGTTTCAAAAGAAATTTGTATAGGAGATATTATTTGTGTTAATCTTAATTATCCAGAGGACAATTCTAACATAGTTCCAAGAAAAATGGAATTAGACATTTTATATGAAGATGACGCTTATATTATAGTCAATAAACCTTATGGAATTCCTGTACACCCTTCTATTTCACATTTTGAAGACAGCCTTTCTAATGGTATTAAATATTACTTTGATACTATCGGATTGCAAAAAAAGATAAGACCTGTTAATCGAATTGACAAAGATACTTCTGGAATTGTTATATTTGCCAAAAATGAATATATTCAAGAACTCCTTATACAACAAATGAATTCAAAACAATTTGTAAAAGAATATATTGCTATTGTAGAAGGACTTTTTGAAAATAAAAAAGGGATTATTAATTTACCTATTGCTAGAAAAGAAAATAGTATCATTGAAAGATGTGTTAATAGCTCTGGTATGCCATCAATTACCCATTATGAAGTTATTAAAGAATTAAAAAATATATCTGTTTTAAAATGTTACTTAGAAACTGGGAGAACTCATCAAATTAGAGTACATTTAAGTTATATTGGTCATCCCTTACTTGGTGATGAACTATATGGTGGAAATTTGTCTCATATAAATAGGCAGTCTTTACATAGTTACTATGTTTCTTTTATACATCCTATTAAAAATTGCATTGTTGAGTATACTTGCAAATTTCCTGAAGATTTACAAAATCTTCTTGAATCTTATGTAAATATATGATATCATATTTATATCTTGTATTATGCAAGTGTGCAAATAACCTACAAAAATAATTTTAGGAGGTATTTATGTTAAACACTGTACAAAATAATGTAGCCACATCTTCAGTTACTACCAACAATAAGGTTGGTAAAAATGTAATTACTCAAGAAAACCGTTGTAACCCATGCAATTGTTCTTGCATTTGCGACAAAGGTTGCAAAGGGGACACAACAAAATGCACAAGCAAAGAGGCTATACAAAAAAAGTGTACACATTGTTGTGGTTGTTTCCTCTCATTTGATAACCCAATGTAGCATGATTTAAAAATTTGTGTACAATGTTAGCAAAACTTTTATCTACTAGAAATTTATAACAAATTGTTATACTTTCCTAGTATATAAAAATAGAGAATATTGACTATATTATAGTACAATATTCTCTATTTTAGTATTTTTTTATGATTGTTAAGTAAATCTGTAAGCCGGGTTCTGTCGTGAATAGTCATTTATCTACTTTCTATATTACTATAGAACTTACAGCCACCAAATTAGAAGATGACGAGCAGTCTTAGCCTTCTTTCTCGGTGTTGCTCCAGATGGGGTTTGCACATACACCTTATGTCACCATAAAGCAGGTGAGCTCTTACCTCGCCTTTTCACCCTTACCCAATTAATGGGCGGTTATTTTCTGTTGCACTTTCCTTAAGGTTTCCCTCACTGGACGTTATCCAGCATCATTACTCTGTGGAGCCCGGACTTTCCTCGTACGCAGTCTTTCGACAGTGCTATACGCGACTATTCAATTTACTCTAGTATTATTTTAATATACAATATGATAAAAGTCAAGTACAAGATTCTTTTTAAATTTCGGTATTTTTTTAATAGCAAACTTCAACAAGATTCTTATCTATTCTCATTAGTCTCTATATCTTCTATATTTTCCATAAGTTTTTTATACTTAATATAATATAACTGTTTATCCTTTTTATCTATTGAATTATTAAATTCCCCAAGTAACACATAAACCTTACTAAATTTATTTTGTTTCTCCATATTTTTTTCATTAGCATTATTTATAATATTAGAGAAATGTTCTTGAGCTTTAGTCACTTTAAGTTTTGCCTCATTCCAGTTATCTTGTTGAATATAAGCATAAGAAGAAATTATATATGACTTCGCATATGACAAATTTATTTTTGTAGAGTCCTCAGTATAATGTTCTACATATCTTGGTATATATGAATATAAATTTGCAAGCATTGCAGCAGTATTTACCTTATCTTCTTTTTGCACATTTACTATTAAATCATCAAGTTGACTACTAAAATTCAAAATATCTTCATTATTAACATTTACAGTATGAAGATCCACAATCATACTAGACCATATAGAATATAAATTTTCAATTTCATTTTTAGTGGCTTCCCAATCCACAGCTTGGTTATTATCTAAAATTCCACTTTCTTTCATTTCATATTGTATACCTGATGAATTAGTACTTGAGCCCTGAGTAGAACTTGAACTTGAGTTTCCTCCTGTTGTTCCACCTGATGAACTTCCTCCAGAGTCTGTACTACCACCGCCTTGACCTGAAGATCCACTTTCCCCTTGTCCTCCCTGTTCTGAAGACTGTGCAGATTCACTTCCTGATTTTTGTGTTCCAGACTTATTTTCTCCTTCTGATGATTCATTTCCTTGTTTTTCGTCTTTAAAATTTTTTTCTGCTAAAACATAATTAGTAAGTTTTATATTATTTAATCCATTAATCACACTTATAAGTTTATTTTCCATAAACTTAATTTCCTCTCCCACTTTTTCTTTTGTTTTATCTTGTTCTCCACAAGCCGATAAAGTAAAAATAAGAAATACACTAATTATAAGTATAGCGAAATACTTTATATATTCAAAAAATTTATTTTTCATTTTTTATCATTATCCTTTCTTAATGCAAAAATTGTAATTATTTTTCGTAACAAATTAGAAATATTATATTGTTTGCTGTGTTACTAATATTTATCTCTAAACTTTTTTCATCAATATATATTATCTTATAATATTTGAATTTTATTCCTAGTATAGATATAAAAAAATTTTTTATACTATTATTAAATGAAAGGATGATATTTTTTATGTATACTTCTGTTAAATTATATAGTAATAAAGAAAATGAAATTTTTAATTTTTTAAATAGTTTCTACAATTTAGACAAAAATATTCACAAAGACAAAACTTTGACTAATAATACTAACAAAAATAGTGGTAAAACTATAAAAAATTCAGATTTAGAATGGGAAAACATCTATCAAAATCCTATTGAAATAGTTGATATAATAGGAACTTTTATTGAAAATAATGATAAATATAAAATTAATATGTGGATTTGTATGGATGATGACATATATATAAATGTAACTGATCAAAATGCAGATGAATTAATTAGATATTTATATGAGAGATTTCCATATTAATCATATGGAAATCTCATAGTATAAATAAAATTTTGTTTTTGATATTGTATAATTTATTTTTCTAAAATAATAGTAACTGGACCATCATTTAAAAGTTCTACTTTCATATCTGCTCCAAAAATACCATGCTTAGTTTTCAATCCTTCTTTTTGACATTGATTAATAAAATACTCATATAATTCATTTGCCAACTCAGGCTTAGCAGCTCCTATAAAACTTGGTCTATTACCACCTGTACAGTCTGCATATAGAGTAAATTGTGAAACTATTAATAGCTCACCATTAATATCTTTTACAGATAAATTCATTTTATCATTTTCGTCTGTAAAGATTCTAAGTTTTACTAACTTTTGCACCAAATAGTCTGCTATTTCTTTTGTGTCTGTTGGCGCTACACCTAAAAGTACAAGAAAACCTCTCTCGATTTGACCTGTTATATTATTGTCTACAGTTACTTTTGCATTTTTAACTCTTTGTACTACTAATTTCATTTTGTATATCCTTTCTTCTAAAAATAAATATCCCTAACATCTCTCTAAACTGTTACAATTTTAAATATCTTCTGACTTTTTATCTCTAGTCATAAGCATATTAACTGCCTCAGCTGGCTTAAGGTTATTGTATAGCATATTGTATACAGCACTTATAATTGGAACCTCTACATCAGATTTCTTTGAAAGTTCATATGCAACCTCAATATTGTCTACACCTTCTATAACCATACCAATTTCTTTCCTTGCTTCTTCTAAAGATTTACCTTGACCTATAAGCATACCTGCTCTTCTATTTCTACTATGTTCACTTAAACATGTAACAACTAAATCTCCTAAACCTGTTAGTCCATAAAAAGTTTGCTTTTTTCCGCCAAGTGCAACACCTAATTTTGATATTTCTGTCATTCCTCTAGTAATTAAAGCTGCAAAAGTATTGTCACCCAAACCAATTCCTGCTGCTACACCTGCACAAAATGCAATTATATTTTTTAAAGCTCCTCCAAGTTCAATTCCTTTCATATCTTCTGATGTATATACTCTTAAATTTTCACTCATGAAAATATCTTGCAATTCTTGTGCTATTTTCATGTTTTCTGAGGAAATTACCATTAAAGTAGGTATTCCTTTTGATACTTCTTCTGCATGACTAGGACCTGAAAGAACTGCTAAATTCACATTTGGCATTTCTTGTTTTAAAACTTCATCTAATGTACATAATGTGTCTTTTTCAAATCCTTTTGTACATATTATAACTGTTTGATTTGTTACATACTGTTTATATTCTTTTACTGTATTTCTAGTAAATTTTGAAGGAGTTACATGTAAAATATATTCGCTTCCTTTTATCGCTTCTTCATATGATGTTGTACAATATATTCCATCTGGTATAGTAACTTCTGATAAAAATTTACACTTTTTTTCTTTATTTATTAAGTTTGCTTCTTCTTCTTCAAAAGACCATATTTTAATCTCATTTCCTAATTTTGCTAAATGGATTGCTAGAGCAACTCCCCAACTCCCACTACCTATAATTGAAATTTTCTTCACTTTTTTCATCCTTTCTACATATATTACTATTATAATATTTCATACACTATTACTTTTTTAATATATTTTTCTATAACACTGTTTAACTATTACATTGTTACAATTCACATTTTATAAAATTATATTACCTAAATAGAAATTAGGCTGTGAATTGTAACATTACATTAAACTTTCAAATATTTTAGATATAAATATTATTTTATTTTCTTAAAATCCAATTTGTTCTCTGTTCCATTTAAAAGTCTTTTTACATTAGTTCTATGATTATATACCACAATTATTGCCAATATAATTCCATAAATAATATAACTACCTTCTTTTACTAAGTAAGCACTCTCTTGAGTAGGAGGCATAAAAATAAGTAAAACTGGAAATAATATTGCAGCTGCAATAGAACCTAGAGAAACCATTCTTGTTAATACTATTAAAACTAATGCAAATACTAAACAAATAAGTCCTATATTCCAATTAGTTATTAGTAATACACCTAAAGCTGTTGCTACACCCTTTCCTCCTTTAAACTTGAAAAATACAGGGAATGTATGACCTACAATAACTGCAATTCCTGCCAATTGAACTAATAAAGCATTATCTATAATTTCATTAAAAATTAACCCTGCTACATAAGCAACTAAAATTGCAACAACACCTTTTAGTGCATCACATAGCAATGTTAATGCTCCTGCTTTTTTTCCAACTGTTCTTAATACATTTGTAGAACCAGCATTTCCACTTCCCTTTTCTCTTACATCAAATCCAGCCATTTTTTTACTTATAATTACTGAAAAACTTATACTTCCTATTAAATATGCTAAAACTGTTACAATAATATAAACTACTATCATTTAAAATTCATCCTTTCATTTAGGGAAATATGTTTAAAATAAATTAATCTCCCTTTTTTTCTCTAACAATCATTCTTACAGGTGTTCCAGTAAGCCCAAACTCTTTTCTAATTTGATTTATTAAATATCTTTCATATGAAAAATGAAATAATTTTTTATCATTTACAAATACAACAAATGTTGGTGGTTTTGTAGATGCTTGTGTCATATAAAATATTTTTAGTCTTTTTCCCTTGTCTGTTGGTGGTTGTACTATTGCTATAGCCTCATTTAATACTTGGTTTAAAACTGCTGTTGATACTCTCATTGCATTCTGATTAGCAACCATATTTATCATTTCAAACAATTTTTGAACCCTTTGACCTGTTTTTGCAGATATAAATATTATTGGTGCATATGATAAATATGAAAGTTTATCATATACTTGTTTTTTATATTTTTCTGTTGTATTTGTATCCTTTTCATATTCATCCCATTTATTTATTACTATTATTATACCTTTTCCTGCTTCATGAGCTTCTCCTGCAATTTTGGTGTCTTGTTCTGTAACACCTTCATTTGCATCTATCATAAGTAAACAAACATCTGCCCTTTCTACTGCTAAAAGACTTCTCATTACACTATATTTTTCTATTTTTTCATCAACTTTACTTTTCCTTCTAATTCCAGCTGTATCTATAAATACATATTTACCAAACTCATTTTCAAATTCTGAGTCTATTGCATCTCTAGTAGTTCCTGCTATATCACTAACAATTACTCTATTTTCTCCTAATATTTTATTTACCAAAGATGATTTTCCTACATTTGGCTTTCCTATTATTGCTACTTTTATAACATCTGCCTCTTCATTTTCAGATTCTTGAGGTAAATCATCATAAATTGCATCAAGTACATCACCTATTCCTATTGCATTTACTGAAGATACTGGATATGGTTCTCCCAAACCTAAGTTATAAAATTCGTATATATCATCTGAAGTTTTTCCAAAGTTATCTGCCTTATTGCAAACTAAGATTACTGGTTTTCGAGATTTTTTTATCATTAATGCTATGTCTTTGTCTTCTGCTGTTACTCCTTGTTTTATATCTGTTATAAATAGAATTACATCTGCTACATTTATTGCAATATTGGCTTGTTCTCTCATTTGAGATAATATAATATCCTCTGATTCTGGCTCTATTCCTCCTGTATCTATTAGATTAAATTCTTTTCCCTTCCATGTTGCCTCTGCATATACTCTGTCTCTAGTAACCCCTGGTTCATCTTGTACTATTGATATTCTTTTTCCAACTATATAATTGAAAAATGTTGATTTTCCTACATTTGGTCTTCCTATTATTGCTACTGTTGGTTTTGACATTTTTTACATTCCTTTCTCTTTTTTTCTTATTTTATAACATTTTATGTAATAGTTCAATACTTTCTTATTTTAAGTTTCGATATTTTTTGAAATATCAAATTTTAGGCAATATTAAAAATTTACACAGAATATTAATATTTATTTTTGAAAAGTTCTGCACAAGTTATAAATTGTGCAAACAGTATTAATAGTATTGTAAAACCTATAAAAGACACTACCATACTTATTTTCATAACTAAAGTTCCTGTATATTTCACAACAACTTTTCCCTGTGCAAATTCTGGAATAGTAATACTTACAAAACCATTATCTGACTCAAACACTTCTAATTTTACTCTATCATCATTTTGAAGATATACATTATAACCTAAATAATAAATATATGGCAACTCCAAAGTAGTATTTTCTAAAGTATAATCTATTTCAAACTCCATATTTGTATTATTTTTATACTCATTACTTATTTGAGTATTCCCATGCAAAATATGTACTGTATTATCTCTATTTTCTATATAACTTCTATTTTCAAAAGCTTTACATGGCAGATATTCAAAACTTGCCATTCCAGCATGTACCCTACCTGTATCCTTAGAAACACTTACTGCTGGCCATAAAACATTTTCATCAAAATTTGGAAGATAGTGTACCTTATCTATTAATACAAAAGTTAAAATAACCAGTATTAATGTTAATATTGATATATCATAAATTTTTAATTTTTTAACTAAAATTCCAAAATTTATAGCTACCACAAAAGCAAAGAAAAAACCTGAAAATTCTAGTAATCTAAAAGTAAATTGTATCATTTTTAAAATAGATGGCATATATTCAAATGGAAATATTTTTAAAGTCATTATTGTACATAGAACTCCTGAAATTAGCATAAATATATATAATTTAAAATATCTTTTCTTTTTTACTTTTTTTATTGCAAATGGAGTTAGTATTAGCCCTATTAATGTAACAATTCCCATTTCATATACCATACCACCATCATTTGAAGAATAAAGTAATTCATGTATACTTAGTTTAAAGGCTTTTAATACTTCTGTTCTTTCCATTCTTCCTGACTTGAATACTTCATAGTCTGCTGACATTTCATGTTCCAATAATGGTGCCCAAAAAAAGCTAGTTATTACTATTATAAAAATTAAGTTTACTACTAATTTTTTTAATATATCTTTATTTTTTAACTTTTTTATATTTATTAATGTATATACAAATGCAAAAATTGCTGTATACATAGTTACAATTGTATGTGTTAAAATTAACCCTATTGCTCCTAATGCTAGAATGTATTGAAATTTGCTTTTCTTTTCAAAAATATTATATAATCCGCAAAAAGATTAATGGTATAAACATAAAAGATGTAAGCTCTGCCAGTGCATTACGTATGTACATATCTGTTATTCTATATGGAAGAAGTATATATAACATTGCTGCCAATATTGCTACATTATTCTTTCTTGTAACACTTTTTACAAATTTATACATAAAAAAGCCTGATAAAAATACTACTACAAACATAAACACTTTTATGCAATTTGTAAAACTCATTCCTAGTATTCTAAAAATTAGTGGCACAAATGCTGTAGCTGGACTATAAAATATATTCCAACTATATCCAAAACCATTGCAAAACTTAGACATTATTACAGGAAATACTTGTCCTTCTTTTATTGATTGCTGTGTTCCCATTAACCTACATATATGTTGTATTCCATCATCATAGGTCATATCTATATCTTTATTTAACAATGGCATACATATTACTATTGATGCTAAAAGTATAAATATTATTGCTAAATTTCTTTGACTAATTTTCTCTAATATTTTTGACATTCTTCATCATTCCTTTAAAAAAGCCTAATTGCTTTTTATTAAATGCTTTTTGGGTATATAAATATACAAAAAATGCTATAATTGAAAATATTGATATTATGTACGAAATTTTTGTAATTAATGTTCCTGTATATTCTACCTCTATTGTTCCTATTTCTATATCCTGTGGGATTTTAACTGATAAATAACCATTTTCTGATTCTTCTGGTTTTAACTTTGTTTTACCATTAAGTATGATATCATATCCAGGATAAAAAATATATGGAAACTCTATTATTGTATTTTCACTTACATTATTTATATTTGCTGTTAATTTTAAATTATTCTTTTCTTCATTACTAATTTGTGCATTACCTTGTAATATATATATTCTATCTTCTCTTTCTTTCATATATGTATTTTGTAGTATAAGTGCCTTATATGGTAGGTATTCCCTATTTATTTGCATATGACTAATTTTTTTATTTTCTATTA
>CANRSN010000012.1 GCA_947642455.1 uncultured Clostridiaceae bacterium
TAGAAAAATATGGAGGATATTATATAGGAAGGTATGAAACAGGAGGACTAAATGGAACAGCAAAAATAGTAAAAGGAGAAACAAATATAGGAAGTCAAACATGGTATACAATGTATAAGAAATGTAAAGGGTTAGCAGGAGCAAATACAAATGTGGAGACAGGGTTAATATGGGGATGTGAGCAAGATAGAGTACTAATGTGGTTAATAGAGAGTGGAAATAAGACAAAAGAGCAGGTGTGTAAAGATTCAGTAGAGTGGGGAAATTATAGTAATAATGCAGTAGAGTATGTAACAAGTAGTGGAAGTGTAGCAACGACAACAGCAGGAAGTGGTAGAGTGATCCAGCAGGAGCAAGTGAGCAGACGAAAGCGAATAATATCTATGATTTAGCGGGGAATGTTAGAGACTGGGGGATGGAGGCTTACTCCACCGTCAACAGGAGGTTTTGTGGGGGCGATTACTACAACAGTAGTAGCGAAAGCCCAGCTAGTAGTCGTAGCAGCAATTATCCGATTAAAAGCAACAACGACTATGGTTGTCGTGCCACACTTTATATAAGGTAGCCCTGACCGAAAGGGCTGGGAGAGGGTGCCTCAAAGGCACCCAAAGAATTTGCCTTAGATACGACATTATGTAAACCAAAATTAGGAGTAACTCGGAACAAAAATGTTCCAAAAATAATTTAATCGTTACTGTTCACTATTTAATATACATATAAAGTTTGTAGACAGATTAACTCGTGCAGTGTGAACAGTAACATTTAATCATGACTCTTTCGTTCTTTGTAACTCAAATCTGTTGTAAAGAATAAACAAAAATGATATAATACATCAAAATACTGATGTTTTATAATATAATAAAAGAAAATGGAAACAATAATAAAAACAAAGAAGTTTGTGCCTTGAGGAAGGAATGAGATTAAATATGGCTATAGAAATAATAAAATTTATAATATATTCACTAGGAATAGTATTAATTGCAAAATATATATTAGTAACAATATTAAGAAAATTAGCAGAATCATTAAATCTATCTGCCAAAACAGTAGGAAATGTAGCAGGAATTGCAACATCAATACCAGAATTATTAACAGTATCATTTTCGGCATTTTCAGGGCTTATAGGAGCAAGTGCATATAACATAATAAGTTCTAATGTCATTAATCTAGTACAATATTTAACATCAATATATATAAATAAAAATCAGAAAGTATTATCAAATAAAGCAATAAAAATTGATTTATTTTTAATCATATGTACAATATTAATACCAATTATAATGTTAGTTGCTAAAATAGAATTTAGTATAAATATAGTACCAATATTTATAATATTATTCTTTTTCTTTTATTATATAAATGCAAAAGTACATGAGTTATATCTAAAAAAGCAAGACAAAAAAATATCAGAAGAAATAGAAAAAGAACAAAAATGGGTAAGAGGAAAAACAAAAGTAGTAGTAAAATACTCTACTTATTTATTATTAACAAGTGTTGCTTTATATTTAATAGGGGATAGGTTAAGTATATGTTTAGAAAATTTAGCACAAGTATTTACTATACCAGAATTTGTGCTAGGAATAGCATTAGGTTTTATAACAAGCATACCAGAATTAATAACATTTTTTGAGTCACAAAAACATTATAAAAAAGAGGAAAATAGTGAGCTCGGAGTTATAGAAGCAACAAATAATTTACTTACTTCAAATGTTTTAAATTTATTTGTTATTCAAACTATAGGAATTATAATATATTGGTTAATAATGTAAAATTAGAATAATATTCCATAAAATGAGTATAATAGTATAAGATTTATAAGAGAGATTTACTCTGTATGAAAGGAATGATTTTTATGGAAGATAGATATATAAGAGAAGATAAGATAATAGAAAAAACAGAAGAGCAGGTAAAACAAGAATTAATTGTAAGTATTTTAAGAGTTAAACAAGATTTAGATGAATCTAATAAAAATTATGAATATGCAGAAGAAGATTTAATAGATTACTATTCATATAAAATTAAGGCTAATTGCTCAAAGATGGACTATTTATTGAAAAAAGCTAAAGAACATGGAATTACTATGGATATGATAAGACAACTAGAAATAAAGTTTAATACAGCAATATAATATTAATAAGCTTTTGTTTAAGTCTGAATAATGTAATAGACTTAATTGATAAAATATACAACCAAAAAATACAAAAAAGGTATATTTGTCCAAAAATAATCATAATATGTTTTAAGAAGTTAAAAGGGAATATGGTGATTATATTGGAAGGTAGTTCAATTATTGTATTTTTGGGTTGTATAATTTTTTTGTTCATAATAGGAAAGATATTTATAATTCCTCTAAAAAGTATTTTTAAGTTAATTGCAAATTCTGTAATTGGTGGATTGATTATATTTATAATTAATTTAATTGGTGGAATGTTTTCGTTTCATATAGGCTTAAACTTTTTTACTGCAATAATTATTGGAATATTGGGAATTCCAGGAGCTATATTGTTAATAGTATTAAAACTTACAATGGGAATATGAATAAAAGTATAACAAAAAAGAGTACAATTTATTATAATTCATAGTTTGAAATTAGAAGTCAATAGGCAATATAATATTTATTTTGTCGAAGTTTTTTACTGGCTTCGCCAATCGCTCTGGGTCATGTCCACTTTGGGAGCTTCCCTGCGCAAAACTTCTAAAAATAAATATTATATTGCCTAGATAGATAATTAATATCTATGAATTATAATAAATTGTACTCTTTTTTGCAAAGAAAAAGTTAAAAATATTGACATTTATAGTAGTTTGTGATAGTATATTTACATAAAAAAGTACAAGGAGGTTTCTTATGTTAAAAATTGCAAAAGGAACAAAAAAATTTCATCAGCGGATAAATTCAGGTAAGAAGGACAAAATTCGCAAAAAAGAAAAAAATAGTAAAAAAGCCAAACAAAAAAATGTGAAAGAATTAAAAACTATTACATTTGAGTTTGCAAACCAACATTTACTGGAAAATTATTATAAAGATCTAGCTAAAGCTGTAAAAAAAGAGGGATTGCAGAACTATTTTACAGTATGTACACAGGAAGGTAATTGTGTAATACTTTCTACTAAAGAAAAACATTATAAAGCAGCAAATTATTGTGATCTAGCAATCAATCTGTTAGACATATTAACAGAAATCCAAGAAGAAGATCTTACACATGATATATGTGTATATTCTAGAAAAGGAAAAAAACACTTATATATAAGTGTAGGAATAGTGGAAGGTAAATGAGAGGTATTCAGCGGATTTGCTAAGTCATTATCAGGAGAAAGGTTAATATATACATCTTATTATAGAGAAATGGAAGAAGATAAAGAAAACGTTTATGACAGTTTTTATGGTCATTATTGGAAAGATGATTGCCATGACATGGATTGGGAAGAAGATGATGATTATGATGAATACTATTCCGAATATAGGAGGAATATTGCTTGTAATGACGATGATTATTATTATGATGATTATTATTATGATGATTATGATGATGAATACTAGAATCAGCAGATGAAAATGTAGTTATAAAAACACCCACTCAAGGTAATTTGAGTGGGTGTTTTAGCGGTAATAAGAAAGAAAATCTATTCAACTGTAACAGATTTAGCAAGATTCCTTGGTTTATCAACATCCAATCCTTTATTTTTAGAAATATAGTAAGAAAGTAGTTGAAGAGGAATAACAGAAAGGATAGGAGAGATTAAACAAGAAGTAGAAGGTATATCAATAACATAATCAAAATGATTATTAGGCAAAATTTGATTAGAAATAACCAAAGTTTTAGCACCACGAGTAATAACTTCCTGTATATTACTAATACACTTTTCAACTAAAGACGAATCTGTTATAATGCCAATTACAGTAACGCCATTTTCAATTAAAGCAATAGGACCATGTTTTAACTCACCAGCAGCATATGCTTCTGAATGGATATATGAAATTTCCTTTAATTTTAAAGAACCTTCTAGAGCAACATTATAATCAGTACCTCTTCCTAAAAAGAACATATCTTTTTGAGTATATACACTTTTAGCAAAATCTTTTATAGGCTCTAAATTATCTAAAACAATACCTATCTTTGTTGGTAAATCTAAAATATCACTTTTTAAATTTTCCAATGTTTCTTTATCAGAACTTTCCAAAATTTCAGCAAAATAAATGGCAAGAATTGCAAGTAAAACAATTTGAGAAGTATAGGCTTTAGTTGAAGCAACAGCAATTTCAGGTCCTGCATGAGTATATATAGAATAATCGGCTTCTCTTGTAATAGAGCTTCCAATAACATTAGAAATAGCTAAAGTCTTAGCTCCTTTACTTTTAGCAAGTTTTAAAGCTGCAATAGTATCTGCAGTTTCTCCAGATTGACTAATATAAATACACAAAGTTTTATTATCTATTAAAGGGTCTCTATATCTGAATTCTGATGCAATATCTACAATAACAGGAATTTTGCACAACTTTTCAATAATAGTTTTTCCAGAAAGTCCAGCATGCATAGCTGTTCCGCAAGCCACAATATATATTTTATTAATAGTAGATAAATATTCTTTTGAGAAATTCAAATCTTCAAAATCACATTTTTCATCTAATTTTAGTCTAGAGCCAATTGTTTCTCTAATAGAGTTAGGTTGTTCAAAAATTTCCTTTAACATATAGTCATCATATCCATCTTTTTCCGCAGAAGAAGCATCCCATTCAATACTTTTTATGGCTTTATTATGCTTTTCTAAATTATTATCATAAAAGCTAATAGAATCTTTTGTAATAACAGTGTATTCATTATCATCTAGCAAATAGAAATTCTTAGTAAAAGACAATATTGCTGGAATATCAGATGCAATATAATTTTCTTTATTACCAGTACCTATAACAAGAGGGCTATCTTTTCTAACAACAATACACAATTCTGGAAATAATTTTGAAATGACTTCAATTGCGTAACTTCCTTTTAAATCATTGCAAGCACAACGAACAGCACGTAAAAATCTGTTATTGTCGTTAATTTCATCTTTTGAAAAATAGTAATGTATTAAATTAGGAATTGTTTCTGTATCTGTTTGAGAGTAAAATGTGTAACCTTTAGATATTAAAAAATCTCTTAATTCATTATAATTTTCAATAATTCCATTATGTACGACTGCAAAAGTTTTACTGTTATCAGTATGTGGGTGTGAATTCTCCTTTGATGGTTTTCCATGAGTTGCCCATCTTGTGTGTGCAATTCCTATGGTAGAAGCTAATTTATCAATTCCATCTATACTTTCTAAATTACAAACTCTGCCCTTATCTTTAAGAACTTCTATATTATTATTTTCAATTACTGCAATTCCTGCCGAGTCATAACCTCTATATTCTAATTTTAAAAGACCATTTATTAATATTGGAGTGGCCTTTTTTTCTCCAACATAACCTACTATTCCACACATATGTAAAACCTCCATAATTTTATATGTTATTATTCAGATTAATAAAAAATCTAAATAGTATTTGTATATTATATTACTATAAAAGTTAAAAGGTGGCAAGTAATACAATTTAAGTTTTAGTATTTTTGCTTGAAATTCAGCAAAAAAGAGTACAATTTGTTACATTTCACAGATATCACATTCGCTTAAGTACTATAATATTTATTTTAACAAAGTTTTGCGCAGGGAAGCTCCTACAGTGGACATGACCCAGAGCGATTGGCGAAGCCAGTAAAAAACTTTGTTAAAATAAATATTATAGTACTTATATAATTTTAATTTTAATCTGTGAAATGTAACAAATTGTACACTTTTGTTATATAATAGGAAAGTATAACAATTTGTTATACTTTCCTATTATATAAAAGCTTCGCCAAACGTTCCACACAAAATTGCTAAAGCAATTTTGGCGGCGAACAAAGACGAGGCATGAAAAGTAATCTAAAAGGTCTAAATGCTTTAATCATGCCTCTTTTGTTCTTGTTTAAATTTACATAAATTGACTTTTGGGTTAAAAGTATGGTACAATAAAGACATATAAAGTATTAACTAAAAAACAAAAACAGGAGGAAACAAAGATGAAAAAGACATTAGAGGCAATGGAAGTAATAATTGTTGTAGGCTATTTAGCACTGGGGTTATTCATTGGATTAAGAGCAATGAATTTTTATCAGGCAAATGTTACTGATAGTGAGATTTTTAAATGTATCAGTTTATTACTTGCAACTGCAATTGTAGGATTTATTGGAAATAAACTTCGGGAGCATATAATCTGTGCAATTGTATTAGCTATAATAGCTTTTTTTAGCGTAAAAATATTGGCGTGGGGGGCAGTATGGCTAACATGCTTAGTACAAGCATGTTGGAATGCTATAGTAATTGTTTGTACATGTATTGCTCATATAATAAAAATGATAACTTCTTAAAAGAAATCTTTGTAGGCAATATGGAGGTTATTTTAGTAGAAATTAAGAAATAATTTTCTTATGTAGACTCAGAGTGTAGAAATACATCTGGGTCTTTTCTTCTTGTATAGAAAGTTACAACCGCTCTTGGTCATGTCCACTGTGGGAGCTTCCCTGCGCAAAACTTCTTTAAAATAAATATTATATTGCTTAAAATATATAATTTTACAAACTGTGAATTTTAACTAGTTGTTACATCAAAGTAAATTAATTTGTCATTTTTTGTTGTTAAAAAATACATTTTATGATATAAAATATAATAATGATGTTATAAAAGAATCGAGAATTAAGATGATAAAAGTAGACTAATAAAATATCTGATATTTTATTAGGTTTATTTAAGACATAATGTTAGAAAAATAAAAATTGTAATAAATAAGGAGGAAATTATGAAAATAGGAGTAGATATAGACGGAGTATTAACAGACATAGAAAGATTTGTAGTAGATTATGGTAGTAAATTTTGTGTAGAAAAAGGTATTCCAATAAAAATAAAAGAAGGAGAATATGACGAAAAAGACTCATTTGGTTGGTCAGAAGAACAATCATTAGAATTTTGGAATACATATTTAGAGTACTATGTAACAAAATATAAAACAAGAGAATTCGCAGCAGAAATAATACACAAGTTAAGACAGGAAGGTCATGAAATATATATAATAACAGCAAGAAATGAGTGGGGATTACCACCTAAGTCAGTAGGAAAAATGAGGCAATTTGTTGAAAAATGGCTAGAAGATGAAAAAATAGAATATGATAGGTTAATTTATACAGAAGGAAGTAAATTAAAATATTGTGTTGGAAACTATATAGATGTAATGATAGAAGATTGCCCACAAAACATAATAGACATATCAAGCAAAATAAAAGTACTATGTTATCATTGTATATATAATCATAAAGTAAAAGGTAAAAATATAGAAAGAGTATATAGTTGGAATGAAATTTATCAAAAACTGAGCTAAAAGAGTAAAATGGGATTTAAGTAAATCGGGACAAAAATGTCCCATTTATTGTTTTTTTATTTTAGGTTTTGCAATTAAGGAAGCAAGATAACCAAAGAATACTGCAGCGGCTATACCACCACTGGCACTTTTTACACCTCCAACAAAAGCACCAAGTAGACCACTATTGTGAACTTCTTCAATAGCCCCTTTAGCGAGATTAGCACCAAAACCAGTAAGAGGAACAGTAGCACCACAGCCAGCAAAATCAATCAAATATTTGTATAGTCCAAGTCCTCCAAGAATAGCACCAGTAGTAACAAAGACAACTAAAATTCTAGCAGGAGTGAGTTTTGTTTTATCAATAAGAATTTGACCAACAATACAAATAAGACCACCAACAACAAAGCATCTTAGCATCTGCATCCAATCAATAGTTTGTAAAAATTCCATAATAAATCCTTTCTGAACAATAGGGACGATCCTTTTTGTTCGGATTCCAAACAGAAAGGATCGTCCCTATTGTTCGGAATCCAAAATATCAATTTAATTTTCTATAGCAATAGCATGAGCTATACCAGGGATAGATTCTCCTTGTTGGCTACTTGTAGAATTCATTAAAGCACCTGTAGCAATAAGTAAAATCTTATTAATCTTTTTTTCTTGTAATTGTTTATAAAAATAGCCAGAAAAGACAGTTCCACAACAAGCACATCCACTACCACCAGAGTGTGTATCTTGTTTCAATTTATCGAAAATAAGAACGCCACAATCATTGTAATTACTACTAATATTATAACCTTTAGTCTTAGCTAAGTCACTTAAAATGTCTTTCCCAACATATCCTAAGTCACCAGTAACAATGGCATCATAATAACTTGGTTTACGACCAGTATCTTCAAAATGAGTAATTAAAGTATCAAAAGCTGCTGGAGCCATTGCAGCTCCCATATTGTTTGCATCTTTTATACCCATATCAACAATTTTACCAGGTGTAATATGAGTAATATAAGGTCCTTGACCAGTAGCAGATAAAATTGCAGCACCACTTCCTGTAACTGTCCATTGTGATGTTGGAGGTCTTTGGTTTCCAAGTTCTAGAGGAAATCTAAATTGTTTTTCAGCACTACAAAAATGACTAGAAGTAGCACATAAAACATTTTTGGCAGCCCCACTTTCAATAAAAACAGAGCCTAAGCACATACTTTCAACAAAAGTAGAGCATGCACCAAATACTCCAAAAAATGGAATATTTAATTCTCTTAAACCAAAACTTGAAGAAATACATTGATTTAATAAATCACCTGCAAAGCAAAAATCAATATCATTAGAAGCTATTCCAGATTTTGAAACAGCCATATTAACAGTTTCTTTAATAATTTTACTTTCAGCTTTTTCCCAAGTTTTTTCGCCCCAGAATTCATCATCTAAACACTGGTCGAAATATTTAGCCATAGGTCCTTGTGCTTCTTTTGGTCCGACTATAGATGCAGTTTGAACTATAGTAGGAGGAGCATCAAATTTAATAGTTTGTTTACCTAATTTATTCATAACAAAATTCATTCCTTTCTTGTTTTGTTCTTGTCAATTGCAGTTACAATTCACAAATTGTAAAATTATACAAAAAAAGTAGCAATAATTCCAATAATGACAGAAGCAGAAATACCAAACACAAGAACAGGACCCGCGACTGTAAACATTTTTCCACCTACACCCATAATATAGCCTTCAGACTTATATTCAATAGCTGGTGATACAATTGAATTTGCAAATCCTGTAATAGGTATAAGAGATCCAGCTCCTGCAAATTTTCCAATTTTGTTAAAAATATTAAGACCTGTTAAAAAAGCAGCAATTCCTATTAGTACTATAGAAACAACAGTATTTGAAGCTTGTTGATCTAGTCCATGATATTTACAAAAATAGAATAGAAGTTGACCTATTGAACAAATAAGACCTCCAACCCAAAATGCGTTAAAACAGTTTTTTAAAATTGGTGAATTTGGGGATTTTTTGTCAACATATTTGCTATATTTTTCCTGAGTATCTAAAGGATTATCCATAAAAACACCTCCTTTTTTATAAAATTAAAATATGCGAACAGATTAATCTCTATCTCTATCAATAACAAAAACTAAGTCTAAATCTACATAGTATTCTGCAATTTTTTTACCAGATACACTTGCTCTTTGATCTAAAATTTTAACAGAAGATATATAATCAATAGTTTTAGAAACTTCTCCAATAGTTTGTATAATTGCATCTTTCCATGAAACTGTAGAAGATCCAGTTACAATAATATGTTTTTCCATAAAATAATCATTCCCTTCAAAAATATTTACTACAAATATGTTTTCCGAAAATTTTAAAAATATACAAAAAAATGAAAAAATAACTTCACTAAAAATGTAATATGTGATATAGTAATATAAAAAATGAAATATAATTAAATTAATACATTTGTAAAATGAAATGTGGAAGTATGATATTTATTGAATAATAAGAAATATTAATTTAATATATAGATACAAAAGGCAAAAATAAAGGAGTAAATAAATGGAGTCAAAAATGAAAGTAAAAAAAGGTCCAAATTTTTTTATAAAAGGAATAATTGTAGTATTATTTGTAATAGTAGTAGGAATAATAATAAATGTAGCACCTAACTACATAGATACTCAAATAAAAGATAAAATAAACTTAATAGTAAATAATAATAATGTAACATTAAGTTTAAAAAAAGATATATATGTAGATGAAAATGAAGTAATATATTTATCAAAAGAAGATATAGAGAATTTCTTTGATGGGAATATATATTATGATGAAAAATATAATCAAATAGTAACAGGTTCAAATACAAAACTAGCAGCATTACCAATAGATAAAAAAGAAATAGAAGTAAATAGTTCAAAAGTAAGAATACTTGGAGCAGTAACAAAAAATGAAGAAAATTACTATATACCATTTTCAGAACTTGCAAAAATATATAATGTTGAAGTCAAATATATAAGAAAAAACAATGTAGTGGTAATAGAATCTTTAGAAAGAGAAAAAAAGATGGCAAACATTTCGAAGAATTGCCAAATAAAATCTTTACCAACAATATTTTCAAGAAGTGTAGAAAATGTGGAACAAGGAAATAATGTAGTAATAGTTCCAACTAACGAAGAATTAGATGGCTGGGTAAAGGTAAGGACAGAAAGTGGAAAATTAGGCTATACAAAAGAAATAGCAAATACATATATAGTTAGAGAAACAATGAAAGAAGAAAAGCAAATACAAGGAAAAATAAGTTTAGTTTGGGATTATTACTCAGAATATGCTTCAGCTCCAACAAGAACAGAGCCTATAGCAGGAATAAATGTAGTATCACCATCATTTGCAATATTAAAAGATGAAGGAAAAGGTGAATTAGTAACAAATATAGGTGAGAAAGGACGAGCATATGTAGAATGGGCTCATAGCAATGGTTATAAAGTTTGGCCAATGATATCAAATAATTCATATATACAAACAACATCAGACATTTTAAATGATTATAAATTAAGAGAAAAGTTAATAAATAATATAATGGAAATTGTTTCAGAATACAAACTGGATGGAATCAACATAGATTTTGAAAATATGTATGAGAAAGATAAAAAAATGTTTTCAAGATTTATTATAGAATTAGCACCTAGATTAAAAGAATATGGAAAAGTATTGACAGTAGATGTCACAGCACCAGATGGTTCAGCAACTTGGTCATTATGTTATGATAGAAATTTAATAGGAAAAGTAGCTGACTATGTGGCATTTATGGCATATGACCAATATGGTACATCTTCTAAAAAAGCTGGAACAACAGGTGGATGTGACTGGGTGGAAGTAAATATTAATAAATTCATAGGAACACAAGAAGAAGTACCAGCAGAAAAACTTATTTTAGGAATGCCATTATATACAAGGCTTTGGTGGAATACAGCAGATGGTTCAGAAGAAAGTACAGCTATCTCAATGAAAAATGTAAATAAATATATTCCAAATGGAGTACAAAAACAATGGGATGATAATCTTAAACAAAATTATGTACAATATGACAAAGATGGAAGAACCTATAAAATGTGGATTGAAGATGAACAGTCAGCAATGGCAAGGTTTGAATTAATGAAAAAGTATAACTTAGCAGGGGCAGCATATTGGCAAAAAGGATATGAATATGATGGATATTGGGATTTTGTGAATACATTAATAAATGAATAAAAGATACACCTTTTACATATATATGTGTAAAGGGTGTATTTTTTATATACTAGGAAAGTATAACAATATGTACCTTCATAGCAAATAAAACATAGATTTTGCAGATAAAGAGAGGAATGTTTTATGACAATATATATAAAAGATTTAGAAAATGAAAAGCTAACTTTTTTGGAAAAGATAAAAGTAAAATTAAGAATCTTGTTAATTAGACAGATAGATGATAATAGAAAGGTGATGCTACTTCCAAACTTAGAAAATGAGAAAAAGATTATAAAAATAAATAAGAAAATTTCTAAATATCCAAACAGCAAAATAGTTCTATCAAAAAAATTGAAAAAGTATGAAAATCAAATTGAAAATAATATTATAAAAGGTAAAATAGTACAAAAAGCTATGATACATAAAATTTTGAAATTGGTAACAACTAATTTAAAAACTCAAGATATATACATCTTATCGAAAAAGTATGATTTAGATGTAGTAAAGTTATCACAACAATATATAGAGAAGGTTAAAACGGTTAATATTGTAACAAATGAAATTTCGAAATATAAAAAATTGGAAGAACAAATTTATAATGAAAAAGGAATTTTAATAACTATAACTAATAATAAGAAGAAAAGTCTGAAAAAAGCAAAATTAATAATAAACATGGACTTTAATAATGAAGAAATTAATAAATATAATATTTGTAGAAATTCTATAATAATAAATATTTCAAATAATAAAGTAGATAAAATAACAGCTTTTGAGGGTATTATTGTTAATAATGTACAAGTAGAATTAGATGAACAGTTAAGAAATCTTTGTATAAATGATGGATTGTATGGATTTTTTGAAAATTCTGAATTATATGAATCTTTAGTAGGAGAAAAAATACAAAATGATAAAATAAGATTAAAAGAAATTGTAGGCAATAATGGGATAATTAGCTTTAATGAAATACAAAACAAACTAGTATATAAATGAAGACAGGAATACACTTCCTGTCTTTACTATGTAAAGGCAAAAAATACATTCCTGTTTTCAATATATTATAAAATCAATAACTATTTGTTAGCCATTTGTTTTTCAGCAGTTTCGATTAATTTTCTAACCATGTTACCACCTATTCTACCAGCATCTCTTGAAGATAAGTCTCCATTATATCCTTCTTTTAAAGTTACACCAACTTCGCTAGCAACTTCATATTTGAATTTATTTAGAGCTTCTCTTGCTTCTGGAACTACTTTTGTATTAGAATTTGTCATTATTTTCACCTCCTAGAATGTGAGTATTTAGTGAGAAAAAACAATTAATGCTTTTTCATTATTATAATGTGCAAAAAAAATAAAAATAAACTGGAAATTTTTTGTATATTGTAGAAATTGAAAAAAAAATATGATAAAATAAAAAAGTAACAAATATTAGAATCTTAGAAAGGAGTTTCTATGTTTAAATTGAATGTGGAAAATATAGAGCCATATTTAGTAGATAGGTTAATCGAGGACATTAACTTAGATGGAGGAAATGCAGAATTACGGAATCAAAAAGAGATACAAGTAGAAATTCCAAACTTTATAAAAAAAATAAAGTTAATAGCAAGAGTGATGAAAATGAAAGCTAAATAACATTTATTTGATATCACATGTATTGTTAGGGTATTTATAGTTAGGAGAGTATAACAGTTTTGTTATACTTTCCTAGTATATAAAAGTTTTGCTAAATGTCAAGCAATTAGATAGAAACAGAGCCAATACAGAGATATGTATAAAATAAAAAAAATATCATAATAATAAAATCAAAGGAGAAAAGATGTATAAATTAGTAGCAATCGATTTAGATGGAACACTTCTTAATTCATATGGAGAAGTATCAGAAAAAAACAAAATAGCAATTGAAAAGGCAACCCAAAAGGGTGTAAAAGTAATACTTGCATCTGGTAGACCAGTAATGTCAGTAAAAAATTTAGCAAATGAATTAAAAACTAAAAGTTATATAATATGTGGAAATGGAGCTATTACATATGATATGCAAAAACAAAATATTATATACAATAGGTTTTTGGAAAAAAGCAAGCTATTACAAATTATAAAAATATGTGAAGAAAATAGTATATATTATAATGTATATACAGAGGACACAATATTAACAAAATCATTAAATTATAATATATTATTTTATCATCAAGAAAATGCAAAAAAACCAGATGATAAAAAAACTAATATAATAATAGTAGAAAATATATATAAATATGTAGAGGAAAATGACAAAAATTATTTAAAAATTACTATATGTGATAATGACAAAATAATATTTGATAGCATAATTAAAAAACTAAGACTAATAAAAGATGTAGATGTATTAGATGTAGCACATATGTCAAGAAAGATGATAAAAGATGGTACAGATGATATTGAAATAAACTATTATTATACAGAAATAACAAATAAAAATGTCGATAAATGGCAAGCAATTGAAGATTTAATAAATAGGTTACAAATACACAGAAGTGAAGTAATTGCAATAGGAGATAATATAAATGATAAACAGATGGTACAAAATGCAGGTTTAGGTGTTATGATGGGTAATAGTGCCCCATATATAAAAGAAATTGCAGATATAGTAGTAGCAGATAATGATAATGATGGTGTAGCAGAAGTAATAAATAAGTATATAAATGAAAATATCTACCACGAATAAATGATATAAAAAATGCACATAATCAAAATAAGAGGTGTGTATTTATGAAAAAGAAAAGATATAATTTTAAGATAAAAGAAGATGCAACTAAATATGGTGAGTTTGTATCTTCTTATTTTGCTTGGTTAACATTAGAACAACAAAAAGAGAATGCAGAAGACTTAGCAGAAATGACAAAAAAAGAAGATAAATAGGTGTAAACTAAATTTGGAAAAGAATATATAAAAACAAAAGAAAAAGTGAGAAAAATAATAAAAACAAGAGAAAACAAGAGGAAATTAAGCTAAAATTAGAAAAAGAAAGCAAAAGAAGAAATTGAAAAAACAAAGAAATATAGTATAATTAATCATAGGTCAAAGAAAGTCAAAGTCAAAAAAGGGGAAATAAAATGAGAATTTCAGATATGATAGAAGAATTTATAAAGCAATTATTTACAGAAGAAGATGATTATATAGAAATACAAAGGAATGATTTGGCTGAGCAATTCAATTGTGTACCATCACAAATAAATTATGTAATATCAACAAGGTTTAAGCCATCACAAGGTTACTATGTAGAAAGCAAAAGAGGTGGAGGAGGATGTATTAGAATAAAAAAAGTAAATATTACAAAAAGTAATTATCTAATGCATATAATAACAAGCATAGAAGATGTAATATCAAATCAAGAAGTAGACATATTCATTAGTAACTTTTTATCATATGGAATTATAAGTAAAGAAGAAGCAAAACTAATAAAGGTAGCAACAAGTGATAATGTGCTTACAATACCACAGCCTCAGAGAGATGAAATTAGAGCAAATATATTTAAAAATATGTTATTAAATTTAGTATAAAGGAGTGATTTTTATGTTATGTCAAAATTGTGGAGAAAATGAAGCAAATATAAAATATACACAAATAATAAATGGAGTAAAGAAGGAAATGTCATTATGTAGCAAATGTGCAAAAGAATTAGGAATAGAAGACATAAATTTTAATATGCCAATACATTTTTCAAGTTTTTTAGATGATATATTTGAAAAAAATGATTTTATGCCAAATCTATTAGAAAATCCAAAAGAGCTAACTTGTGAAAATTGCAAAATGAGTTATGATGATTTTCTAAAAGAAGGTAAATTTGGATGTAGCACATGTTATGATACATTTTCCAACAAAATAGATGTATTATTGAAAAATATTCAAGGAACGAATAGACATGTTGGGAGAAGTAGCCAAAATAATGAAGAAAATAAAAAGCAAATAGAAGAAAAAAGGCCAAATAATAAAGTAGAAGAATTAAAAGAAAGGTTAAAAGTAGAAATACAAGAGGAACGATATGAGGATGCAGCTAAAACAAGAGATGAAATAAAAAAACTAGAAAATTAGAAGGAAGGGATTTTATAATGTCAAATTGGTATTTAGAAAATGGGAGAGACTCTGATGTAGTTATAAGTACAAGAATAAGGCTTGCAAGAAATATTGCTGAAATTCCATTTAAAATAAGAGAAACGCAGCAAGACAAAAATAAATTATTAGAAAAAATAAAATATATAACACCAAGTATAGGTTATGGTTTAAAATTCTTATATATGAAAGACATAGATGATATTACAAAAATGAGTCTAGTAGAAAAACATATAATAAGTCCAGATATAGGAATATCTAAAGATGAATCATCAGCAATATTAATAAATGAAGAAGAAAATATATGTATAATGATAAATGAAGAAGACCATATAAGGATACAAATATTTACTTCAGGATTAGAACTAAAACAAACAATGAATTTAGCTATAGAAATAGATGAAAATTTAGATAAATTATTACATTATGCACATAGTGAAGAATATGGCTATTTAACAGCATGTCCAACAAACATAGGAACTGGGCTTAGAGCCTCTGTAATGGTAAGTTTACCAGCATTAAAAATTACAGGAAATTTATCAAAAGTACTTCATATAGTAAATAATTTTGGAATGACTATAAGAGGAATATATGGAGAAGAAAGTGAAAGTAAAGGAAATATATATCAAATTTCAAATAATCAAACATTAGGTATCACAGAAAAAGAAATTATTGCAAATTTAGAAAATATAACTAAAAAGGTAATAGAACAAGAAAGATTAGCAAGGAAATTTTTAGCAAAAAATTCTATAGAATTGGAAGATAGAGTATATAGAGCATATGGAATATTAGCAAATGCAAAAAAAATGTCGTCAGATGAGTGTGTAAATTTACTTGCAGACATAAAGTTGGGTACAGATTTAGGAATAATTCAAGAATTAAATGATAGTAAGGTAAAGAAATTAGAATTATATACAAAACCAGCGAATTTACAAAAATATATTGGAGAGATACTTAATAGACATAATAGAGATATAAAAAGGTCAGAAATAATAAAACAAATAATAAAAGGTTAAGGATATTAGTAAATATATAAGCTTAAACAAAGTGTATTAGTAAAAAATAGAAAGATATAAAATAATAATGAAATGTTAAGAATATTGGTAATAAAAAGGTTAAGATCCAGAAGTACATCAATTAAAGAAAATGTATATAGGAGGTAGTAAAATGTATAAATTCACAAAAAGAGCTGAAAAGGCTATTTCGATTGCAAATGATATTGCAACAGAATTAGGACACAACTATATAGGTACAGAACATATATTATATGGGCTTTCAAAAGAAGGTGTAGGAGTAGCAAGTAAAGTGCTAGATAATCAAAATGTAACACCAGAGGCAATATTACAAGAAATAGAGACATTAATAGGAAAAGTAGAAAATAGAGGAGAAGTAGAAACTATAGGTTTTACTCCAAGAACAAAAAGGATAATTGAAAATGCTTTTAGAGAAGCAAAAAAATTAGGTTCAGATTATATAGGAACAGAGCATCTACTAATTGGAATAATGAGAGAAGGAGACAGTATAGCAGTAAGAATAATGCTTAACCTAAATGTAGATCCTCAAAAGCTATATAATGAAATAGTAAAAGTGTTAAATGATGATGAAGCAATATCAAATGTAGACAAAAATAAAGCAAGTACAAAAATATCAGGAAGTTATAATCAAACACAAACATTAAATCAATTTAGCACAGATTTAACTAAACAAGCAAGAGATGGAAAAATAGATCCTGTAGTAGGAAGAAAAGATGAAATAGAAAGAGTAATACAAATACTTTCAAGAAGAATGAAAAATAATCCTTGTTTAATAGGAGAACCGGGAGTTGGAAAAACAGCAATAGCAGAGGGATTAGCACAAAAGATAATAAGTGAAGATGTTCCAGAAGTACTAAAAAATAAGAGATTAGTAAGTATAGATATATCAAGCATGGTAGCAGGAGCGAAATATAGAGGAGACTTTGAAGAAAGAATAAAAAAATGCTTAAATGAGGTAAAAAAAGTAGGAGATGTTATTCTATTTATAGATGAAATTCACACAATAGTTGGTGCAGGATCAGCAGAAGGTGCAGTAGATGCAGCAAATATATTGAAACCACTTTTAGCTAGAGGAGATATTCAAGTAATAGGAGCAACTACTATAAATGAATATAGAAAATATATTGAAAAAGATAGTGCATTAGAAAGAAGATTTAGTCCTGTTACAGTTTCAGAGCCAACTCCAGAAGATACTATAAAAATATTAGAAGGAATTGTAGATAAATATGAAGCACATCATAATGTAAAAATAACAAAAGAAGCAATACACTCAGCAGTTAGTCTTTCAGTTAGGTATATAAATGATAGATTTTTGCCAGACAAAGCAATAGACTTAATAGATGAAGCAGCATCAAAAGTAAGAATGAAAGCATATACACAACCAGAAAGTATACGTAAATTAGAAGAAGAAATAGTTAAAATAGCACAAGAAAAAGAAGAAGCTATTAGAATTCAAGATTTTGAAAAGGCAGCTAAATTAAGAGACAAAGCTCATGAACAGCAAGAAAAATTAGAAAAGCAAAAAGAAAAGTGGAAAAATAAAAATAGTAAAGAATTAATAACATTAACTCAAGAAGATATAGCAGATGTAATAGCTAGTTGGACCAAAATACCAGTTAAAAAGATAACACAAGATGAAAATGAAAAATTAATAAATTTAGAAAAAAATTTACATGAAAGAGTTATAGGTCAAAATGAAGCGGTAGAAGCTGTTGCAAAAGCAATTAGACGTAGCAGAGTAGGCTTAAAAGATCCAAACAGACCAATAGGTTCATTCTTATTCTTAGGACCAACAGGAGTTGGAAAAACAGAGCTTTCAAAGGCATTAGCAGAAGCATTATTTGGAAATGAATCATCAATAATCAGAATAGATATGTCAGAATATATGGAAGGTCATTCAGTATCTAAACTAATAGGTTCTCCTCCAGGATATGTTGGGTATGAAGAAGGAGGTCAATTAACAGAAAAAATTAGAAGACAGCCATATTCAGTAATATTATTTGATGAAATAGAAAAAGCACATCCAGATGTAATGAATATGTTACTTCAAATATTAGATGATGGACGTTTAACAGATAGCAATGGTAGATATGTAAACTTTAAAAATACAGTAATTATAATGACTTCAAATGTTGGTGCAAGAATGATTACAGACAAAAAGTCTTTAGGCTTTAGTATGAGTGCTAATAATGATACAGATAAGAAAAATGAAGAAACTAAAAAGGAATATGAAAATATTAAAAAAGATGTTATGGCAGAATTAAAAAAACAGTTTAGACCAGAGTTTATTAATCGTATAGATGAAATTATAGTATTTCATAAATTGCAAGAGCCTGAAATAAAACAAATTATAAAAATTATGATAAAACAAGTATCTAATAGACTTGAAACTCAAGGATATAAACTAGAAGTTCATGAAAGTGTTATAGAAAAAATAATGCAAACAGGTTTTGATATTAACTATGGGGCACGTCCACTGAGAAGAGCTATACAAAATAACATTGAAGATAAAATAGCAGAATCTATTTTAGAGGGGAAAATTACTAATGATAAGGAAATAATAATTGATACAGATGAGAATGGAATAAAAGTTTCTCAAAAAGAATAATTAGGTTAAGTTTCGGTACTTTTTTGAAATAACAAGTTTTAGGCTTAAAATATCTCCTACCAGAATATTATAGTACTTATATAACTCTGATTTTAATCTGTGAAATGAAACAAATTGTACTCTTTTTCACTGAAACTTAACAATTTTTATTGAAAAATAAAGGAAATTATGGTAAAATAATTAAAGTATATAAATTAATCTCCTAAAAAGCATCAAGGAAGTAGTAGAGTAACTATTAATTAGCAAACATGAGTTGTCAATTGACAGGAGGAGGAAAAGATGAATAATAACGTATTGGTATTTCATGAAGCGACAATAATTAGAGCTACTTTAGAGAAAGATAAAAAAGCATTTTATTTTGAATGTATGTACAATGAAACAAATAGTGTAAGTAATGCTGATATTGGAATAATACCAATTAGCTGCAAATCTGGTTACAAAAGATTTTTCAAGATGTTTGGAATAAAAATTACCCATAAAACAGCTTCCAAAAAAGGAAATTTGATTGAAAAAGAAGGTATTAAATGTAATCTTATATTCTATGATGGAGCAATTGTAGCAATAACACCTGCAAATGTAAATCTTTGGGTCGCAAACTACTTTGAATTTACTAGGGGAGAAATTTGTTCCTTACAGCAACTTAAGGAATTATTAAAAGAGGAATTGCAGAAAGAGAAATTATTGCAAATAGAAAGATATAATGAAGAAATTAAACGGGTAAAAGAAGAACAAGAAGAACTTAAAAGAGCGTGTTTTTCAATTCTGATATGCAATATGAAATTTAACATTTAATAAAGTAACATACTATGAAAGTATAACATAATTTTATATTTTTCTAGCATAAAATAAAAGCACATATAATAAATCGGTAAGATATTATATGTGTTTTTAGTTTTTTTGACTATGTAGGCTTATAAATTCAAATATCAAATATACTCTTTTTGCCGTCTAAATTTAGCAAGGATTGACATGTATAATAGTATTATATATTTTATCAAGAGAATTAATGTCCTTTTCAAGGCTATCTGCAAGAGAGTGACTATCAAAAGTAGACATATTACCATCAACAAATATTGTTAAAACTACAATATATTGGTAGCCAACAGGAGAGGAAGAGACATTATCAATTTTAACAATATCTTTATAATTTTTAGCCATAGAAAATATTATGTCTTGAGTATTTGGGTCAAGAGATTTATCCATTAATGTGTTATAACTTTCAATGAAGATTTTAACTCCAGTAATTGCAATCCAAATAGAAATACCAATACCAACTAGACCATCAAGCCAGTAAATATTTGAAAGAGTTGCAAGTATTGAAATAAGGGTAAAAGTAGTAACAATACAATCATTGCGATGGTCTTTCATATTAGATTCTAATAAAATGTTTTCAAATTTTTTAGAGAGTTTGTAAGTATATATAAATAGGGAAAATTTTACAATTATAGTAATTATACAAACTATCACAAGAAGCCAAGAAAATTGCATTTTATTTTGTTCTATTAAAGACATAATAGAGTCATATAAAAGTTTAAAAGCTACAAGAATCATTGATATACTAATAAAAAGCGAGAATATATATTCAGCCTTTCCATGTCCAAAGTTGTGGTTATCATCTTGTGGTTCACTTGCTATTTTGTTTCCAATAGCAGTCATAATTGAAGCAAAAATGTCACCAGCACTGTTGGCACTGTCTGCTATCATTGATTGACTTTTTGAAATAAAGCCAATAGTAGCTTTTATTATTAATAAAAATATGTTTCCAATAATTCCAAAAATCCCAGCTCTTTTAGTAAGCTTAAATCTATCATCCATAAAAATATCATCCTTTTTGTTTAAATGCAATGGTAACAGTATAACACTTAAAAATTAAATATTCAACCACATGAATTAAAAATTAGCAAAAAAGAATACAATTTATTACATTTCACAGATTAAAATCAGATAATTCATAAAACTTATAGAAAGTACTTGTAAAAAAATAAAAATATATGTAAAATAAATAAATAAGGTTGCCTTATCCAAAGAAAGATTTAGTAAAGGCAAGGAAGGAAAGAGTTAAATAATGCAAAAGAGAAAAGAAGAAGGAATAACATTAGTAACATTAGTAGTAACAATAGTAGTATTAATTATATTAACAAGTATTACCATAGTTGCAACTATAGGAGATAATGGGCTTATAACAGTATTAGAACAGGGAAGAGAAAATGTTATAAATGATATAGAAGGACAAAAACAAAAGTTGAATGAAATAGAAGAAGAAAGAGAAAAGACAGGAATAACAAAACCAAACGGAGGAGGTACAAATAAGCCTACAAGAGACGATACAGGAGTAAACTCACCAGTCTTAGGAGATGGAATGATTCCTATAAAAAATAATGGGGAAAATTGGGTAATATGTTCTACTGATGATATAGAATGGTTTAATTATACAAAACAAGAAAGTAGTACAGAAAATGGAGGAACCAGTAAATGGGCAAATATTATGCTTTCAGATGGAAAATATAAATTTGGAGAAAATGCAAAGGTAGGAACTATAGTACAAGATAAAGAATTAGGAAGCATGTTTGTATGGATTCCACGATATGCTTATAAAATTACATATTATACAGATAATAATAAAAATACAATAAGTTCAAACAACACAATTTATGGAAAAGTAGATATAAAATTTATAAAAGGAAATGAAAATATAACTTGGGATGAAAACAAATGCAAATATGCAGATGATAATACATTAACTCAAAATGATTATATCGTACACCCAGCATTTACAGAAAATGCAAGTTTAGGAGGAGGTTTTGGGGAGATTTCAGGTATATGGATAGGAAAATTTGAAGCAAGTAGAAGTGATGCAACATCCACATTAATGGGAACAAGTGAAATCTTAAAAGTAGTTCCAAATGTAGCAAGTTGGAGAAATATAAGTATATCACAAATGTATTCTATATCTAAACAATATAATGAAAATTTGAATAGTCATATGTTAAAAAATAGTGAATGGGGAGCAGTAGCTTATCTTTCACATAGCGAGTATGGTAGAAATGGAACAGAAATATCAGTAAATCAATGTGAAAGTTATATAACAGGTGCAGGAGCAGGTAAAGGATTAAATAATACATTTAATAATACATATACATATTCTACAGGAAACTTTGAAACTACATATGCTTATAATACGTCTCAAGGAAAAAAAGCTAGTACAACAGGAAATGTATATGGAATTTATGATTTGGTAGGTGGAGCAAATGAGCTAACAGCAACATATTATAATAATAGTGATGAATTAGTAAATGGTAGACCTTTTGCAAATACAGGAAAAATAAGTGATAAATATTCTATTTCATATTCTGGAACAGAATTAAATGATAATTATATAAAAGGAGATGCAACTTATGAAACAAGAAAATGGAATTCAGATAATTCAAATTTTGTAAATTCAGAGACTCCATTTTTAGCATATGGAGGATATTATAGTTTATTGGACAATGCTGGGATATTTGGCTTTGATGCCAATGATGGAAAGGCAAGCAATTATACAGGCTTCAGAGCTTGCCTTATTGTAGAATAAAGTAACATTCAGAGGTTAGAAAAATTTATATTCTACTGTATTTATATTACCTAAAATATATATGTTAATAACTGTGAATGTAAACCCGAAATATTACATGAATATTACAAATTATTACAAAACTATTGCAATTTGTTTACAAATATGTTACAATATATTATATATTCAAAAGAGAAGGTGGAAAATATGGAACTAATGATTATAATATATATGTTAATATTTGTAATATTTATATTAATTGCATTACCAATAATGCAACTTAAATTATCAGGTATAAAAGTAAAAGACTTCTGGACATTTATAGAAGCAAATCAAATGCTAGATAAATTATACATTTTTTCAAAAAAATATGAGAAAATGAGTCCACAAGAGCAAATAATATTTTTAATGGAGGCAGAAAAAGTATTTACTGCATTTGACAAAATACCACAAGTTATTTGGGAAGAAGAATATCAAAAATATTCAGAAGTATTAAATACATATAAAAACATTAGAGTGCTAAGATGGGCATCAAATTAATAAATAGTAATAAAAATTGTTATAAAAATGGAGAATATAAACTATATAATGGTGGATATTCTCTATTTTTTATATACTAGAAAAGAATAACAAATTGTTATGATTTTTTGGTATATAAAAGCTTTGCAGAACATTCACACAAAATTGCTAAAGCAATTTTAACTGTGGAAATAAAGACCAAAAGCTATATAATAAGAATAATAAATAAAAAGACTAATATAATATTATAAAGTAGAATATGAAAGGGTGTATTACATGAAAATTAGATATTTTGACCATGCTGCGACAACAGCGGTAAAAGAAGAAGTATTAAAAGAAATGTTACCATTTTTTAATATAGAATATGGAAATGCGTCATCTTTATATAGCATAGGAAGGCAATCTAGAAAAGCGTTAGATCAAGCGAGACATAGAGTAGCAAAAGCAATAAACTGTGAAGCAAAAGAGGTATATTTTACTTCATGTGGAAGTGAAAGTGATAATTTAGCATTAAAAGGAGTATCATATGCAAATAAAGGAAAGGGAAAACATATAATAACAACAAAAATAGAGCATCCAGCAATATTGCAAACATGTAATACATTAGAAAAACAAGGATTTGAAGTAACATATCTTAATGTAGATGAAGAAGGTTTAATAAATGTGCAAGAATTAGAAAATTCAATAAAAAATAATACAATATTAATAAGTATAATGTTTGCAAATAATGAAATTGGAACAATACAGCCAATAAAGGAAATTGGGGAGATAGCCAAAAAGCATAAAATTTTTTTTCATACAGATGCAGTTCAAGCAATAGGAAATGTTAGAATAGATGTAAACGAATTGAATATAGATTTATTATCAATGTCAGCACATAAATTTTATGGTCCAAAAGGAGTAGGCGCTTTATATATACGAAAAGGAATAGAATTTGAAAGAATCCAAGATGGAGGCCATCAAGAAAAAAATAAAAGGGCTGGAACAGAAAATGTGGCAGGAATTGTAGGGCTAGGAAAGGCGATAGAAATTGCATATCAAAATTTTGATAAATATAATGAGAAATTAACAGATTTAAGAGATTATTATATATCACAAATAGAAAAAAAGGTAACAAATGCAAAATTAAATGGTCATAGAACAAATAGATTGCCAGGAAATGCTAATATATCTTTTAAAGGTGTAGATGGTCAATTATTGCTATTAAATTTAGATGAAAGAGGAATTTGTGCTTCAAGTGGAAGTGCATGTTCATCAGGTTCAGATTCACCTTCACATGTACTTACATCAATAGGATTACCAGCAGAATATGCACAAGGTTCTTTAAGAGTAACCATAGGAGACGAAAATACAAAAGAAGATATAGATTATCTAGTAGATAGTATTGTAGAAATATTAAATAATAATTGAGAAAGTAAATACTCAGATGTAAGCAAAGCTTATAACTTGTAGTATTATTAATATTATTTTACATTAAATTATAAAAAGTGAATAAAAAATAGAAAAAAATAAATACTATTATAGAAATAAATGAAATTCCTATATCTGTATATAAATAGATGGAGAAAGGAAAGTTCTATAATGGTAAAGAAAACAAAAAATATAGTATTAGGTTTAATTGCAGGATTTATTAGTCGGTTTCTTTGCTTCTGGAGGCGGACTAATATTAGTTCCTGCTTTTGTTTATTTTCTAAAAATGGAAGATAAAAAAGCAAGAGGTACATCTGTATTTTGTATATTACCTATGGTAATAGCGAGTAGTATATTTTATTATAAAGATAATTATATAAATTGGGAAATTGGTATAAAATGTGCAATTGGTGGAATAATAGGAGGAATAATAGGTGCAAAACTTTTAAAAAAGTTACCAACAAAATATATTAGAATAGCATTTACTATTTTTTTAATATATGTAGCATTTAAAATGCTGTTTTAGTACCAGAAGAGTATAAAATTATAGAAAGATACCAATCTACAATATTTTCGTAGATGAGTATATGAGGAATAATAAGTTGTTAGAAGTAGTGTTTGGGTTAATTGCAGGAACAGTAAGTGGAATGGGAATGGGAGGAGGAACAATTTTAATACTTCTTCTTTCTGCATTTATGAATCTTGATCAACATGTGGCACAAGCAACAAATTTAGTGTTTTTTATTCCTACTTCAATAGCTGCTATAATAATTAATTTCAAACAAAAAAATATAGATTTGAAAGTTGCAAGGGTAATTTCGATATGTGGAGTTATTGGAGCAGTAGTTGGAGCTATAGTGTCAGATAAAATAGAAACACAAAGTTTAAAGAGATATTTTGCTATTTTTATTTTGCTTATTGCTGTTAGAGAAATATATAGTTTATATAAAGAGTATATAATTAAACGAAATAGACATAATAAATAGTGAATTTTGAAAAAAGGAGGAATTTATGGATATGAAATTTGTTAAAGGTATGGTATTAGGAGGAATTGTTTCAGCAGGAGCAATGATGATGTATAAAGAAATGGCTGGAAAGAATAAAAAGCAAATGGTAAAAATGGGTAGACAATTTGCTAAAAAAATGGGAATAATGTAAAAAAAATAGTTACAATTCACAGCTTGTAAAATTATAGTACTTAAATAGAATATTGAGTTATGAATTGTAAAAAAATAACCCAATAGAAATTAGAGTTATCACTTTAATTCTTTATTGGGTTATTTGGAATGTTAGGAAAGTATTACAGATTGTTATACTTTCCTATATTAGTTCTAACAATCAGAACATTCTTCAGAACATTCACATTCACTAGCTTCACTTCTTAAACAATCTTTTTTACAAGGAATTTCATGTTTACAATCCATTTTAACACCTTTTAAACATTTACCATCATGTTTAACAGAAGTACATACTTTACAGTGTTTTACGTGATCTACCCATACTTCTATAGCATAAACTTTATTTGCACATAAAGGACCAAATACAAAGTCACCATCTTTATCAGTAAAAGTATGAGATACAGGTCTTCTTTCTTCTTTTCCACATTCACATACTATTTCTATTAATTTAACTACTGCATCACATACAGGATCACCATAACAATCCTTTATAACACCATAAATAACATTTCTATTATCTTCTGGTAAACGAATATCAAGATCAAATTGTTTTCCTGAAGCTATAAGTCCATCAACCTCCACAACTGGACACATATTTTTATCGTATTCCATAATACAATACCCCTTTTTCAAAAATTTAAGAATATACCAATAAAATTAGCATAACTTATAATATATAATATGAAAAAAATAAAAAACTGTGTAGAAAAATAAAGAAAAAAGATATATAATAGAAAGAAATAAATATTAATAGTGTAGTACGTAATATAATACATCTAAATAGTTACCATAAAATACAAGAAAAATGCACTTTTGATATACAATTTATTTGTTAAAATTTAATTAATTTTAAACACAACATATTTAGGAAAATTAATTAAATTATTAGGAAGGAATGATATAAAATGGATAAAAGGGCAATTGGAGTTTTTGACTCTGGAGTAGGAGGAATAGCAGTATTTAAAGAAATAATAGAAAACAATCCAAATGAAAATATAATATATTTAGGAGATACTAAGAGATTTCCATATGGAAATAAATCAAAAGAAAGTATAATAGAACTTACAAAAAATGGAATAGAATTTTTAATGCAAAAAGATGTAAAAGAAATAATAATTGCTTGTGGAACAGCTACAAGTCAAGCACTAGAAGAAGTAAGGAAAATATACAATATACCTATTATAGGAATAATAGAAGCTACAGTAAAGTATGTAAAGAAAGAAAACATTAAAAACATAGGAGTAATGGCAACTGTAGGAACAATAAGAAGTGATGCTTGGAGGAAGAGCATATTAAAAGAAGTACCAGAAGCCAAAATAATTAACAAAGCATGTGCATTATTAGCTCCAATGGCAGAAGAAGGTTGGATAGATAATAAAATAGCACAGCTTACAATAAGAGAATATTTAAAAGAAATAAGTAAAGAAAATGAGATAGAGGCAGTAATATTGGGATGTACACATTATCCATTATTTAAAAATATTATAAAAAAAGAGTTAAGAAGTAATGTAAAAATAATAGACACAGGAGAAATTCTAAGTAAAGAGTTAAGGGAAGAGCTAACAAAAAATGGTATGCAAAATGAAGAGAATAAACCAGAATATAAAATATTCCTAACAGATATAGAAACAAATTTTAAAAATGTTGCAACAAAATTATTACAAAAAGAAGATATAATAAAAAATATAGAATTAGCAAAAATATAATTTTATAGGTCATAATATTTTAGTAAAACTAATAATATTATACAAATAAGTTTAGAAAGGGGCAAATATGAGAAAATCAAAATTAATTATTTGTATAATTTTAGTATTACTAATGACAAGTATATATGTATATACATATGCTCAAACAGAATTAGCGTTTGAAATCAACTATGACGGAGTTGTTACAAAAGGAGAAGAAAAGGATGTAAAAATTGTATTAGCAGGAACAAATGCGACAGCATATACCAATGTGAGAGTAAATGTAACAATAACAGGTCCTGCAACACCTAAATTAATAGCAACTGATTCAGCAGGTCAAAGTATAGATATTGCTACAATTGGATATTGGGGACCAGAAACAGGTTTTCCAGTACAAGGAACTTTTCAAAATACAACACCAGTAAAGGCAACTTTCCCAGAAAGCGGAGATTATACTATTAAATTGGATTTAGTAGATTTACAAAATGCAAGTACAGTGCTAGCAACCAAAACAGAGGCTATAACAGTTCTATCAAGTGATGTAACAAATACAATACAAAACACAATAGATAATACTATGCAAAATGTACAAGAATTACCTAAAACAGGAACAAGTGTGGTAGAATATGGATTATATTTTATAGTAGGAGCATTAATTTTATATTGTGTATATACAATAAATAAAAAGAAAATAAACACTTAACATGTGATGTATAATGAAAGTTAGAATAATAAAAGTAAAGATTGTTTTTTCAATAATTATTTCTATAGCTTTTGTAATACTTACTTATATGTTATGTAGTGAACAAGTTGATGATATAAATACAAAAACATATGAAACTGTAAAGAGAATTAGCACATATGAAAATACTACTAATAGTATAAAGAAAAATGTAGAAAAGAATGAAAAGATAAATTTACCTGAATATGTAGATTTACCAAGAGAATATAAAGGCTATGAAGTTATTGGAAAAATATTAATACCAAAGCTAAAAATTGAAAAGTATATTTTGGGAACTACAACAGATGAGGCACTAAAGGTTGCAGTTACAAAAACTTGTGGACCTGATGTTAATGAAATAGGAAATTTATGTATTTCAGGTCATAATTATGTTCAAACTTTTGGAAGAATAAAAGAATTGGAAATAGGTGATGAAATTATACTAATAGATAAATTTTCTAGGAAAAGAACTTATATTGTGTATAAAAATTATAAAGTTTTGCCTAATGATGTAGAATGTTTAAGCCAAAATACTGAAGATGAAAGAGAGGTTACTTTAATTACATGTACTTTAGGAGCAATTAAAAGAAATATTATTAAAGCAATAGAAAAGTATGATTAAGACAATTTATTATGTATAAATAAAATATAATTATTGTTATACTTTTTGTAGTAATTACCTTTTGGTATATAAAAGTTTTGTTTGATGAATAAGAATAAACCTTTTAATATAAGCATAGAATTAATTAGTTTATATTAGGAGGTTTTTTTATGTTTATAGTATTTAATAAATCAAAAATAAAATCATATTTAATTTCATTGGCAACAGTAATAACATTGTTTGTAATGGCATTTTTTATAATGGAGGATGATAGGACAGTAGAGACATCAGCAACACTAAAAGAGCTTCCAATATATAATGTAGCAACAGAAGAGAAAAAGGTGGCTTTTACTATGAATTGTGCATGGGAAGCAAAAGATATAGATTCTATATTAGAGACACTTTCAAAACATAATACTCATATAACATTTTTCATGGTAGGAGATTGGGTAGAAAAAAATCCAGAAGCGGTAAAAAAAATATCAATGGCAGGTCATGAGATAGGAAATCATTCAGATACACATCCACATGTAAATAACTTAACATTAGAAAAAAACATAGACCAGATTCAAAAAGCCTCAGATAAAATAGAGAAAATTACAGGAAAGAAAACTACTTTATATAGAGGACCATACGGAGAATATAATGATACTGTAATAAAGGCTGCAAAATCACAAAATTATAATACAATACAATGGAATTTAGATACTTTGGATTATACAGGGCTTACAGGAGAAGAAATGTGGAAAAGGTTAGATTCTAAGCTTGAGAAGCGGAAGTATAATATTAAGTCATAATGGAACAAAACATACAGCAGATAGCTTAGATATGTTGCTTACAAATATAGAAAAAAAAGGCTATAAAGTAGTAACTGTTTCAGAGCTAATATATAAAGAAAATTACATTATAGATGTAAATGGAACACAAAGATTAACAAAAAATGAATAAAGAGGTGAAAAAAGGAAATAATATTTATAGTTTAGAAAATAAGGGGGACAAAAATGCCATTTATAGGAATAATAAGCGATGAGAAAAATGAAAATTTTATATGTCAAAAAATACAACATGAATTAAATTTAAGTGATAGTTCAGTTTTATATATTAAAGAAAAAAGTATAGAAAATATAAGAAATATAAAATTTGAAACAATATTGTTAGCTAGAGAATTTGAAAAAGTAGATATACTAAAAACAATGTTAAAAGATACGAAGTATTTAATAGTTAACTCTGATATAGAAACAAACTTAAATATTTTAGATAATCTTGAATTAACAGTAATAACATATGGATTTAATTCAAAGTCTACTATTACAGCCTCTAGTGTTACAGATGATGATTTGCTTATTTGCATACAAAGAAATTTAATTGATATAAATGGAAAAGAAATAGAACCACAAGAAATAAATGTATGTAAAACGAAGGTTGATTTAAAGGATAATCAAGAAGCACAAAGATTTAATTCAGAAACTATAAAAGATGCAAGTAGTATAATGGCTATAATGTCAATTTTACTACTATATGGTAAAAATAATCTATAAAAACAATAAAAAATAAGGAAAAATTAAAATAATTTAACATTTTATGTAGACAAAACCAAAAAAAGGTAGTATAATAGGTTTTGTAAGAAAAGAATTCTAAAAGAGAAACTTAATGAATAAAATACAATAAATAAACAAATAAGGGGAGGAAATAAAATTGAGCACAAACTATTTAGAAAACAACCAATTAAAACTAATTGGAAAGGTAACAAGTGACAAAAGATTTAGTCATGAAATATATGGAGAAAAATTCTATGTATTTGATTTAAGTGTACCACGTTTAAGTGGAAATGCAGACATTATACCAATAACAATATCAGAAAGGCTATTAGTTCAAGAAGACACAGAAGTAGGAAAAAATGTAATAATTGAAGGACAATTTAGATCTTACAATAGTTATCAAAATGAAAAAAGCAAACTAATACTTACAGTATTTGCAAAAGAAATTAAATTTGCTGATGACCAAAATGAAGAGTTTATACCAAGCAAAGAATGTGCATCAAATGAAGTAACTTTAGATGGTTATATATGTAAAAAACCAATCTATAGAAAAACACCATTTGGAAGAGAAATAGCAGACATATTATTAGCAGTAAATAGAGCATACAATAAGTCAGATTATATTCCATGTATAGCTTGGGGAAGAAATGCAAGATTTTGCGAAAATGTGCCAGTTGGAACAGAAGTAAGAATAATAGGTAGAGTTCAATCAAGACAATATGAGAAAAAATATGAAGATGGAACTTCAGAAATAAAGGTAGCTTACGAAGTTTCTGTGGCAAGTTTAGAAGTAATAGATGAAGCAGGAAATACAGTACAAAGACAAGAAGAACAAACATCAGATGTAGAAGAGGCAATATAAGAGTAGCTTTCTTGTATAGGGGAAATTAGTCAATTAAGAACTAAGTGATTTCACTTAGTTCTTATTGTATAAAAAGCTTTGCTAACATTATGAATAAATTTATGGAAAGCCAAAGAAAAAAATTAAAATTATGCTAATTTAAAGGCTTTTCAATTTGTTCTCAAATTATTCCAATATTATGGCTTTTCGATTTGTTCTTCATCATTACTTTTTTCTTCAGGAATGATTATTTTCTTTTTCTCTTTTTCCTTTTTTGGCTTTTCTATATTTATATAGTCAGTAACAGGAGAAATATTTAAGTCTTTACCATTTCCAGAAACTATTTCTATTTTATTTGAATTTTTATCTTCCATGTATAACACCATCCTAACGATTAATCTAATTTAATATTAGCATATGTGTGGATAAAAATTCAATAGCTTTTGAGATTTTTTAATAAAAAGGCTTGTAAAAGCTAGAACAAAATGATTTAATATTCTTCTAGTGGAAAATGAAAAGAGCTTGTAATAGAAAATCTTTTATGATATAATTTAGCAAATAAAAAAGCGGGGAGAAAAACATGGATATAGCAAAATTCAAATCAATAATAGAAGCAATATTATTTGCAGCAGGAAGAGAAGTAAATATAAAAGAATTAATGTCTGCTTTAGAGTTAGGGTCAGACGAGATATTTGCTATTATAGATAATATGAGAATAGACTATGAAGAAAGAGGAATAGAAATTATAAAAATAAATGATAATTTTCAACTTGTAACAAGAAAAGAATATTATGAATACATATATCCAATATTAGATAAAAGGTCAAAGCCAAATTTATCAAATGCAGCAATGGAAACATTAGCAATAATAGCATACAATCCCAAAATAACAAGAGCACAAATAGAGTCAATTCGTGGAGTAAATTCAGATGGAACAATGTACAAATTATTAGAATACAATTTAATACAAGAGGCAGGGAAATTAGATGCCCCAGGAAAGCCAACAATGTACACAGTAACAACTGAGTTTATGAAAATGTTTGGATTTACAAGTTTAGATGAATTACCAGAACTTCCAAGATACAAAATAGATGAAAATCAACAAATAGTAATAGATGACATTATAGCAGAGCAAAAAATAGAAAAAGAGAATAATCAAGAAGAAAATGAGGAAACACAAATAGAAGATGCAGAAGACGACAAAAAAGAAAATGAGGAAACACAAATAGAAGATGCAGAAGACGACAAAAAAGAAAATGAGGAAACACAAATAGTAGATGCAGAAGATGACAAAAAAGAAAATGAGGATATACAAATAGTAGATGCAGAAAACAATAAAAGAGAAATAGAAAATACAATACAGGAGGCTCCAAGCCCCGAAAGGGAAGAAATAATAGAAGAAAACTAAAAAAGAGCATTAGAAGGGAAAGAATAAAAATGAGATTAAGTGAGAGTTATTTTTACACATTAAGAGAAGATATGAAAGATGAAGACTCAGAAAGTGGAAACTTATTAGTAAAAAGTGGTATGTTTAAAAAAGTAGGAAATGGAATATATATGAAATTACCACTAGGGAAAAGGGTAGTAGAAAAAGTAAAAAACATAGTAAGAAAAAACATGAATGAGGCAGGTGCAAGTGAAGTCACAATGCCAATGTTATTACCAGTTGAAGTATTTAAAAAATCTGGAAGGTATGCTGCATTTGGTCCATCAATATTCAAATTGAATGATAGATATAATAGACCATATGTATTAGGTCCAACACATGAGGAGTTTTTTGTATTAGCCTCAATGATGAAATCAAAATCATACAAAGATTTTCCATATACCTTATATCAAATAGGAAATAAATATAGAGATGAAGTGCGTCCACGTTTGGGGTTAATAAGAACAAGAGAATTTACAATGAAGGATGCATATAGCTTTGATATAAATCAAGAAGAGTCAGATAAATCATATAAAAAACAATATAATGCATATCATAAAATATGCAAGGAATTGGGATTGAACTATGTTGTAGTAAGAGCAGATACAGGTGTTATGGGAGGACTATTATCAGAAGAATTTCAAGCAGTAACAGATGTAGGAGAAGACATATTGGTATTATGTGACAAATGTGAATATGCTTCAAACATTGAAGTAAGTGAGTGTATAGAGAAAGAACAACAAACTGATGAAGAACAAAAGCAAATTGAAAAGATATATACTCCAAATGCAGGAACAATAGAAGAGGTAAGTAGCCTTTTACAAGAAAAACCAGAAAAATTTGTAAAAACACTAATATACAAAATAGATAATAAATTTTATGCCTGCCTAGTTCAAGGAAATAGAGAAATAAATGAAGTTAAACTTTCAAAATTATTAAAAGCACAAGAAGTGGAACTTGCAGAAGCAAATGATGTAGTACAAATTACAAATGCAAAAGTTGGATTTGCAGGTCCAGTAAAAATAGATATTCCTATAATAATGGATGAATCTATAAAATATATGAAAAATTTTGTAGTAGGGGCAAATGAAACAGATTATCATTATAAAAATGTAAATATATCAGACTTTAAACCAGAATATATATCAGACATAAAAAATGTACAAGAAGGAGACATATGCCCAAATTGTAAAAATGGTCATTTACAATTTAAGAAAGGTATAGAAGTAGGAAATACCTTTAAATTAGGAACAAAATATAGTGAAAGTCTAGGGCTTAATTATTCAGATGAAAATAATGACTTAAAACCAGTAGTAATGGGATGTTATGGAATAGGAATTGAAAGGTTAATTGCAGCTGTCGTGGAGCAAAACCATGATGAAAAAGGGATTATATGGCCAATGAATATTGCACCATATAAAGTTTGTATTGTATTAATAAGTAATAAAGATGAAAAGCAGGTACAAATTGCAGAAGAAATATATAATAAATTGAATAAAATGGGAATAGATACAATATTAGATGATAGAGATGAAAGAGCTGGAGTAAAATTTAATGATATGGATTTAATAGGAATACCAGTAAGAATTACAATAGGAAAGAAAGTAAATGAAGGAAAATTAGAAATAAAAAGAAGAAATAGTGAACAAGTAGAAGAAATTGAAATTTCTCAATTAGATAAATTTATTTCTAACATGTAAAAAATATCAGCAAAAAGAGTACAATTTATTACAATTCATAGATATTAATTATCTATCTAGGCAATATAATATTTATTTTTAGAAGTTTTGCGCAGGGAAGCTCCCACAGTGGACATGACCCAGAGCGATTGGCGTAGCCAGTAAAAAACTTCGACAAAATAAATATTATATTGCCTATTGGTTTCTAATTTCAAACTATGAATTGTAATAAATTGTACTCTTTTTTACCTATTTATGATTATTCTCTTTTTTTAGTTAGTGCTTCTAATATTTCAGGATATAAAACCTCAGCATTATTTTTCCAATTGTCAACAATTTCCTTTGCTTGATTGCGAGAACCTGCAAAAACCTTAACTTCAAAAATGGTATCATTATGTTCTACAATTTTACAAGTAACTGTAAAATTGTCTTCACTACGAGGAGTATATTCAGCAATTACAGAATGCTCATTATCAAAGGACTCCAGTTCAGTTTTAAAATTACTATCTACACGAAGTTTAATAATGCCAGGTAAAATATCTTGAGTAAGTTCCAAAGATTCACGACCAAAGTCAGTAATGTCATAAAAACTTTTATCATCTTTTAAATAATTTATAATATATCCATTTTCTAATAAGTCTAACAAAAATTGTTGAAAATAAAAATAATTCATATCAGTAACAGCAAGTACTAAGTTTAAAAGTGCATCATTAGAAATAGGCTTTCCTACTTTATACAAAATATATAAAATTAATATTTTATTTTCTGCTAATGTTTCATTATCTGAAGATAATTTCAATGTAATCACTCCTTTAAAATTTTAATTGTGCATTTAGGTTATAAATATCTTTTTCATATTTAGCAATTAACTGTTCTAATTGTGTTTTTGATAAATCTAAATCATTAATATTTCCATTCTCATAACTGTTTTGAAGACTAATAATATGAGTATTTACATTAATACTTAGATTATTTTGAAAATTATCTCTAACATTAATATTATGTTTTTTTGGATTCTCTGGTGTTTTTATATTATTCTTTTTTAATAAATTTTTAAACATATTCAAAGATACCTCCATAATAGTTATTTAGAATTTTCTTGATGTTTTTGTTCTTGTAATTTTATATTTTTTTCTGCTTTTTCTTCTTTGAGAGCTCTAAGTCTAAATATTAAATCTTTCATTTGGATAGATTGATGTATAAAATCTTTTCCAGTCTTTAAAGAAGATTGAATCCAAGAAGTTTCAGGGATATTTGGAATGTCTACAGTTCCCATTTTATATTGAGGTCCGTCTTTAGGAATTAAGTGATCATCACTTCCGCCAGAAGCATATAATTCTTGTTTTCTGCACTCATCTAATAGAAAATCGATATCTATTTTTTTATTATTTTTAGAGTCCTTTGAAGGATAATGATCTGGATAGAAAACCTCAATTCCATCAAGATTTTTTGTTATAGCACCAGAAGAAATAGCTTGTTGGATATCAAATTTTCCTTCATATCTACCAGGATGAGCTAAAAAGGCAAGCCCTCCAGCTTTTTTAATAGCACTAATAGTAGAATTCATAGATGGTCTACTTGGAGCAACATCTATAAAAAATTTAGAATCAGGATTATATAGTTCTCCATAAATGAACTTTTTAAAATTAGTAGTATTTTTATCTAGTTTTGAAACATTTTCTGGGTGTTTTATAAGTTCATTATAGAATTCTCCTATTACAGCATGAGACTGTTCTATAACACCTTTATCAAATTTTATTTTGTCAGAATTGGCATCAATCATTTTTAAGATGTCTGCTCTTATATCTTTTATACTTCTATTTTCTGTTTTATTTAAGTCAACAAAAAAACTAGACTCTTTATTTTCTAAAAAAATTCTTGAAAAGTTGTCTGAACGTTCTTCTTCTGTAGCACCCTGTATTTGAGAAAATAATTCCTTGTTTTCAGGATGTTTTATTAATTCATGATAAAATAGTTTTTTAAAGTCTGTTCTATTGTCTATAACAAATTTATCAAATGTGAGATTGTTTTCTTTTATTACCCTATCTACACCCTCTGTCAAGATCTTAGAAACAGGAACTAAGCCTTCATGTATTTTTTGCATTTCATTTTCTAAAATATCTACATCTAAATTATAACCTAATATTTCAATAACATTTCCTCTATAGGTTGTTATCATTTCTACAGCAGGCAATATTTTAATTTCTTCTAATTTTTTTAATAACCTAGTAGCTCCAATTTTAACTTTTTCTTTTTCCTCTTTTTCTATTTTGGGGTTATTATTTATTTCTTCTAAATTAACTAAGATATTAGTAATTTGCTTTACAAGTAATTGATATCCTGTTACACTATCATGGTCAGACATAGAAACTATATTTTTTCCATTGCGACTAGCTCTTAGTAAAAACATAAGTGGACTTTGAGCTCCATCAGAACCTTTTGTATGATTATGTAAGTCAGCTTGTATATCTGTTTTTTCATTTAATATTTTTAGGTATTCTTGTATTTGATTTGAATTAAAACCTTTTTTATTTGTAGTTTTCATTTTAATCAATCTAATGCTCCTTTCTATAATTTTAAAATATTATATCACGTATAATGCTAGAAGTAAAGGTATTTACATCTTTAAGTTTCGGTATTTTTGAAATAGCAAGTTCTAGTCTAATTTACTAAAAATTTACATAGAATATTAATATTTATTTTTAGAAGTACTCTGAACATGTCATAAATTATAGAAAAAAATATATAATAGTAATAAAAATCATTAGAGGGGATGATTACAATTATAAAAATAAGATGTATAAAATTAAACTATAAATTAATAATATGTATAGTACTTGCAATATTAATATTATCAACAGTTTTGCTAATATATTGTAGTGCTAGTGAAGATGAAGAAAAGGAAATTGAAGTACCAATTATAATGTACCATAGTATACTAAAAGAAAAGGCGAGAAGTGGCAAGTATACAGTAACGCCAGACACATTTGAACAAGATTTAAAATATATATCAAGTAAGGGATATACAACAATTACAATGACAGAATTAATAAACTATGTATATAATAATGAACAATTACCAGAAAAGCCAATAATTATAACTTTTGATGATGGGTATTATAACAATTTTGGATATGTTATTCCAATTTTAAAAAAATATAATATGAAAGCAGTAGTTTCAATTGTAGGTGAATATACAGATAGATTTACAAAAACTGGAGAAGCAAACCTTAATTATGGATATATGAGATGGGAAGATATAAAAGAAGCAATGGAAGATGGCACTATAGAATTCCAAAATCATACATATAGTATGCATAGTAATACAGGTTCAAGAAAAGGGACAATGAAAAAGAAGGGAGAATCAATTGAAAAATATAAAGAAGTTTTTATTTCAGATATTATGAAATTACAAAATGAATTTAAAGAAAATACAAATTATGTTCCAAATACATTTACATATCCTTTTGGAGCAATAAGCAAAGAAACAACAGATTTTGTGAAAGAAATGGGATTTAAATCGAGTTTGTCATGCTCTTCAGGAGTCAATAAAATTACTAGAGATAAAGAATGTTTATATTTATTAAAAAGAAATAATAGACCTAGTAATGTTAGTTCAGAACAATTTTTCAAAAAATTATTAGTAGAGGAATAGATTCTTACTGCAATTTTGGGCAAAATATAGATTTTTTAAAATTGATATGATAAAATAGAAAAAAACAAACAAGGAAAGAAAAAATGGAAAACTATTATGATATATTAGAAGTTAGCCAAAAGGCTTCAGAAGAAGTAATTGAAAAAGCATATAAGGTATTAGCAAAAAAGTATCATCCTGACTTACAAACTCCAGAAAATAAAAATCAAGCCGAAGAAAAAATGAAAAAAATTAATGAGGCATATAGTATATTGTCAGATCAGCAAAAAAGAGCAGAATATGATGAAAAATTGCTAGAAAGTAAGGAAGAATACACAAAAAAATATACACAACAAAATCAAACAGAGAATATATATACACAGCAAAAAGGAAATCAAGAAGAACTATATAGGCAACAAATAGAAAGACAAATAAGAGAAGAAGCATATAGAGAACAAATAGAAAAGCAAATAAGAGAAGAAGCATACAAAGAGCAAATAGAAAAACAAATGAGAGGACAAGCATATAAACAGCAAGCAGAAAATCAAAAATATGAACAAAAATATAGAGAAAAAATGGAAGAAGAATATAACAATGCATATTATAATTATTTAAGAAGTTTAGGTTATAAAATAAAAGAAAAATGGACATGGAAAAAATTTCTAAATTTTATAAAAGCAATAGCAATAATGGCAACAATAGCTGTTATCTTATGGTTTTTTCCACCAACCAACAAATTAATGGTATCATTTTATGAAAGTAATCCAATATTACAAGCAATATGTAATATAATTGGGAAAATAGTAGAAGCAATATGGAGTACAATTTACAATTTGTTTACACATCCGCCAAAGATATAATAGAATAAATTTTACAAAAGAGATAATAATATATATTATTATAAAAAATAAAGAAAAGGAGTAATCAAAAGATGGAAAGAAAAGTGAAAGTAGTACAATATGGTACTGGAAAAATGTCTGTATACACAATGCGTTATGTATATGAAAAAGGAGCAGAAATTGTAGGTGCAATAGATGTAAACCCTGAAGTAATAGGGAAAGATATTTCTCAAATAATGGGTGGAGAAGATAAAGGAGTAAAAATAACATCTGTAGAAAATGCAGAAGAAATGTTAAAACAGGTTAAGCCAGATATAGTAATTGTAACAACAATGAGTTTATTAAATGATATAAAAGATGCACTTCTATTATGTGCAAAACTAGGAATAAATGCAATTTCAACTTGTGAAGAGGCGTTTTTTCCATTTAACTCAAATCCAACACTTACAAAAGAAATAGATGATTTAGCAAAACAAAATGGTTGTACAATAGTTGGTAGTGGATATCAAGATATCTATTGGGGTGAACTAATTTCAGCAATAGCAGGTTCAACACATACAATAAAAAAAATAAAAGGAAGTTCAAGCTATAATGTAGAAGACTATGGAATAGCATTAGCAAAGGCACATGGAGCAGGTCTTTCATTAGAAGACTTTGACAAAGAAATTGCTTCTGTAGATAGAATAAGTGATGAAGAAAGACAAAAATTAATAAATAATGGAGAGTATTTACCTTCATATATGTGGAATGTAAATGGATGGTTATGTTCAAAATTAGGGCTAACTGTTACATCTCAAACACAAAAATGTGTGCCACAAACTTATAAAGAAGATATAGACTCACAAACATTAGGAATGACTGTAAAAGCAGGAGATGCTACAGGAATGAGTGCTGTAGTTACAACAACAACAAAAGAAGGAATAATAATAGAAAGTGAATGTATAGGAAAAGTGTATTCAAAAGAAGACTATGATAAAAACGAATGGACAATACAAGGAGAACCAGAAACAACAATAGTTGTTGCAAGACCAGCTACAGTAGAGCTTACTTGTGCAACTATAGTAAATAGAATACCAGATGTTATAAATGGTGAAGCAGGATATTTAAGCTCAGATAAGTTAGAAGAATTAAAATATAGAACAAAACCACTAAATGAATATGTAAAAATGTAAAGAGAGACGAACCATCATAAATTATTATAATGGTTCGTCCAATTTTTAGGAAGCTAAGATTAGTTTTTTGTAGTAGTTCTCCAAGGTTTCTCCATCAAGAAAATACTTCATGATAGAAAGCTCATCTTCAGACGCATTAGGCATAACAAAGTTATGGATGCCATATTTTTTTAACCGCCTGTTGAAAGTGTCTTTAGAATAACTAGTTGCTTCGCTCATTGGTGTAACCCTCCTTTTTTATAATATGTATATTTTAACATATAATTTAAAGAATGTAAACATAAATCGTATAAAAAATAATGACATAACATAACATTATTTTACAAAATATGACAAATTGTACTCTTTTTTTAATGCCTCTGAATTATTATATTTTAGGAATAATAATTTAAGACTTGAAAAAACTATAATAAGATGTTTTAATATTAGAGAAAGAATTAATTAACTAAAAATAGTATAAATGGAGGAATAAATAGTGAGAATAAGATATAAGCCATGGGCAAGACCAGAATTAGAAGCAAGTAAATTTTATATAGATAATCCACAAGATTACAAAGGAAAATGGAAAGAACTATTCAAAAAAGAAGCACCAATCCATTTAGAATTAGGATGTGGTAAAGGAAAATTTATATCAGAGTTAGCAGTAAAAAACAAAAATATAAATTACATAGCAATAGATGTAGTAGATGCAATGTTAGGGTTAGCAAAAAGAAACATAGAGAAAAAATATGCACAAGAAAATGAAGAAATAGATAATGTTTATATAACAAGATTTGATATAGAAAGAATATTATTAATGTTAGATGAAGAAGATAAAATAGAAAGAATCTATATTAATTTTTGTAACCCTTGGCCAAAGGGTAGGCACAGAAAGAAGAGATTAACACATAGAATACAGTTAGAAAAATATAAACAATTTCTAATAAAAGGCGGAGAAATAAGATTTAAAACAGATGATGATGATTTATTTAGAGATAGTTTAATATATTTTAAAGATACAGGATTTAAAATTATTAAATATACATATGACCTAGAAAAAGAGATAGAAAAGGAAAATGAACAAGGAAATCAATCAGAAAAAGAAGGAAAGTTTTGGGATAATATTCAGACAGAACATGAAAAAATGTTTATAGAGCAGGGAATAAAAATAAAAGCAGTAATTGCAAAAAAGGAATGAGTCAAATATGAAAAATAATGCAATAAGAAAGGCGATACCAATTACAATATTATTATCTTTAGTACTAGTAATATACATGTTAATAATATCAAATAGAATACAAAGTTTTGATAATGGAGTTTATAATATAATTTCAAAAACAATTTCAGAACCTTTAACAATATTTGCTAAAATAGTAACAACAATAGGTTCAGCATATGTTATAGGACCATTAGGAATTATCCTTACAATAATATTTTGGAAAAAAGGGTATGGAAAATATATACTAATTAGTTTATGTATAATAGTTTTAATAAATCAGGGCTTAAAATTCATGATACAAAGACCTAGACCAATACAAAATAGTTTAATTATAGAAAATGGTTTTAGTTTTCCATCTGGTCACTCAATGGTAAGTATGGCTTTTTATGGAGATATAATTTATTTAATATATAAAAACGTAAAAAATAATTATTTAAAGTGGTTTTCTATAGGCTTTTTATCTCTAATAATTATATTAATTGGGCTTAGTAGAATTTACCTAGGAGTACATTATGCAAGTGATGTATTAGCAGGTTTTTTAATATCAGTTGCATATTTAAGTATAAAATGTAGATTATTAGTAAATATTATAGTACTTAAGTGAATGTTATATCTGTGAAATGTAACAAGATTTAAATTGTAATAAATTTGCAATTTAAGAAAAACAATGTTAAAATGTAAAAATGAAAAGGGGGAAAAGGTTGAAAAATAATTACAATTTTGGCGTCGTCAAACTACATTTTAAACTTAATCAACGTACAATTAGTACGCCTCATAAATTTAAAATTTGTTTTCCTAGCCAAAATTTAATTCTTTTCCAACCAGATTTGTGCCTTGAGGAAGGAATGTGATTAATTATGGAAAGTAAAAAATTTTATGTAACAACACCAATATATTATCCAAGTGGAAGATTTCATATAGGAACTGCATATACAACAGTGTTAGCAGACACAATAAAAAAATACAAACAATTAAAAGGGTTTGACAGCTACATGTTAACAGGTTTAGATGAGCATGGGCAAAAAATACAAACAGTAGCTCAAGAAGCAGGGAAAACCCCTAAGGAGCATGTAGACGAAATAGCAAAAGTAGCAAAAGAATTGTGGAAAAAAATGGAGATAAGTAATGATGATTTCATTCGAACTACAGAAGAAAGGCATACAAAAGTAGTTGAAAAAATATTCGATAAATTAATGGAACAAGGAGATATTTATTTAGGTGAATATGAGGGATGGTATTGTATGCCATGCGAGACATTTTACACACAAACACAATTGGTAGATGGAAAATGCCCTGACTGTGGAAGAGAAGTAAAGAAAATGAAAGAAGAGTCATACTTCTTCAATATGAAAAAATATCAAAAAAGGTTAGAGGACTTTTATGAGCAAAATCCAGAATTTATATTACCAGAATCAAGAAAAAACGAATTGTTTAATAATTTTATAAAACCAGGGTTAGAAGATTTATGTGTAAGTCGTACAAGTTTTGATTGGGGCATTAAGGTACCAAAAAATCCAAAACATGTTATTTATGTATGGTTAGATGCACTAACAAATTATATTACAGCTTTAGGTTATGGTTCAGAAAATGAGGAAAAATTCAAAAAATACTGGCCAGCAGATTTACAAATTGTTGGAAAAGACATTATAAGATTTCATGGAATATATTGGCCAATATTTTTAATGGCATTAGATTTACCAATTCCTAAAAAATTATATGCACATGGTTTTATAATGATGAAAGATGGAAAGATGTCAAAATCAAAAGGAAATGTAGTATATCCAGAATTACTTATAGAACGTTATGGCTTAGATGCTACAAAGTATTTTTTACTAAGAGAATTTCCATTTGGTCAAGATGCAGTGTTTTCACCAGAAAGTTTTGTAGAAAGATTTAACTTTGATTTATGTAACGATTTAGGAAATCTTTTAAATAGAACTATAGGCATGTTAAATAAGTATTTTGAAGGAAAGTTACCAAAATTGACAGATATAAGAAATGACATAGACTCTGAATTAGAAAAAAGTGTAGTTGAAAAAGTAAAATTAGTAGAAGAAAATATGGATAATATACATGTATCAAATGCAATTGCAGAGATCTGGGCAATAATTTCAAGATCAAATAAATATATAGATGAAACTATGCCTTGGGTATTAGCAAAATCAGAAAACGAAGAAGATAAACAAAAGTTAGCAAGTACAATGTATCATCTTATAGAAAATTTAAGAATTGTAGCAGTATTATTAAGACCATTTATTACAAATACTTCAAATAAAATATTTGAACAACTTGGAATTGAAGAGGAAAACTTAAAACAATGGGAGTCTGCTAAAGAATATGGAAAAGTTAAGGAAGGTATACAAGTGGTTACTAAAGGTGAACCTTTATTTATGAGATTAGATATGGAAGAAGAAGTAAATTATATAAGAGAAGGAATGAAAAAATAATATATAAATAGTTCTTTTGTGAGAGGTAAGCAAAATTTATATTCTGCTGTGTTACTAATATTTATTTTTAGAAGTTTTGCGCAGAGAAGCTCCTAAAGTGGACATGACTCAGAGCTACCCACGAAGCCAGTAAAAAACTTCTAAAAATAAATATTAGTAACACAGCAGATAGTATAATACTTTTGAATTGTTACAAGAGCTAAATGAATTTTCAATAAACGTTCTACACAAAATTCACATAAAAAACACAATGAAAAATTACAATAGTATATTATAATAAACATAATGTATACCTATTATTACTATAGTTTTGGCGTTGCCTTAGAAAGGAATATGATTAAAAATGAATGATGTAACAGTATTAGTAGTAGATGATGAATCTAGAATGAGAAAACTTATAAAAGACTTTTTAACACAAAAGGGATTTGATGTACTAGAAGCTGCAGATGGGGAGGAAGCGTTACAAATATATGCAGAAAATGAAAATAAAATTGGAATAATTTTATTAGATGTAATGATGCCTAAATTAGATGGTTGGTCAGTACTTCGTCAAATACGTCAAAATTCAAGAGTTCCAATAGTTATGCTTACAGCAAGAGGAGAAGAACAAGACGAATTATTTGGCTTCGAACTAGGAGTTGATGAATACATAGCTAAACCATTTAGCCCCAAAGTTTTAGTTGCTAGAGTAGAGGCAATTTTAAAAAGAGTAAGAGCAAAAGATAATGATGTAAAAGATTATGGAGGTATAGAAATAGACTCAGATGGAAGAACTGTAAAAATAGATGGGAAGCAAATAGATTTAAGTTTAAGGGAATATGAGCTACTAAAATACCTAGTAGATAATGCCAATATAGCGTTATCAAGAGATAAAATATTAAATAATGTGTGGAATTATGATTATTATGGAGATTCAAGAACTATAGATAGTCATATAAAGAAAATTCGTCATAAATTAGGAAAAAAAGGAAAGTATATACAGACGATGAGAGGAGTAGGTTATAAGTTTGAGGTGAAATAATTTATGGAAGGAAAAATGCAAAGATGGATAAGCTAAAAGAGAAATTTAAGTCTGTTAGAATTAAACTATTTTTGACATTATGTATAGTTGTAACTATTATAGTATTATTTTTAGTAATTATTAATAATGTAGTATTAGAAAGTTTTTATATGTATTCAAAAACAAAAACAATAAAAGAAGCATATATAACAATAAATGATTATTATAATAATTTAGAATCAGGAACAGAAATAAATGAAGAGCTAGATGAAGCATTAAAGAGAATTGCAATTAAAAATGATTTTGATATACTAATAGAAGATGGAAAAAGTATAACAATATTTAGTTCAGATCAATCTTTTCAATCAGCTATACAAAAAATAAATGAAATAATGAATCAAAATCTTAAAAATCCAGAAAAAAATAGAGTAATATTTTCAGATGCTAAAATGAAAATAACTAGATTAATAGATGAAAAAAATGCAATAAATTATATTTTATTAACAGCAACACTAGATAATGGTTATTTACTTTATATAAGAATACCAATAGCATCTATACAAGAAAGTGTAAAAATATCTAATAATTTATTATTATTAATTGGTGGAATTTCTATTCTAATAGCAGGAATATTAGCATCATTTATATCAAGGAAATTTACAGAACCTATATCAGAACTAAATGATATTGCTAAGAAAATGTCAAAATTAGATTTTAGTAAAAAGTATAGAATAAAGGATACTGATGACGAAATAAATACTTTAGGCAAAAGCATAAATACAATGTCTGACAAATTAGAAGGTACTATAAAACAATTGAGAGCAACAAATTTAGAATTAGAAAAAGATATAGAAGAAAAATCGCAGATAGATGAAATGAGAAAACAGTTTATTTCAGATGTATCACATGAACTAAAAACTCCAATAGCCTTAATTCAAGGCTATGCAGAAGGTTTGGTAGAAAATGTTAATTCAGATGAAGAATCTAGAAGGTTTTATGCAGAGGTAATATTAGATGAATCCAATAAAATGGATATGTTGGTAAAACAATTATTAGAACTAATGAAGTTAGAATATGGAAAAAGAGATTTTGATAATAAAGAATTTGATATTGTAGAATTAATTAATGAAGTAATTAGAAAATGTAAATTGATGTTGGAAGATAAAAATATTCAGATTGAATTTGCAGTAAATACACCTGTATATGTAGTGGCAGACAGTTTTTATATTGATCAGGTAGTTACTAATTATTTTACTAATGCAATTAAGCATGTTAAAAATATAAATGGAAAAAATCTCATTAAAATAGATGTTAAACAAAATCTTCAAAATGGTAAAATTAGAATTAGTATATTTAATACAGGAGATAATATTGAAGAAGAAGATATACAAAGAATTTGGAAAAGGTTTTATAAGATAGATAGCTCTAGAAATAGAGCAGATGGTGGAACAGGTATTGGTTTAGCATTAGTAAAAGCTATTATGAATAATTATAATAATGATTTTGGTGTTATTAACCATGAAGATGGAGTAGAGTTCTATTTTGAATTATAGTTTACTTAAGTTTTCAGTATTTTTTGAAATATCAAGTTTTAGGTTATATATTAAAAGTTTACACAGAATATTAATATTTATTTTTAAGAAGTTCTGCGCAGGGAAGCTCCCACAGTGGACATGACCCAGAGCTACCCACGAAGCCAGTAAAGAACTTTGCAAAAATAAATATTCATATTCGTGTATGCTGTTCTTTTATTCTAAAACTTGATATTTCAAAAATACCGAAAACTTAAATTATTGTTGACTTGTATTTTTCCATATATTGTGATAAAATATTAATAGACACATTATAAAAATAGCCCTAAATTTAAATAAAAGGGTCAAAAGGAAAGGAGAGTTCTTATGAAAGGACGGAAAAATTTAGCATTATTATTAACAGTATTGTCAGTATTGGTATCTTTTTTATTTGCTACGACTGTTGTGGCACAGGAGGCAGGGACGCCGAAGGAAATCGAAAAGATTTCCATAAAAGTAAGTCAGAATAAGGTTGGAGATGTAACCCAAGTAGATGCACTAAAAGAAGGTTACACATTGTCTTATGTGGTAAGAGACAATTATGTAGATGTAGGAGATAAGCCAACTATAGAAGTAAGAGTTACTGCCAAAGCAGGTTATCAATTCAAAAAAAGTTTTGACAAGAGTAGCCATTTTTACATTTCAGGAGGAAGGTTTTTAGATGGCAATAAGGTAAGTGCAACTGTAGTTAATCTAGAAATAGAATGCAAAACAAGAGTATACGATAAACTAGAAACCCCAGAGGGGTTAGATTGGGAAGATGGTATTGCAACATGGGAAGATGTTGAAGATGCTGATTATTACAGAGTGAAAATAAATGGAACAGAAGTAAATCAAAACATTTATAATAATTCTATCAATTTATCTGCTTATATTAAATATAAGCATAATAATCGGTTTCAGGTAAAGGCATTTTCAAACTCTAGTTATTTAAGAAGTAGTGACTGGTCTGAGAAATCGTACGAATTGTACATTGAAGACTGGGACGAATGGCAAAGTATTGGAAATAATAGTTATTGGAGTGACAACAGTTCACCAAATTACTGGACAAACAATAATCCTAATTATTGGAATGGAGGTTATAATACTGGAGGAGCAAGAAACAGTTGGGTACAGCAAAATGGAAAGTACTACTATTATGATTCCAATGGTTACAAATTAACCGACGGAATGTACTTCATTGATGGAGAGTGGTTCTATCTAGATGGAGAAGGTCAAAGGAAAACCGGTTGGCAAAAATACAATGGAGTACAATATTATTTTTCCAATAATGGAACAATGGTAACAGGGTGGAGATTCATAAATGGTGCATGGTTCTATTTTTCAGAAACAGGAGCATATCAGACAAATACGTATGTATATGGTTCAAATGGTAAAGTATATTATGTAGTAAGTTCTATGCTAATTAATAATTGGCATGATGGAAGATATTTCAAATATGATCCAGGCAATTCTTGGTATGATGGTGCTATGTTAAGGAACTGCTGGGAGTATATTGGTGGTTACTGGTATTATTTTAATGATGCAGGCTATGCAATTAAAAATGGTGTATATACCATAAATGGTTCAACATATAAATTTGATAGCAATGGTAGACTTTTAATTGGCTGGTTTGACTATTATGGTGCAAGCTATTATATTAAACCAGATGGAAACATGGCAAGAAATGAATGGATTGAAGGTTATTATGTAGATGGCAATGGTAGATGGGTTATGTACAGATAACAAATAAATTTAATATAAAGCATAATAAATTAACCAACTGACAAGTTGTTAAAATATAGTATTTATAAGAACGCAAAATCACCCAATATGGGTGATTTTGTTGTAAAAGAGGATTCTAAGTAAAATTACTTAGTCCTTTTTAGGTAAAATGATTAGCAACATCCGCAACCATTGTTGTTTCCTCCACAACAACAGAATATTAATATTAAAACTATTATGATCCAAATGCAGTCTCCTCCGAAACCGAAACCGCCGCATCCACATCCGCAACCTCTGTTCTCTGGCATATTATTTCCCTCCTTTCAAAGTAAAGTTTTCAGTAGCAAAGTAAATTAGCAACAACCTGTGTTACATCCACATCCTGTATTACAGCTGCAACCTCTGTTACCACAGCTACAGAAAAGTAATAAGAATAGGATAATAAACCAAAGGATTTCACTATTACCTGAACAGCAACAATTTCCCATTTTAATGTACCTCCCTATATAGAACTTTTTTGTTGTTCTTTAGTATGGTATATATTATTCTTATTTTAAAAAAGTGTTACAGTAGAAAATAAAAAAGTTACACTTTACAAATTAAAATAATTAGTGATATAATTCATAAGAAAAAGAAAGAAGCAAAAGATGGAGGAAAATAGATGGGAAATATAGTTTTATTAGATGATTTAACTATAAACAAAATAGCAGCAGGTGAAGTTATAGAAAGACCAGCATCAGTAGTAAAAGAAATGGTAGAAAATTCAATAGATGCAGGAGCAACAAATATAAACATAGAAATAAAAAATGGTGGAATATCATATATAAGAATAACAGACAATGGAAAAGGAATTATGCAAGATGATATGGAAATAGCATTTGAAAGACATGCAACCAGTAAAATAAGAAGTGCAGATGACTTAGAAATGGTAAAATCTATGGGTTTTAGAGGCGAGGCATTAGCAAGTATTGCAGCAATAGCCAGAGTAGAAATGACATCAAAAACAAAAGAAAGCGAAATGGGTTATAAAGTAATAGTAGAAGGTGGTAATATAATAGACAAGCATGAAGAAGGTTGCCCAAATGGTACAAGTATTACAGTAGAAAATTTATTTTATAATACACCAGTAAGATATAAATTTTTAAAAAAAGATTTTACAGAAGCAGGTTATATTGAAGATGTTGTAACAAGAATAGCATTAATAAATCCAGATGTAGCAATAAAATTAGTAAGCTCTGGAAAAACAATAATACAAACATCTGGAACAGGAGATATGAAAAGTGTAATATACAATATATATGGAAAAGATATTGCAGAAAATATATTAAATGTAAATTATAATTATGAGGACATAAAAATAGTTGGAGTAGTAGGAAAGCCATCAATAGCACGTTCAAATAGATCAAATCAATTATTTTTTGTAAATAAAAGATATATAAAAGATAAAACATTAACAGGTAGTGCAGAACAAGCATTTAAAGGGATGATAACTATAGGAAAATTTGGATTTTTAGTATTAAATTTAGAAATAAATCCACAAAAAGTAGATGTTAATGTTCACCCAGCAAAGCTAGAAGTTAGATTTGAAGAAGAAGGAAAAGTATTTAAGGCTGTATATCATGCAATTAAAGATACTTTATTAAAGGGAGACCTAGTTACAGATACAGAAAAAGAGGAAGTGTATGAAGATGCTTCTGAACCAAAAGATATGTTAGGCTTATTCCAAAAGTTCAGAGAAGAAAGTACACAAACTACAAACAACTCTCAAGAAAGTAAACCAGAAAATACTAAACTTAATGAAATAATGAGCAAAATGCAGGAAATGAGAGCAGATTTAGAAAAACAAGGTTATGTACCTAAAAATATGAAAGATATTATAAAAGAAGAAGAGACACCATATGGCATGAACATAGAATTAAATAGAGAAAATATTAGCACAGAACAGGAAAGTACAGGAAGTGAAACTCAAGAAGGTAGCAGTTCAGAAATAGGAAAAGCAGAAAGTGAAGGTCAGTGGAATAGTGGAATAGAACAAGAAAAAATAGATGGAGAAGGACAAGGCAATAGTGGAATAGAACAAGGAAAATTAGAAGATGAAGGTCAAGGAAATAGTGGAATAGAACAAGGAAAATTAGAAGGCGAAGGACAAGGCAATAGTGAAATAGAACAAAGAAAATTAGAAGATGAAGGACAAGGCAATAGTGGAATAGAACAAAGAAAATTAGAAGATGAAGGTCAAGACAATAGTGGAATAGAACAAGAAAAAATAGAAGGCGAAAGTCAAGAAAATACTAAACTAGAAAATCTAAATAATGAAAACAACAAAGACAGAAATTTTGATAATATATATGATTCTATATTTGGAAGAATAAGGACAAATGAAAAAGATGATGGAATTATACAAATAGATGCAAAGCCAGTAACGATACAAGAAAATGTATCAATGTTTGAAGGAAAATCAGAGTATAATAAACAAGTATACAAATTTATAGGGATTGCATTTTCAACATATATAATGATTGAAATGGATAAGGAATTGTACATAATAGACCAACATGCAGCACATGAAAGAATACTATATGAAAAAGTAAAAGAAAATTATTATAGTGATGAGAAAAAAGAATCACAACTAATGCTATTACCAGACATCATAACTCTTACAAACAAAGAAATGGGAATTGCAAAAGATAATATGGAAATGTTTAGAAAAGCAGGTTTTGAATTAGATGAATTTGGAGAGAATACAATAAAATTAACAGGAGTACCTAACATTTGTATAGACTTAAATACAAGAGATTTATTTTTAGAGACATTAGATGAAATAAATACAGTAGCAAGAACAGCAAAACAAGAAATAGAAGAAAAGTTTATTGCAACAGTAGCATGTAAAGCAGCAGTTAAAGCAAATATGGCTTTAACTAAAGAGGAGGTAGACAGTTTAATGGAAGAATTATTAGTACTACCTAATCCATTTACATGCCCACATGGAAGACCAACAGCTATAAAAATGACAAAAACAGATATAGAAAAGAAATTTTCTAGAAGATAAGGAGAAATGTTGAGAAATAATTTGTTTTTTTCAACTATTTATACCTTAGGAAAGGAAGGTACTTAATAATGAATATATTAATTTTAGGAGCTATATTTTTAATAAATGCGTTTGCAATTATACTAGTATACCAATTTGTAAAAAAATTGCCGTCAAAAGAAAAACTAATATTTATAGCAGTAAGTTTAGCAATACATTACATATTAATTACTATTGTATATTGGCTTTCAGGTCTTGGAAAGGATCAAGCTATTGTAGATGCTGCAAGTCAGTTTATAACATATATGTTTGTACCAGTTAATGTAATCTTAACAATACCATTTATTGCGAATTCATATTATAAATTTAAAAAAGAAAAATTACCAAAGAAGAAATTTATAAATAGATGTATATTAATGATAGTATTTGCAATTATCATCTTAATAGCAGAGTATTTCTATTTTCAATCAATACAAGTTGGAATTGCAGATTTAATGAAAACAAAATAGTTTAAGGAGTTTAGATGGAAAAAGTAATAGTAATAGGAGGACCTACAGCTTCAGGAAAAACAGGATTATCAATACAATTAGCCAAAAAGATAAATGGTGAAATAATATCTAGTGATTCTATGCAAATATACAAAGAAATGAATATTGGAACAGCAAAACCTGATATAGAAGAAATGCAAGGAATAAAACACTATTTATTAGATTTTGTAAGTCCAGAAGAAAGATATAGTGTTGCACAATATAAAAAAGATGCTAAAAAAGCTATAAAAGAAATAATAGAAAAAGGAAAGGTTCCAATAGTAGTAGGTGGTACAGGTCTTTATATAGATTCTCTTATTTATGAAATAGAATACCCACAAATTGAAACAGATTTAAAATATAGAAAAGAACTAGAACAAGTAGCACAAGAAAAAGGATTAGAATATTTATATGAGCAAGCTAAGAACATAGATGAAAAAGCAATGCAAAAAATTAGTGTAAATGACCAAAAAAGAATATTAAGAGTATTAGAAATATATAAACAAACAGGAAAAACAAAAACAGAGATTGAAATTGAGTCAAGAAAAAATAAGCCAGAGTATGATTATAAAGTTTTTGCAATTAATATGGATAGAGAAGTATTATATAATAGAATAGACAAAAGGGTAGATATAATGCTAGAAAAAGGTTTAATACAAGAAGTTAAAAATCTATATAAAAAATATAACAAAATGCCTACAGCTATGCAAGGGTTAGGGTATAAAGAAGTGGTAGAATATATCGAAAAAAAATGTACAAAAAATGAAATGATAGAAAAAATAAAACAAGAGACTAGAAGGTATGCTAAAAGGCAATTAACTTGGTTTAGAAAAAATAAAGAAACTATATGGCTAGATGGATCAGACGATTTACAAGTAAATATACAGAAAATAATTAGTTTAGTATATCAACCATAAATATAAAATTCTTGCTCAAAAATGATAATGTTCATTCTTGGTAGTGTATAAGTTACAAACATTATAGTTTAAAAGAAAAGGAGGTCAGAGATGAAAAATGAAAAACAAAAGAGAATCGTTAAAGTAGTAGTAACATTACTAGTTATTATAGCTATATTGTTGTATTTTGCAAATTCTGTATACAATTTTTTAAAACAACCAGCTGACACCTTTTTAGTAGAAGAAGGAAAAATTACTTTAGAAGAAACAACTCAAGGGTACATAATAAGAGACGAAGAAGTAATAATAGGAGAAAACTATAAAAACGGTATGTCAAGGATAAAATCAGAAGGAGAAAGAGTATCAAAGGGTGAAGCAATTTTTAGATATTATACAGCAGGAGAGGAAAATTTGATAAATAAAATAAAAGAGCTAGATCTAAAAATTCAAGAAGCATGGGACAAGAATAATAATGTTCCTTCTCCTGATATTAAGTTATTAGAAAATCAAATACAAGAAAAGCTAAACTCAATATATGAAATTAATAATTTACAAAAAGTATCTGAATTAAAAAAAGAAATAAATGATTATATTACTAAAAAAGCTAAAATTGCAGGAGACTTAAGTCCAGCAGGTTCATATTTGAAAAGTTTAATAGAAGAAAGAAATGGATATGAAAATCAGCTAAATTCAGGATCAGAATATGTAAAAGCATCACAAGCAGGAATAGTATCATATAGAGTAGATGGATTAGAAGAAATTTTAAGCCCAGCAGATTTTGGAAAAATAACAAAAAAGACTTTAGAGGGATTGAATCTAAGAACAGGTCAAGTTATAAGTACAAGTGAAGAAAGTGGAAAAATAATAGATAATTTTAATTGCTATATAGCATGTATATTAACATCTGAAAAAGCGTTAGACTCTGTTGTTGGAGAAAAGGTTACCTTAAGATTATACAATTCACAAGAAGTAACAGCAGAAATTGAATATACTTCAAAAGAAAGTTCAAAGGAAATTTTAATTGTATTTAAAATAGACAAATCAATAGAAGATTTAATAAATTATAGAAAAATTTCAGTAGACGTTATATGGTGGAATGCTAGTGGTTTAAAAGTACCAAATTCAGCTTTAAAATATGAAAATGATGTAGCCTATATTATAAGAAAAAGAGCAAATTATACAGATAAAATATATGTACAAGTATTAAGGCAAAATGAAAATTATTCTATTATAAAAAATTACACGAAATATAACGAATTAACGGAAAAAGGAATACCAGAAGAGCAAATTGACTTAACTAGAAAGATAGGTCTATATGATGAAATACTTTTATAGGTAGGATTTAATAAAAATATTACAAAAATATTACACACATATTAAGTTATTATTACATTACGAAAAATACTTGACAATATGCAAAAAAAGTTAGATACTATTAGCAGTTGATTACAAAGGAAAATAAATTAGGAGGTTTTATAGATGGCAGGAGCTATTATGAGTAAATTAATGGATTTTATAGGAATGGAACAAGAAGAAGAGGAATATGAAGATGTAGAAGATATAGAAGAAGTTGAACAAGATGATGAAGAGGAAGAAGAAGAAGCAAGAGGTTTTTGGAATAAGCGTAGCGGAAAAGTTGTAAATATGCCAGCACAACAACAAGTTAAAATGGTGATTTCACAACCAACTACTTTTGAACAATCAGAGACAATTTGTGATTTACTAAAAGAAAAAAAATCAATAATTGTAAATTTAGAATATGTGAATAAGGATGTAGCAAGACGTATTGTAGATGTTATTAGTGGTGCAGTTCATGCATTAGATGGTCATATGCAAAAAGTATCTAATTCAATATTTTTAATTGCTCCATATAATTATGATATTACAAATGAAATGGCTAGAGGTGAATTACCAGGGAAATTATCTGTTTCATGGTTAAAAAATAATTAATATCATAGATAGAACATTCTATTTGCTAAAATTACATAAAACAAAGATGGAGGAAAAATATGTTAACACCATTAGATATAGAAAATAAAAAATTCTCAAAGCAGATGATGAATGGTTATAGTGTTGATGAAGTTGATGAATTTTTAGATGAACTAACAAATGATTATGAAAAAGCATATAAACAGAGCAATGAATTAAAAGTGAGAGTTGAAGAATTAGAAAAAAGCTTAGTGCACTATAAAACTATAGAAGATACATTACAAAGTACTTTAGTAATGGCTCAAACAACAGCTGAAGAAGTAAGAGATGTTGCAAGACAACAAGCAGAGCAAATTATAAAAGATGCAGAAGGAAATGCTAGAAAATCAGTAGAAGATTTAGGTCAAGAAATATTACTAAAGAAAAAAGAGTTAGAAGATGTAAAAAAACAATTTGATGTTTACAAAGCGAAAATGGAGTCTTTACTAATTTCACAATTAGAATTAATAAAAGATTTAAATAAAGAATAAAATGTACAAATCCTCAGTGTTACTGGGGATTTTTTTAAAAATATTAATTGATTTAACTTTTGAGTTTCGGTATTTTCTGAAATAGCAAGTTTTAGGCTATATTTATTAAAAATTTACACAGAATATTAATATTTATTTTTAAAAAGTTCTGCGCAGGGAAGCTCCCAGAGTGGACATGACCCAGAGCTACCTACGAAGCCAGTAAAGAACTTTGCAAAAATAAATATTAATATTCTGGTAAGAAATACTTTAAGCCTAAAACTTGCTATTTCAGAAAATGCCGAAACTTAGAATTCAGCAAAAAATGGTATAATTTGTTACAATTCATAGATATTAATTAACTATCTAAGCAATATAATATTTATTTCTAGAAGTTTTGCGCAGGGAAGCTCCCAGAGTGGACATGACCCAGAGCGATTGGCGAAGCCAGTAAAAAACTTCGACAAAATAAATATTATATTGCTTATTGACTTCTAATTTCAAACTATGAATTGTAACAAATTGTACCATTTTTGGCTTAGAATTCAGCTGTGTTGCAAAATAAAAAATAATGTAGTATAATACCTCTATATGTTACAGAAATGTAAAAGTGTTACAATTGGATTAAATAAATATTACATTTCTATTAATAATATTGACATATGGGCAAAAACATATAAAATATAAATATAAAAAACAAGGAGCAAAGAACTTGAGAATAATAAGTGGAATAGCAAGAGGAACAAAAATAAATACAATAGAAAGTACATCAACAAGGCCAACTCTAGACAGAGTAAAAGAAGCATTATTTAGCATAATACAAAATTATATAGAAGATGCTAATGTTTTAGATTTATTTGCAGGAAGTGGAGCATTAGGCTTAGAAAGTATAAGCAGAGGGGCAAGTAAGTGCATATTTTGTGAAAAGTCATATGAAACAACAAAAATATTAAAACAAAATGTACAAAAAACTCATTTTGAAGACAAATCTATTGTAATAAATAAAGATTATAAAATATGTTTGAAAGAATTAACTGAAAAATTTAACATTATATTTTTAGATCCACCATATAGATTAAATATAGCAGTAGATGCATTAAAAAGAATATTAGACTTAAAATTATTATCTAAAGATGCAATTGTAGTATTAGAAACAGATGATGAAAATAGAGAATTACAAGAAATAGAAAAACAAAATCTTAAAATAGAAATAAAAAAGATAAGAAAGTATGGAAGAGTAAAATTAATGTTCTTATGTGAAAGGGGCTAGTCATGGAAATATTTACATTATTAGAAACAATAGAGGAAATGTTAGAAAATAGTAAAACAATACCTTTTTCAGCAAAAAGTGTTGTTGATAAAGAAGAAATATTAGAAATAATAAAGGAAATAAGAATAAAGTTGCCAGATGAACTAAAACAAGCAAAATGGGTAAAAGAAGAAAGGCAACGAATATTAGTAGAGGCTCAAAAAGAAGCAGACGATATTGTCAAGGAAGCAGAAAATAGAATTATTTCTATGATAGATGAACATGAAATTACTAGAAAAGCATATGAACAAAAGGCAGAAATTATAGAAACTGCAAATGAAATGTCAAGAGAAATTTCAAAAGGAACAAAAGATTATGCAGATAATATTCTTCAAAATATAGAAGACTCTCTTGTAAATGCGTTGCAAATAATTCAAAATAATAGAAAAGAATTGAAATAATGAACTAAAAGGTTCACAATTAATTATGCTTATTAAATTTTGTACTTAACAGTAACCTTTATCATAAAAAATAAAAAGTCTGTAACAGATTCTTGACATTTATATGTCTAATCTTTTACAGACTTATATTATATACTAGGAAAACATAACAAATTGTTATGCTTTCCTGATATATAAAAGCTTTGCCAAACATTTTTATTTAAAATGCACAAATATCCATTAAAATTCTTTGATTTATACTTCCTGTGAGTTGCTACAACTATTCTTCAATTTATTTATATAAGCTCTTTGAGTTTCTATAAACAACTTTTTATCTGCTAATAATTCTCTAAGCTCTTTTAAGAAATTCTCATATTCTTCATCTTTAAAGAAAAATTTAGCATATCCATTTTCTCCAAATTTCATTTTAAGATGTTTATAGGCTCTTTCAAATAGTTCATCATCAGAACAGTTAGGCTCAAGTTTCTTACCATAAGTAAAACTTCTTCTTAAGCAAGCTTCTACGGTATTATTTCTATCTGCTGTTGAAACTATTTTACCATAAATGCTTCTGGGGTCATGGTCAGAAGATGATCTATGGTCTTCAATAGCTTCTTTAATAATTTTTAATTCTTCATCTGAAAAGAAGTTTTTTAAGTTTTCATCTTCTGACATTATTTTTCCAGAGATGATTTCATGCCTTTTAGGATCGATATGATGTCCAATATCGTGATAAGCTGCAATTGTATATACCATATCATAATTTATATTTGGTACAGTATCAGCAAATTTAAAACTTCTATTGATCACATATTTTATATGGTCAATATTATGTGCTGGCTCATTTTTAGAATACACAGGAAATATATTGTTTTCAATATATTCTTTTAAATAATTATTTACTTTCATGTTTTGTATCCTCCTTTTATTTTTTCTACATTTTTAACTTATATTATTCTAGCACAAAATATCATAAATGTCTATGACACATATTAATTTAAGTTTCTGAATTGTAACCATTCAGAGGTAAGCAAAATTTATATTCTGCCTAAATATTAATAACACAGCAGATAGTATAAGACATCTGAATAGACTCTCTGAATTTTTTTAGAAAAAGACTTGCAAAACCTAGAGCAAAATGTTTTAATATAAAAGAAAAGCATTTTATTTAAAGATATTCTAAAAAATGTGCAAAACAAAAAAGCATAATAAGCAAATTGAAAATTTAATAAAGAGAATTTTACTATAGTCAAAAATAAAAAGTAGTGTAAACTATGAATAAATATGTAGGAAAATAACAGAAACAATCAAAGGAGGAATAAAAATGAAAGAAAAAGAAAATCGCAAAACCGTTGAGGGCGTAAGAAAATCGGGGGGGGGTAGCAACTAAACCACCAAAAAAAGAAAATGGGAAGCTAGTAGTTATAATATCAATAATATTAGTTATATTATTGGTAGCAATAGTTATAATAAGTAGCATAAAT